>NZ_DATILJ010000182.1:0-16917 GCF_035476535.1 Aquabacterium sp.
GAACTGGCCGATCAGCTGCGGGCCGGCGCCGTTCGCCCGACTGCGTTCGATGCGGTAGAAGCGCACGCTGTCGTGCCAGACCGGCGCCGTATCGGGCCGGATCGTCACGTCGAACAGCGTCTGGATGATGTTGAACAGGCCGTCGAGAACGCGCGGCTCGGTGAAGTACTGCTTGACCTCCTGCTCGCTGAAGGCGTATTGCGCTTCCTTCAGCTTCTCGGAGACGTAGTAGACGTCCCAGGGCAGCACCTCGGCCAGGCCCAGCTGCGCGGCGGCAAAGGCCTTCAGCTCGGCCAGGTCGCGTTCGGCGTAAGGCCTGGCGCGCTGCGCCAGGTCGCGCAGGAACTCGGTCACCTGGGCCGGTGACTCGGCCATTTTCGGCACCAGCGACAGCTGCGCGTAGCTCGGGTAGCCCAGCAGTGCGGCTTCTTCCTGGCGCAGCTGCAACAGTTCGCGCATCAGCGCGCTGTTGTCGCGCTCGGTCGGGCCGAATTCGCTGGCGCGCGTGACATAGGCGCGGTACAGCTGCTCGCGCAAGGCCCGGTCCTGCGCGTACTGCATCACCGGCATCCACACCGGCATGTGCAGCGTGAGCTTGTGGCCGGACTTCGACTCTGCGGCCGCGGCCTCGCGGGTGGCTTGCACGGTGTCGTCCGGCACGCCGGCGAGTCGTTCGGCTTCGACATAACACGCGAACTGGTCGGTGGCATCCAGCACATGCTCGGAGAACTGCTGCGCGGCTTCGGCGCTGCGTTCCTGGATCGCCGCGAAGCGCGTCTTGGCTTCGCCCTGCAGCTCGGCGCCGCTCAGCACGAAGTCGCGCATCGCATTGGCCAGTGCGCGCTGGCGGGCCGGGCTCAAGTGCTTCGCCGCCGGGCTGCCGGCGACGGCCTTGTACTTGGCGTACAGCCGTTCATCGGCACCGAGACGGGTGTGGAATTCGGTGATGCGGCCCAGGTTCTCGTTGTAGGCCGCGCGCAGTGCCGGCGTGTCGGCCACGGCGTTCAGGTGGCCGACGGCGCTCCAGGCTCGCGACAGCCGCTCCAGCGGCACGTCCAGCACCTGCGACAGCGCGCCGTAGTCGGCCGGCACGGCGTCGCTGACGGCCTGCTCGAGCGCGGCTTCGGCAGCCGGCAGCAGCACGTCCAGCGCCGGGTTGATGTGTTCGGGACGGATGTCGGCAAAGGCCGGCAGCCCATCGGCTTGCAGCAGGGGATTGGTCATGTGCGGTGGGCTTCGCCTCGTGAGCGAACTTGGGTGCGGGTGGCGTCAGTTCAAGCGGCGCGTTCTGCCGCCTCCACAGTATTGACCAGCAGCATCGTGATGGTCATTGGCCCGACACCTCCCGGAACCGGGGTAATCCAGCCGGCAACATCCTTCACGGCGGCGAAGTCGACGTCGCCACACAACTTGCCTTCGTCATTGCGGTTCATGCCCACGTCGATGACGACCGCGCCGGGCTTGACCATGTCGGCCGTCAGCGTGTTGCGGCGGCCGACGGCCACCACCACCACATCGGCCTGGCGTGTGTGATGGCCGATGTCCGCCGTGGCGCTGTGGCACACCGTCACCGTCGCATTGGCCTGCAGCAGCAGCAAGGCCATCGGCTTGCCCACGGTGTTGCTGCGGCCGATGACCACCGCATGCTTGCCCTTCAGCGGCACGCCGGTGCTTTCGATCAGCTTCATGCAGCCATAGGGCGTGCACGGACGAAACCCGGGCAGGCCGGCCATCAGGTCGCCGGCGCTCTGCACCGAGTAGCCGTCGACGTCCTTGCGCGTCGAAATCGTCTCGATCACGCGCTGCGGGTTGATGTGCTTGGGCAGCGGCATTTGCACCAGGATGCCGTGGACGGCGGGGTCGCCGTTCAGTGCTTCGATGCGTGCCAGCAGATCAGCTTCGCTCAGCGCGGCATCGTATTTCTCGAACACCGAGTGCAGGCCATGCTCCTGGCAGGCCTTGACCTTGTTGCGCACATAGACGGCCGACGCGGGGTCCTCACCGACCAGGATCACCGCCAGGCCGGGTTTCACGCCGCGTGCGGCCAGGGCCTGTGCGCGGGCGGCCACCTCGGCGCGGATTTGTCTTGAAAGCGCGGTGCCGTCGATCAGTTGGGCGGTCATGGGGATCTCCAGAATGCAACAGGCCGCTCACGAACAGCGGCAGAAATGCAAGAGGCCGCTGTGAACAGCGGCCTCGGTGGTCAGGCGGTGATTCAGGCTTTCGCAGTATTCGCGCCCAGCGCGATCTTCAGCAAGTCGGCCACGGTGTTGGCGTTGAGTTTTTCCATGATGTTGGCGCGGTGCGCCTCCACCGTCTTGATGCTGATGCCCAGGTCGTCGGCGATCTGCTTGTTCAGCCGGCCGGCGACGATGCGCTCCAGCACCTGCGCTTCGCGCGTGGTCAGGCGCGAGAGCAGCGCGTCGCGGCTGGCCTGCTCCTGGTGCTGGCTGAAGGCGGCGCGGGCTGAGTCGAGCATGCGCTCGACCAGGCCCAGCAGGTCGTCTTCCTTGAAGGGCTTCTCGATGAAGTCCATCGCGCCCTTCTTCATCGTCGTCACGGCCATCGGCACATCGCCATGGCCGGTGATGAAGACCACCGGCAGCGGGCTCTTGCGCTCGAGCAGGCGGTCTTGCAACTCCAGGCCGCTCATGCCTTCCATGCGGATGTCGGCGATCAGGCAGGCTACTTCACGCGGGTCGAAGCGCGAGAGAAAACTCTCGGCCGAGTCGAAACACTTGACGCGGTAGTCCTTGCCTTCCAGCAACCATTGCAGGGAATCACGCACGGCCTCGTCATCGTCGACGACGTACACCGTGCCTTTTTTCGGGATCAGGCTCATGGGGATGTTTTGACGGCTGGGCTGGCGTCGGCGTCGGACACTGCAACACGGTGAGGTGGTGGCAGCGTTGTCTCCTCGTGCCGCGCTGTGGTTTCGACGGGCAGGGTGAAGGCAAACCGGCACCCCGCAACAGAGGCGCCATTGTAGATGTTCTGCGCCTTGATCCGCCCCCGGTGGGACTCGACGATGGACCGGCACAAGCTGAGTCCGATGCCCATGCCTTCGGCCTTGGTCGAGAAGAAGGCTTCGTAGAGCCGGTTGATCACTTCCTCGGGCAGGCCGGGGCCCATGTCGGTGACGCTGAACTCGATCACGCCGCCTTCATCGGGCGTGTGGCGCGGGATCACGCGCAGCTCGATGTGCCGGCGGGCGGCCGGCAGCTTGGCGCTGTCGATCGCCTCTGCCGCATTTTTAAGCAGGTTCAGCAGCACCTGCTCGATCAGGATCGGGTCGCAGCGCAACAGCGGCAGGCGTTGCGCGACGTAGTGGTGAATCGCCACGTTACGGCGGCGCAGCTCGATGCTGGCCAGCTCCACGGCGTCTTCGACGATGTCCTTGGCCTGCGCCGGCTGGCGCTGCGGCTCGCTCTTTTTCACGAAGGCGCGGATGCGGTGAATGATCTGCCCGGCACGTTCCGCCTGGCGCGCGGTCTTCTCGAGTGCCGCGATCAGATCGGCCTGCTGGATGGTCTCGGCCTTCACGCGCGAGACCATGCCGCTGCAGTAGTTGGTGATGGCGGTCAGCGGCTGGTTCAACTCATGCGCGACGGACGACGCCATTTCGCCCATCGTGATCAGCCGGCTCGAGACCTGTGCCTTTTCGGCCTGCTGCGCTGCCTGTTCCTCGGCGCGGCGGCGGCCGGTGATGTCGGTGGCAATCAGCATCTGCGCCAGCCGGCCGTCGGTCCATTGCAGGTAGCGGGAGCGCACATCGAACCACTTGTCCAGCGTGTGGGCGTAGACCTCGCGCGGATTGGTGCCGATGCCGGTGAGTTCCTGCGTCGGCAGGCCGGACATGCCGTCGACCGCGTCATCCGGCTCGGCGATGAAGGGCACGGCCGGGCCGGCGCCCGAGGCCAGCAGCGCATGGCCGCGCGCATCGGCGCCGAACCACAGCCGGTACGAGCGGTTGGCGAACAGCAGTTCACTCTGCTGCACCGACAGCACCGACACTGCCGCGTCCAGGCCTTCCAGCACGGTGGTGAAGCGCTCGTGCGAGGCCGACAGCTGGTCGCGGATGCGCTTGGCCTCGGTGATGTTGGTCATCGAAGTCATCCAGCCCGTCTGGTGGCCCCGCGCATCGACCAGCGGCGAGACGTACATGCGCGCATCGAACAACGTGCCGTTCTTGCGCATCACCTTCACTTCGATGCCGCCGGCCGGGCTGCGGCCCTGCAGTTCCTGCTGCAGCAGGCGCGAGTTCTCGTCGATGCGGTCGTGCGGCCAGTACGGGTAGGGCGGCAGGCGGGCGATCAGCTCGGCCTCGCTGAAGCCGGTCATCGCGCAGAAGGCCGGGTTGATGTAGGTGACGCGCCCTTCGAGGTCCATCGCCCGCATGCCGGTGAGCATGGAGTTTTCCATCGCCCGGCGGAAGTTGGTCTCCTTGACCAGCGCCCCCTGGATCTGACTGCGCCGACGCATGTGGCGCCAGGTACCAAGCAGCATCCACACCGTCAGCACCGATAGCGCGACGACCATCCAGAACAAGGTGTTGCCGATCAGGCCGACGGAGGTGCGGTAGCCGGTGCCGCGCAGCACGAGGCCGTTGGCGGCGGGCGCGAAGGGCACGTCGTGCGCGATGGAGGCCGGCTGTCGGGTATGGCCCGGCATGCCGGTGACGGAACTGGCGATGATCCGCTCGCGTTCGTCGACCACCGCAATGGCATGGCGGCGGGTTACCTCGGTCGGCACGAAGTGGCGCAGCAGCACGTCGATCGAGTACTCGACCACCAGCGCGCCGGAGAAGCTGCCGCGGTCCAGCAACGGCACGTGCAGCTGGAACACCATGGCGCCGCTGGGGTCCTTGAACGGGCGCGAGTACATCGGCTGGCGCACGTCGCGCGCGGCGATGAAGGCCCAGTCGGCCTCGTCGGGCGATGAGGCCGCGGCGCTCGGCGGTACGGCGCCTTCATCACGCTCGCCGAAGCTCGATTGGCGCGCGCGCACGCGCCGGTCCGCCCCGATCCAGCTGAGGTAGACGATCTCCGGCCGGTCGGACGTGAAGCGCGTGGCCTGCGCCAGGAAGTTCGGTGCCTCCAGTTCGCGCGTGACGATCTCGCGCGCCATGCGCACCAGCTGTTCCTGGTTCTCGATCAGGCGCAGGCGGATCTGCTGCTGCGCGATCTCGGTATCACGTTTGACGGCTTCGGACTCCCGCTCGATTTCCTCGTTGCGCAAGTACCAGAACGCAGAAATGATGGCCGCCAGAAACAGCAGCACCGACACCAGCGGCGCCAGCGTCGCGAAGCGGTCCTGCCGTGCCGGCGACTGGCGGCGCCACCAGCGGCCCAGCATGCGGCGGCCAAGGGGGACGGAGCCGGTCGCTGATGAGCGGGAATCGGAAGGAGTCATGGCACGGATTATCCCGGTGCGCAGAGCGGCTCCCTCTGCGTGCCGCCCCTGTAATCGAGTGATTCTTATCACAATACGAAATCAACTCGCACCATTTGGAAATTGGAATGTTCTGTGTCACACTTCGCGCCGATCGCCCAAGACCCCCTCGGATGAAGGAGACAAACCATGTCCGCAGTGCCCCAATCGTTCCTCGGTGCCGCCGCCAACGACGCCGACGCGCAGGAAACCCGTGAGTGGCTCGAAGCCCTCGACGCCGTCATCGCCAACGAGGGCCCTGAACGGGCCCACTTCCTGCTGGAACAGCTGATCGACGAAGCCCGACAAGCCGGCATCGACCAGCCGTTCTCGGCCAACACCGCCTACGTCAACACGATCCCGACCGACCAGGAAGAACGCTGCCCCGGCAACCTGGAGTTCGAGGAGCGCCTGCGCGCCTACATGCGCTGGAACGCGATGGCCATGGTGGTCAAGGCCAACCGGCTGGACCCGGCCGATGGCGGTGACCTCGGCGGCCACATCTCGTCCTTCGCTTCGCTGGCGACGATGTTCGGCGCCGGCTTCAACCACTTCTGGCATGCCGAGAGTGAAGGCCACGGTGGCGACCTGCTCTACATCCAGGGCCACAGCGCGCCCGGCGTGTATGCCCGCGCGTACATGGAAGGCCGCATCAGCGAAGAGCAGTTGCTGAACTTCCGCCAGGAAGTCGACGGCAAGGGCCTGTCGAGCTACCCGCACCCGAAGCTGATGCCCGAGTTCTGGCAGTTCCCCACCGTCTCGATGGGCCTGGGCCCCTTGATGGCGATCTACCAGGCGCGCTTCCTGAAGTACCTGCATGCCCGCGGCATCGCCGACACCAGCAACCGCAAGGTCTGGGTCTTCTGTGGCGACGGCGAGATGGACGAGCCCGAATCGCTGGGCGCCATCGGCCTGGCCGCGCGCGAAAAGCTGGACAACCTGATCTTCGTCATCAACTGCAACCTGCAGCGCCTGGACGGCCCGGTGCGCGGCAACGGCAAGATCATCCAGGAACTGGAAGGCGAATTCCGTGGCTCGGGCTGGAACGTCATCAAGCTGCTCTGGGGCGGCTACTGGGATCCGCTGCTGGCGCGCGACAAGGAACACATCCTGCGCAAGATCATGATGGACACGGTCGACGGCGACTACCAGGCGATGAAGGCCAACGACGGTGCCTTCGTGCGCAAGCACTTCTTCGGCCAGCATCCGAAGGCGCTGGAGATGGTCGCCAAGATGAGCGACGAGGACATCTGGCGTTTGCAGCGCGGCGGCCACGATCCGCAGAAGGTGTATGCGGCCTACCACCGCGCGGTCAGCACCAAGGGGCAACCGACGGTGATGCTGATCAAGACCGTCAAGGGCTTCGGCATGGGCAAGGCGGCCGAGGGCAAGAACACCGCGCACCAGGCCAAGAAGCTGACCGACGACGACATCAAAGCGATGCGCGACCGCTTCAACATCCCCGTCAGCGACGAAGAGCTGGCCAAGGGCATTCCGTTCTACCGCCCGGCCGACGACACGCCGGAAATGCGCTACCTGCACGAGCGCCGCAAGGCGCTGGGCGGCTACCTGCCGCACCGCCGCGCCAAGGCCGACGAGCAGCTGCAGGTGCCCGAGCTGTCGGCCTTCCAGGCGGTGCTGGACCCGACGGCCGAGGGCCGCGAGATCAGCACCACGCAGGCCTATGTGCGCTTCCTGACCACGCTGCTGCGCGACAAGCAGCTGGGCCCGCGCACCGTGCCGATCCTGGTCGACGAAGCGCGCACCTTCGGCATGGAAGGCTTGTTCCGCCAGATCGGCATCTACAACCCCGAAGGGCAGAAGTACACGCCGGTCGACAAGGACCAGGTGATGTACTACCGCGAGGCCAAGGACGGCCAGATCCTGCAGGAAGGCATCAACGAACCCGGCGGCATGAGCAGCTGGATCGCCGCGGCGACGTCGTACTCGACGAACAACCGCATCATGATTCCGTTCTACGTCTACTACTCGATGTTCGGCTTCCAGCGCATCGGCGATCTGGCCTGGGCGGCGGGCGACATGCAGGCGCGCGGCTTCCTGCTCGGCGGCACTTCCGGCCGCACGACGCTGAATGGCGAAGGCCTGCAGCATGAGGACGGCCACAGTCACGTGCTGGCCGGCACGATCCCGAACTGCGTCAGCTACGACCCGAGCTTCGCCCACGAAGTCGCGGTGATCATGCACCACGGCCTGAAGCGCATGGTCGAGCAGCAGGACAACGTCTACTACTACATCACGCTGCTCAACGAGAACTACCCGATGCCCGGCCTGCAGCCCGGCACCGAGAGCCAGATCATCAAGGGCATGTACCTGCTGCAGGACGCCAAGGTCAAGGCCAAGCAGCCGGTGGTGAACCTGCTGGGCTCGGGCACCATCCTGCGCGAATCGATGGCCGCCAAGGAGCTGCTGGAAGCCGACTGGGGCGTGGCCGCCAAGGTCTGGAGCTGCCCGAGCTTCAACGAACTGGCGCGCGACGGCCAGGACGCCGAGCGCTGGAACCTGCTGCACCCGACCGAAACGCCGCGTGTGCCTTTCGTCGCGCAGCAGCTCGGCGCGCATGCCGGCCCGGTGATCGCCTCCACCGACTACATCAAGAACTACTGCGAGCAGATCCGCGCGCACATGCCCAAGGGCCGCAGCTACCGCGTGCTGGGCACCGATGGCTTCGGTCGCAGCGATTTCCGCAGCAAGCTGCGCGAACACTTCGAAGTCAACCGACACTACATCGTCGTGGCTGCCCTGAAGTCGCTGGCCGACGAAGGCAGCGTGCCGATGGCCAAGGTGGCCGAGGCGATCGCGAAGTACAAACTCAACGTCGACAAGATCAACCCGCTGTACGCCTGAGCCCCAGAGCGCGGAGACAATCAACATGGCATTGGTGGAAGTCAAAGTCCCGGACATCGGCGACTTCAAGGATGTGGCCGTCATCGAGGTGCTGGTCAAGCCCGGTGATGTGGTGAAGGCCGAACAAAGCCTGGTCACGGTCGAGAGTGACAAGGCCTCGATGGAGATCCCGTCGAGCACGGCCGGCACGGTGAAGGAGCTGAAGGTGGCGCTGGGCGACAAGCTCAACGAAGGCACCGTGCTGCTGCTGCTGGAAGCCGAGGGCGCCGCGGCTGCAGCGCCCGCACCGGCGCCTGCCGCGGCGGCGGCTCCGGCACCCGCGCCGGTGGCTGCACCCGTTCCAGCGGCCGCAGCGCCGGCCGCCGTGCCTGCGGCAAGCGCCCCGGTGGACGTGCTCGTGCCCGACATCGGCGACTTCGACGAAGTCGCGGTGATCGAGGTCATGGTCAAGGTCGGCGACACGGTCAAGGTCGAGCAGAGCCTGGTCACGGTCGAGTCCGACAAGGCGTCGATGGAGATCCCGTCTTCGCACGCCGGTGTCGTGAAGGAGCTGAAGGTCAAGGTCGGCGACAAGGTGGCCAAGGGATCGTTGCTGGCCATCGTCGAAGCGGTGGGGGCAGCGCCTGCGGCGGCTCCGGCCCCGACACCCGCCGCTGCGTCAGCACCGGCTGCGGCTGCCCCTGTGGCCGCGGTGGCGACCGCCGAACGCACGCCGCCCACCGCAGCGCTGCCACCGCATGAACCCGCCGCGCCGAAGGGCGCGTTGCCGCACGCCTCGCCGTCGATCCGCAAGTTCGCCCGTGAGCTGGGCGTGCCGCTGGACGAGGTCAAGGGCAGCGGACCCAAGGGCCGCATCACGCAGCAGGACATCGAAGGATTCGTCAAGGGCGTGATGGCCGGCGCGGTGCAGACCTCGGCGCAAAAGGCCAAGGCCCCCGCGGCGGCGGCGAGCGGCGGCGGTGCGTTCCCCGGCCTGCTGCCCTGGCCGCAGGTGGACTTCACGAAGTTCGGGCCCGTCGAGCGCAAGGACCTGTCGCGCATCAAGAAGATCTCGGGTGCCAACCTGCATCGCAACTGGGTCGTGATCCCGCATGTCACGAACCACGACGATGCCGACATCACCGAGCTCGAAGCCTTCCGCGTGCAGTTGAACAAGGAGAACGAGAAGTCCGGCGTCAAGGTCACGATGCTGGCCTTCCTGATCAAGGCCTCGGTCGCCGCGCTGAAGAAGTTCCCGGAGTTCAATGCCTCGCTGGACGGTGAGCAGATCGTGCTGAAGAACTACTTCCACATCGGCTTCGCGGCGGACACGCCGAACGGCCTGATGGTGCCGGTGATCAAGGACGCCGACAAGAAGGGCGTGCTGCAAATCTCGCAGGAGATGAGCGAGCTGGCCAAGAAGGCCCGCGACGGCAAGCTGGGCCCGGCCGACATGAGCGGCGGCTGCTTCTCGATCAGTTCGCTGGGCGGCATCGGCGGGCGCTACTTCACGCCGATCATCAACGCGCCGGAAGTCGCTATCCTGGGTGTCTGCAAGAGCAGTACCGAGCCGCGCTGGGACGGCAAGGCCTTCATGCCGCGGCTGATCCTGCCGCTCAGCCTGAGCTGGGACCACCGCGTGATCGACGGCGCCGCGGCGGCGCGCTTCAACGCCTACCTGGGCTCGATCCTCGCCGACTTCCGGCGCGTGCTGCTCTGACCCGGTCGCGATGACGACGATCTGCGTTGCCCGCAAGAACGGGCAGGTCGCGATTGCCGCCGATGCGCTGGTGACCTTCGGCGACACGCGCCTGTCTCATGGCTACGAGGCCAACGACAAGGTCTTTCGCATCGGCGACTCGTGGATCGGCATGGCCGGCACCACCGCGCACTTTCCGGTGCTGCGCAAGGCGCTGGGCAGCCTGCCGGCCGACGAGCTGAAGCTGCACTCGCGTGACGAGGTGTTCGACACCTTCCTGAAGCTGCACCCCAAGCTGAAGGAGCACTACTTCCTGAACACCAAGGAAGAAGATGCCGACCCCTACGAGAGCAGCCAGTTCACGGTGCTGATCGCCAATGTGAGCGGCATCTTCGGCGTCTACTCCTACCGCGAGGTGTTCGAGTTCGACCGCTTCTGGGCCATCGGCTCGGGCCGCGCGTTTGCACTCGGCGCGATGTTCGCGGTCTGGGACAAAGCCAAGACGGCGCGTGAAGTGGCCGATGCCGGCGTGCGCGCCGGCTGCGAATTCGACAAGAACTCCGCCGGGCCGATCAAGGCCCACACGATGAAATTGAAAGAGGCATGACATGGCGTTGATCGAAGTGAAAGTGCCGGACATCGGCGACTTCAAGGATGTCGCGGTGATCGAGATCCTGGTCAAGCCCGGCGACACCGTTGCGCTGGAGCAGAGCCTGGTGACGGTGGAGTCCGACAAGGCCTCGATGGAGATTCCCTCCAGCGCTGCCGGCGTCGTCAAGGAGCTGAAGGTCGCGCTGGGCGACAAGCTCAACGAGGGCATGCCGCTGCTGATGCTCGAAGCGGCCGGCGCGGCTGCAGCGGCGCCCGCGCCTGTCGCGCCGCCACCGGCCGCGAAGGCGGCGGCACCCGCTGCCACGCCCGCTGTCGCGCCGGCCGCAGCCAGCTACGCCGGCGGCGCCGACCTCGAGTGCGACATGCTGGTGCTCGGTGCCGGGCCTGGTGGTTATTCGGCCGCCTTCCGCTCGGCCGACCTGGGGTTGAAGACCGTGCTGGTCGAGCGTTATGCCACGCTGGGTGGTGTCTGCCTGAACGTCGGCTGCATCCCGTCGAAGGCGCTGCTGCACGTGGCGTCGGTGATGGACGAAGTCACGCACTTCGCCGACCTCGGCGTCACTTTCGCCGCGCCGACGATCGATGCCGGAAAGCTGCTGGCGCACAAGAACAAGGTGGTGGGCAAGCTGACCGGCGGCCTCGCGGCCATGGCCAAGATGCGCAAGGTCACGGTGGTGCAGGGCACCGGCGCGTTCGCCGACCCCTTCCACCTGTCGGTGGCGATGGCCGATGGCAAGACGCAAACCATCCGCTTCAAGCATTGCATCATCGCCGCCGGCTCGCAGGCCCTGAAGCTGCCGTTCCTGCCGAAGGACGATCCGCGCATCATGACCAGCACCGGTGCGCTGGAGTTGCGCCAGCTGCCGAAGAAAATGCTGGTCATCGGCGGCGGCATCATCGGGCTCGAAATGGGCACGGTGTATTCGACGCTGGGCGCGCGGCTCGATGTCGTCGAAATGCTGGATGGGCTGATGCAGGGCGCTGACCGCGACCTGGTCAAGGTCTGGCAGAAGATGAATGCCGGCCGCTTCGACAACATCCTGCTGAAGACCAAGACCGTGGGTGCCGAAGCCACCGCCGAGGGCATCAAGGTCAAGTTCGAAGGCCTGGACGGCAAGCCTAGCGAAGGCCTGTACGACCTGGTGCTGCAGGCGGTGGGCCGCAGCCCGAACGGCAAGACCATCGGTGCTGACAAGGCCGGCGTCACGGTCTCTGACCGCGGCTTCATTCCGGTCGACGTGCAGATGCGCACCAACGTGCCGCACATCTTCGCCATCGGCGACATCGTTGGCCAGCCGATGCTGGCGCACAAGGCGGTGCACGAGGCCCATGTGGCCGCCGAAGTCGCCGCCGGTGACAGCAAGGCACAGTTCGACGCCCGCGTGATCCCCAGCGTGGCCTACACCGATCCGGAAGTGGCCTGGGTCGGCCTGACCGAAGACGAGGCCAAGGCGCGTGGCATCGCGGTGAAGAAGGGTCTGTTCCCGTGGACCGCCTCGGGCCGTGCCATCGCGAACGGCCGCGACGAAGGCTTCACCAAGCTGCTGTTCGACGCCGAGACCCACCGCATCCTGGGCGGCGGCATCGTCGGCACGCATGCCGGCGACATGATCGGCGAGGTGGCGCTGGCCATCGAGATGGGCGCCGACGAAGTCGACATCGGCAAGACCATCCACCCGCATCCGACGCTGGGCGAAAGCATCGGCATGGCGGCGGAAGTGGCGCACGGCACCTGCACCGACCTGCCGCCCACGCGCAAGTAGGCAGAGCGTCGGACGGCGGCGCTGAAACACACGCCGCCTCAAGTCCCCTGGCGGCGGGTCGATAGCGGAGACAGGAACGCCCATCGCGTTCCTGACTTGCCACGCCATGCCCACCGCCCCTGATCTCACTGCTGCGCCTTCTTCGCTGGCCACCCGGGCGCCGTCGTGGATGGCTGAGCACGATGCCTCGGCGCTGGGCCCGGCCCTGCATGTGCGCATGCGCTGGCTGCTCGCCGGCGTGGTGCTGCTGTGTCTGTTGCTGGCGCTGGCCGTGCAGCAGTGGGCCTCGCGTGACGCCTTGCTGCGCCAGATGGATCGCCATGATGCCGAAAGCGCCCGCTGGATCGCCCTGGCGCTGAGTGCCGAGGCCGTCAGCACCCAGGCGCAGCGCGACGCACTGCTCGGTGCACATTTGTCGGCCGCTCGGCTCAGCCGCTTGCAACTGATGGATGCGGAGGGCCGCATTCTGTGGCAGCAGCACATCGACGTGCGCCCGGCCTGGGCACCGGAAATCTACCGTGAACTGCTGGCCTTGCCGCCGGCCGGCGCCACGGCCACGCTGCGCCCGACGGCCGACGGTTTGCGCGGCGCGCACGTGCTGGTCCAGGGCCAGACCACCGATGCGGTGGATGCGCTGTGGCAAGGCCTGCTGCAATCCGCCTTGGCGCTGGCCCTGCTGGGCCTGCTGGTACTGGCCGGCGCGGCCTGGCGCGTGCGCGCGATGCGGCGTGCGCTGGCCGATGCGGTGGCGCAGGCCAACGCGCTGGCCGATGGCCGCTACCTGCGGCTGGAGGAGCCGGGGCTGCCCGAGCTGCAGCCCCTGGCCAGCAGCATGAATCTGCTGGTGGATCGTCTGCAGGCGGTGTTCGACAACCAGTCGGCCCAGCTGGAAGTCTGGCGCCGCCAGGCCCATGCCGATGGCCTGACTGGCTTGCCGGCCCGTCGCCACTTCCTGCTGCAGTTCGAGCAGTTGTTGTCCGGTGATGCCGCGCCAACGCACTTCGGCCTGCTGCTGCTGCGGGTGCGAGATCTGCAGGGCATGAATCGCCGCATCGGCCATGCTGCCACCGACCATGTGCTGCAGGCGCTGGCGCAGACGCTGGACAGCTACCCGCACCGCGGCGACGGCTGCTTTGCCGGCCGGCTGAACGGTGCTGACTTTGCGCTGGTGCTGCCGGTCGGAGGCCTGGCCGAAGAAACCGCCCAAACGCTGGTGCAGGCCTTGCGCCTGCCCTTGATCAGCATCGACGCAGCCGCCGGCGTGTCGGTCGGCGCGGTCGAAGTGAGCGGTGCCGTCACCGTGCAGCAAGTGCTGGCGCTGGCCGACGAGGCGCTGGCCCGTGCCGAAACCGCGGTGGCGTTTTCCACCGCCTGCATCCACGACCCCGGCTCGGACGCACCCGGGCAACGTACCGTCACGCCGTATGGCGAGGCGATGTGGCAGCAGCGCCTGTCGCTGGCGCTGGAGCAGGACCGGGTCGAGCTGGGCAGCTTTCCGGTGTGCACGGCCGACGGCCGCGTGCTGCACCTGGATTGCCCGATGCGTGTGCAACTGGAGCCGGGCGGGGCCTATGAGCCCGCCGTGCGCTGGCTGGCCCAGGCCGCACGGGCGCGCCTGTGCGCCGCGGTGGACGAGAGAGCGGTGCAGCTGGCGCTTGAGGCCATCGACAACGACGGCCAGGCGCGCTGCATCAACATCGCCGCGCAATCGATGGGTGTCAGCGACTTCATGGCCGCCATCTCACGCCGGCTGGAAGCCGCACCGCAGGCCGCGACTCGGCTGTGGATCGACCTGCCGGAGACGCTGGCGCTGGACCGGCCCGCGCTGGTGCAGGAGGCTGCGCGGCGCTGGCGTCCGCTGGGCGTCTACCTCGGTCTCGAACATTGCGGCGATGGCCTGGCGCGCATCCACCGCCTGCTGGACCTGGGCCTGGATTGCGTGCGCATCGATGCGCGTTATGTGCAGGGCCTGGCCGACCCGGCTGCCACCGATGCGCGGCGCTACCTGCGCGGCTTGGTGCAGCTGGTGCAGAGCGTTGGGCTGTCGATCACCGCCGAAGGCGTGACCCGCGAGGCGGATCTGCTGCTGCTGTGGTCACTGGGCTTCGATGCCGCGACCGGACCGGTCGTGCATCCGGAGCCCGCGTTCAGCTGAACCGCCGTTCAGCCGATGTCGCCGACGTGCAGCGGGTAGTCGTTGCCCTGCCGGCGGCAATCGAAGAAGTGCTGCAGCGTTGCGCGCACGGTGCGGAACGCGATCTCGTCCCAGGGGATGTCATGCTCGTGGAAGAGGCGCGCCTCCAGCGTCTCAGGCCCGGGGTCCAGCGTGTTGTCGAGCATGCGGGCGCGGTAGAAGAAATGCACCTGGCCGACGCGCACCACGTTCAGCAGCGTGAACAGGCCCTGAAGCTCGACCTTCGCGCCGGCTTCTTCGACGGTCTCGCGCAAGGCACCATCGGCCACCGTCTCGCCGAGCTCCATGAAGCCAGCGGGCAGGGTCCACAGCCCATGGCGCGGCTCGATCGCGCGGCGGCACAGCAGCACCTGCTCGCCCCACACCGGCAGCGTGCCGACGACATTCAGCGGGTTTTCGTAGTGGACCGTCGTGCAGGACGGGCACACCGCACGTTCACGGTTGTCGTCATCCGGCATGCGATAGGCCACGGCGGTTCCGCACTGGCGGCAATGCTTGATGAGGCGGGTCTGCAGCATGGTGGCCGAAAGTGTAGCGGGCAGGGCGTGGCATCATCGTTGACCCCGTTTCAAGCCGCGTTCAAACGCATCCGCCGGAGCCTGTTGCCATGAGTTTCGTGATCACCCCGCCGCGTCCTGCTGCCGTGCCCGTTGTCGGCGGCGGCGAGTTCCCCGTCACCCGCATCTACTGCGTCGGCCGCAACTACGCCGAGCATGCGCAGGAGATGGGCTTCACCGGCCGCGAGCCGCCGTTCTTTTTCCTGAAGCCGGCCGATGCGGTGCTGGCCGTGGCCGACGGCGCCACCGGCGAGATGGACTACCCGCCACTGACGAAGAACCTGCACCACGAGATCGAACTCGTGGTGGCCATCGGCACCGGCGGCCGCAGCATTGCTGCGGCTGATGCGCCCAAGCACATCTGGGGCTATGCCATCGGCCTGGACATGACGCGCCGCGACCTGCAGGGCGAGATGAAGAAGCAGGGCCGGCCCTGGTGCATTGGCAAGGGCTTCGACCAATCGGCGCCGATCGGGCCGGTGCACCCGATCACCAAGACCGGTGAGCTGACCCGTGGCGCCATCACGCTGTCGGTCAACGGCGCGCAACGGCAGAAGGGCGACCTGAGTGAGCTGATCTGGAACGTCAACGAGACGATCGAGACGCTGTCGCAGGCATGGGCACTGCAGCCGGGCGACCTGATCTTCACCGGCACGCCGGCGGGCGTGGGCGCGGTGGTCAGCGGTGATGTGCTGGAAGGCACAGTCGCGGGGCTGGGCACGCTGCGTGTGGCGATCCGGTGACGTGATGAAGCTCTACAACTACTTCCGTTCTTCAGCGTCGTTCCGCGTGCGCATTGCGCTGGCGCTGAAGGGCCTGGACTACGACTACCTGCCGGTGCACCTGGTCAAGAACGAGCAGCTCGGTGAGTCGTATGCGTCGGTTTCGGCCTCGCGGCTGGTGCCCTTGCTGAAGGACGGCGATGCGATCGTCACGCAGTCGATGGCCATCATCGAGTACCTCGACGAAACCCATCCGCAGCCGCCGCTGATGCCGGCCGACGCACTGGGCCGCGCGCGGGTGCGCACGCTGTCGCTGGACATTGCCTGCGAGATCCATCCGCTGAACAACCTGCGCGTGCTGCGTTACTTGGTCGGGCCGATGAAGATCGCCGAAGAGGAAAAAGATCGCTGGTACCGCCACTGGGTCGAGACCGGCCTGGAGACCGTCGAGCGCCAGCTGGCCACTGCACCTGCGCGCTATTGCCATGGTGACTCGCCGACCATGGCCGACTGCGTGCTGGTGCCGCAGATCTTCAATGCGCAGCGTTTCAATTGCCGCGTCGACCATGTGCCGAACGTGATGCGCGTGTTCGAGGCCTGCATGCAGCTGGACGCGTTCGCGAAGACCCAGCCTTCGGCCTGCCCGGATGCCAGCTGACGCGGCGATCGACGCGCTGCGGGCCGCGGCCTTGCGGCCCGAATGGGACGCGCCGGCCAGCGTCGCGGCCTTGATGAGCAGCCGGATCGGCGGCGTCAGCCGGGCGCCCTTCGACAGCCTGAACCTGCGGCCGCCGGAACTGCCCGGTGACGCGGTCGATGACCGCCTGGCGGTGGTGGAGAACCAGCGCCGGTTTGCCCAGGCGCTGGGTGCCACGCCGGTCTACCTGGACCAGGTGCACGGTGCGCGGGTGGTCCATCTAGGCCCGCAGGACCTGGCGGCGGGGCTGCCCTTGCACCGCGCCGACGCGAGCGTCAGCACCACGCCCGGCCTGGCCTGCACCGTGCTGGTGGCCGATTGCCTGCCGGTGCTGTTGTGCAGCCGCGACGGCCGGGCGGTCGGTGCCGCGCATGCCGGTTGGCGCGGCTTGGCGGCGGG
>NZ_DATILJ010000183.1:0-1567 GCF_035476535.1 Aquabacterium sp.
GTGGAACACCAGGTGGCGCGGCCCGGCCCCGGGCGACAGCTGCACGCGGCGCGGCGACAGCAGCCGGCCCGACACCGCGTCGAAGCGCCAGGCGATCAGCGCGTCGAGCCCGAGATCGGTGCTCAGCACGATGTCGCCGCGTGGATCGGGCAGCGCCATGTGGGCATGCGGCGCGTCATGGCCGCTGCAGGCGAAGCTGCCCGGCGGCGCACGCTCGGCCTGCGCCGGACCCAGTGCCGCCTCGCCGGCAGCGAAGGCTTCGGCGCTGTGGCGCACATCGAGCACGGCGCCGAGCCGGCCATCGGGCTCGACGGCCAGCACCGCAACGCTGGCACTGTCGTGGTGGGCGACGAAGGCATGCCGGCCGCCCGGATGCAGGCTCAGGTGCACCGGCCGGCAGCCGCCGGAATCGACGCTGCCGAGCAGGCGCAGGCCGCCGTCCGGCAGGATCTCGAAACTGCTGAGCCGGCCGTGGCCATCACTCGGCCGGCGGTACAGCTCGTGCACGGCATGCAGACGCTGCCGCGCCGCGTCCACGCACAGCCAGGTGGGACTGTGCTCGTCGGCCACCCGTGGCAGACCGGCCAGCGCCGGCGGCACTGCGGCCAGCGTCAAGGCATGCAGGCCGCCGCCGCGTGGCGCGTAGGTGCCGACATAGGCGTGCAGCGCCGGCGTGGGTGATGGCGCCGAGGCGCTCAGCATGCCAGCCGCTCGCCGGGTGGTGCGCCGAAGAGTTCGGCCGCCTGGCGGTAGAAGCCGATGCGCCGTTCCAGCTTGCGCTGGATCGCGGCATCGCCGGGCTTGTCGCACTCCAGCGCACCGTTGATGCTGCGGGTGGTCTCGCCGAAACCCTCGCCGCGCAGCATCGCTTCGTGCGCCGTCATGCGACCCGGCCCGATTTGCGTCATCCAGTACCACAGCGCGGTCTGCCAGGCCACGGTGGCGTCGCCGGCGACCCGATCCGGGTCAGCCCACAAGTCGATGCCGAGCGCACGGCCGGCGGCCAGGTACTGGTAGTTCCAGGACAGCTGGATCGGCCCGCGGCCGTAGTACTGCTTGCCGGGCGCGCAGGATTCACCCGGGTCGCGGCGGCAGTAGTGGTCCCAGTTCGCACGCTCGTATTCGCGCACCGCGCGCAGCTGGTCCGATTCATGGGCGATCTGTGCCAGGAAGGCCGCCATCTCCTGGCGCCGCAGCTGGGCGCTGCCGCTGGCCGCCAGACCCGGCGTCGCGGCCAGCGCGGCGACGAAACCTTCGTAGCTGTAGAACGCGATGCGTTCGGGGAACAGGCGGTCGAACTGTGCACGCGTGGGCACGAAGGGCTCGGCGTCCAGGGGTGGCGCTGGTGGTGGCAATGCGGCACACGCCATCAAGGCCCCGAGCGCAACACCGCCCACAACACATCGCATGAATGATTTCACCAACGCAACTCCATCAACAAGGGCGACGCATCGGCGCGCCAATAGGCCTGGCGCAGCTCGGTGGCCGCGCCATCGGCCGCAAAGCGCCACTGCCGCAAGTGCAGCAGCGGTGCGCCACTGGGCACATCGAGCAGCTGCGCCTGCGG
>NZ_DATILJ010000184.1:0-4216 GCF_035476535.1 Aquabacterium sp.
CACCGGCAGGCCCAGCTCGGCGGCGACGGTGATCTCCTGGCCGTTCATCAGGTAGCTGCCGTCGCCGGTGAGGCAGACCACCGGGCAGCCGGGCTTGCCCAGCGCGATGCCGACCGCCGAGCCGATGGCCCAGCCCATGGGTGCGAAGTCCATCGTCACGCGCAGCCAGCTGGAAGGCTTGTCGGCGCGCCTGTCGTTGCGCCCACCGGTGGCGGAGGACGTCGGCGGCAGCGCCGGTACGCCGCTGCGGCGACGGTCGCGCGGGGCCAGGTAGTGCACGGCCCAGGCCGCGCTGTTGCCGGCGTCGGCGACGAAGCGCGTCTGCGGTGGGCAGCGCTCGGCCAGCGTGGCGATCAGGCGCTGCGGCTTGACGGGCGCCTGCTCGCTCTTCAGCGCCTGGGGCTGGTCGACCATCGCCTCGTAGTCCCGCCGCGACCGCTGCGGATGCTGGAAGGGCACGATGTTGGAGGCCTCCATGGGCGAGGCCAGCAGCGAGACCAGGTGCTCGCATACCGAGCGGATGCGTCCACGCACATGCAGGCGGGCCATCGGTGAATGCATCAGGTTGTCGTCGCAGGCGTCGACATGGACCAGCCGGCCGTTGAGCAGGTCGCGCGACCAGCCGCCGCTGTTGAATTCGCCGAAGCCGGTGCCCAGCGCGACGACGAGGTCGGGCTGCGAGGCCAGCAACTCGCGAGCGCTCGCGTGCCCGCCAAAACCGAACACGCCGTGGAACTGGGCATGACGCGCGTTGACCAGGCCCTTGCCGTCGGGCGTCGTGATGAAGACGCCGCGCGTGAGCCGCACCAGCTGCATCAGCGCCGGGATGGCTTCGCCGCAGCCGTTGCCGATCAGCCAGACCGGATTGCGGGCCGCGCGCAACAGGCCGGCCAGGGTGTCCGTTGCCGCGGTGTCGATCCAGACAGGACTCTGGCTCAGCAAGGCGGCGAAGGAGGGCGTGTCGTCGAAGCTGCTGGCCGGCTGGCGCAGGATGTCCACCGGGATCGACAGGTGGCTGGGCCCATGCGGCGCGCAGCGGGCCTGCATCAACGCACTGAACAGCTTCGCCGGCAGCTGGTCCGCGTGGGAGACCAGTGAGTTGTAGCGGGTGCAGTGCTTGAACATGCTCACCGTGTTGACGCCGGTACAGCTGGACTCCTGCAGTGCACCCTTGCCGAACGAATGGAGCGGCGGCTGACCGGTGATCACCAGCAGCGGAATGGCGTTGTCGTAGGCGCAGGCGACACCGGTGATCATGTTGGTCGCCCCGGGGCCGGACGTGGCGATGCACACCCCCAGCGTGCCGGTCTCGCGCGCCAGGCCATCGGCCATGTAGGCGGCGCCGGATTCATCGCGTGCCACCACCGCGCGCGGCCCGCCTTGGCGACCGGAGCGGGCCAAGGCGTTGTACAGCGGTTCGATGGCGCCGCCGGGCACGCCAAAGACATGCCGGACGCCCAGGCTGCGCAGGCATTGCACGATGTAGCCTGCGCAGTCGAGCAAGGGCTGGGCAGCAGGGGACTCCCGGCTGACACTGAAAGCGGACATGGTGATCTCCCTGATGCGAGTCAGACAACATGGCAGGCCGTGCCCAGGCAGAGCGGGGCAGAACCGTGGCCGTGGTCGTCGCCGAGGCCCGGGGCAAACACGCGCCGGGTCGTACTCACGACACAGCGGGCTCAGGCGACACAGGGCATCCCTTCAGGCCAGGTTCTTTGCTTGGTAGTTGTGGGTGGCCGGATCCCGTAGCGAAAATATCGCATATACGGCAAAAGTAGTCAATAGTGCATTTAATGTAAATTGATGATGAGTTGATGTGTGCGGCTGGCCGCTCCTCATGGCTACTAGGAATCGGTTCACGAAACGGGCCTGGCACTGTGAGGGCTGTAGGATCGCGGCTCGATGAAGACGTGGGGGGTCGTGCATGTTCGAGTTGTCTTGCATTCCCAGGGCCCTGGCCTGGATGTGCCTGGTTCCGGCCTGCTGTTCGTGGGCCCAGGGCAGCAGCGAAGAAGAAGAGCTCGCGGCAGTGTTTGGCGACAAGGCCATGGTCAGCATCGCCACCGGCACGCGTCAGCCCTTGCGGCGGGCACCGGCCGTCGCCAGCGTGATCACGGCCGAAGATATTGCCGCGATGGGCGCGGTGGATCTGGACGACGTGCTCGAGACGGTGCCCGGTGTGCACGTCGACCGCAACACCGTCGCCTATGCGCCGCTGTACACGATCCGCGGCGTGTACAGCCCGCAGAACCCGCAGGTGCTGATGCTGCTGAACGGCGTGCCCACCACCACCTTGTTCACCGGCGGCAAGGGCAATGTGTGGGGCGGCTTCCCGCTCGAGAATGTCGCGCGCATCGAGATCATCCGCGGACCGGGTTCCGCGCTCTACGGCGCGGATGCCTATGCCGGCGTGATCAACATCATCACGAAGACGGCGGCGCAGCAGCCCGGCACGCAGATCGGCGCGCGGGCCGGCTCATTCGGCACCTGGGACGGCTGGGTGCTGCATGGCGGCAAGCTGGGGCCGGTCGAGGTGGCCGCGTACTTGCGCGTGGGTTCGACGGAGGGTCTGCATGACAGCATCCGGGCCGATGCGCAGACCCGCAACGACAGCATCTTCGGCACGCGCGCCAGCCTGGCGCCCGGGCAGGTGTACACCGGCCGCGATGCGCTGGACGCCAGCATCGACCTGGCCCACGACAAGCTGCGCTGGCGCGCGGGCTACAAGCTGCGCGACAAGCTGCACGTCGGGGCCGGTGTCGGTTCGGCGCTGGATCCCGTGGGCCTGGGCAAGAGCGAGCGCCTGACCACCGACTTGTCCTGGACCGATCCGGCCTTTGCGGCGCACTGGAGCGTCGGGCTGCTGGCGAGCTACTTCGAATACAGGGACACGGTCCCCGAGCCCTTTGTGCTGTTGCCCAGCCAGGCGCGCATCGGTCCCAACCTGTTCCCCGATGGCTTGATCGGTGCGCCCGAGAAGTGGGAGCGCCAGGCACGCTTGTCGGCCTTCGCGATCTACACCGGCTTCGACAAGCATCGCTTGCGCGCAGGGGCCGGCTACGACGACCTCGACCTCTACAGGATCGCGGAGCACAAGAACTTCAGGCTCAGCCCGGCAGGCGTGCCGATTCCTGTCGGGTCCGTCATTGACTTCACCAACACCGAGCCGTTCATGACGCCGCAGCGGCGCAAGGTCAGTTACGTGGTGCTGCAGGACGAATGGCAGCTGATGCGCGACTGGGCCCTCACCGCCGGCCTTCGTCACGACAGGTACTCGGACTTCGGTGGTACGACGAATCCACGCCTGGCCCTGATCTGGGACGCCAATCTCGACGTCAGCGTCAAGCTGCTTGCCGGGCGGGCGTTTCGCGCACCGTCGTTCGCCGAGTTGTACAGCATCAACAACCCGGTGTTGCGCGGCAACCCCAGTCTGCGGCCGGAGACGATCAGCACCTTCGAAGCGGCGACAACCTGGCAAGCGCGATCCGACCTGCACATCGGCGTGAACCTGTTTCGCTACAAGATGAAGGACATCATCCGCCTGGCCGGCACGCCGACCACCTACGCCAATACCAGCGATCAGCGCGGCAGTGGGCTCGAGCTCGAGATGAGTTGGGACGCCAGCCGCACGCTTCGGTTGATGGGCAACTATTCCTTCCAGCGCTCGACCGACGAGGCGAGCGGCGCCGATGCCGGCTACGCGCCGCATCACCAGCTGTTCGCGCGCGCCGACTGGCAGTTGGCCAGCGGCTTGTCGTGCAGCGCGCAGCTGAATTGGGTGGCGGACCGCCGGCGCGCTGCCGGCGATACGCGGCCGGCCGTGCCCGACTACACCTCGGTGGACTTGGCGCTGCGCACCCAGAGCGCCCCAAGCCGCTGGGCCTTCAGCGCGACCCTCCGCAATCTGTTCGACGCCGACGTTCGGCAGCCGAGCCTGTTCTCGCCGGCACCGGCGATTCGCCCCGACCTGCCGACCAGCCAGATCCCGGATGACCTGCCGATGGCCGGCCGCGCGCTATCGCTGCAGGCGAGCTACCGCTTCTGATCGGGCGCTGCACTCAGCGGTTCTCATAAACCACCGCGTAACGCTGGCGATAGAACATCAGGCGGGCGTCGATCTCGTCGTTTGAGACGAGGAAGTCCTCGCAGGCATAGCGGTGGCGGCCGTGGCGGTTTTCGCTGGCGCTGCGGGCCATCCAGCGCGCCATGGCCTGTT
>NZ_DATILJ010000185.1:0-22129 GCF_035476535.1 Aquabacterium sp.
GCATCGTCGGCTCCTTGTTCAGGGGTTGATCACGAAATTGCTGAAGCCGCCGTTGCGCTGGGCAATGCCCGAGATCGCTTCGTTGACCTGGTCCAGCGGGCTGCACACATGCTCGAACACCGACAGGTCCAGCGTGCCCGCCGCCGCCATGTCGGCCATGTCCTGGCCTTCCGCGGCGGTGAACCAGGCCGAGCCTTCGATGCTTTGCTGATCGTCCATCATCGTGTGCAGATCCATGCCGACCAGGCCCATGATGGCACCGATGTTGACCGCGCGGCCGCCACGGGCCAGCGCGCGCACACCCTGCTGCAGCGTCTCGTGCTGCGCACCGGGACCCAGTGCGTCGATGAACACGTCCACGCCCAGGCCGCCGGTCTGCTGTTTGGCCCAGGCGTCCAGCGGCTCCTGGTCGGTGATCGAGAACACCTCGATGCGGTCCGGCGCCAGCGCCTTCACACGTTCCAGCAGTTTCTTGTCGCGGCCGGTGCCGAGGATCTTGGTGACGCCCATCGCCAGGCCGAACAGCGCACCGCCGATGCCCAGCGTGCCGCTGATGCCGTTGACCAGCATCGATTTGCCGGGGCCGAGGCCGGTCTTGCGCATGGCCGAGTACATCGTGCCCAGGTAGCCGAAGCGCGCCGCCTGGTTGAAGCTCACCGTGTCCGGCAACTTCACCAGCGCGTACTGCGGCGCGATCATGTATTCGGACAGGCCGCCGCCGGGGTAGTTCTTGTACAGCTTCAGCGAGTTCTGCGAGAAGCCGAAGTAGCCGCTGAACGCATAGTGCGTGCAGTTGATCAGGTCGCCCTTGCGGCAGGCGCGGCAGCCGCCGCAGTACAGGCCCGGGTTGACATAGACCCGGTCGCCCGGCGCCCAGGCATGCACGTGGGAGCCGACCCGCACCACCTCGCCCGCCGGGTCGAGGCCGAACACCGCCGGCAGCGGCGGCAGCGGCAATTCAGGAAACCAGGTGGTCCAGTTGGCCAGGATGTTGCCCAGGTTCGGCACGATGCCGCAGGACCGCACCCTCACCAGCACGTCGTTTTGCCCAGGCTCCGGGATCGGCACCTGCTCGATCTTCATCGCCTCACCGACCCGGTGCAGCCGGGCTGCTTTCATCATCGTCATCGCGGTCTCCTTGAGATGCACAGAACAGATTTTGTGCATACTTTAGGAGGGATCGCGACCTGCACCATCAGGTCAAACCCGGGGAGCCGTCATCGCTCGGCCCGCATCGGTATCGCCGCGAATCCGCGGTTGATGTTGTTCAGCGCACGCTGCGGCTCGCCGGCCAACGTCAGCCGGCCGATGCGCCGTGCCAGTGCGCTGAACACCGCATGGCCTTCCAGCCGCGCCAGGCTCTGGCCGGCGCAGCCGTGGATGCCCAGGCCGAAGCCCAGGTGGTCCAGCGGCCGGCGCTCGATGTGAAAGCGCTCGGGCTCGGCAAAGTGGCGCTCGTCGCGGTTGGCCGCGCCGTAGCTGACAATGGCGCGCGCGCCGGCCGGGATCAGCACGCCCTCGCCCAGGTCGACATCGCGGGTGGCCACGCGCGAGAAGTTCTGGATCGGCGATTCGATGCGCACGATCTCGTTGAAGGCCGCCGGCATCAGCTGCGGCGCCTCGCGCAGGCGCTGCCACTGCTGCGGGTGCTGCGCAAAGAGCAGCAGGCCGTGGCTGATGGCGCTGATCGTCGTGTCGAAGGCCGCCACCACATAGCCGGCCAGCAGGCCGATCGCGGCCTCGCGCGGGATCTCGCCGCGCCGCGCCGCATCGGCCACGGTCGAGCCGAAACCGCCGGACACCAGCCGGTCGCGGTCGAAGGTCTCGCCGATCAGCGCCATCATCGCCTGCAGGCGCGGCAGCGAGGCGTGCATGCGGGCGTTGGCCGGCCCGCAGGCGTCGAAGCTGCCCGCGGCCATCTCGAGCAGGCCGCCGCGCACGTCTTCGGGCCAGCCGATCAGGTCCATGATCACGCCCACCGGCAGGTCCTGCGCCACGTCCTTCACCGCATCGAACTCGCCCATCGCGGCGATGCGCTCGGCCAGCGCCTCGGCGCGCTGCTGGATCGTGGCCTCGATGTCCTTGAGCTGCCGCGGGCCGAGCCGGTCGGTGAAGAGCTTGCGCATCTCGGTGTGGGCCGGCGGATCGACGCAGATCAGCGCGTTGCGCCAGGCCTCGTTGATCACCGGGTTGAGGCCGATGCCCTGGGCCGACGACCAGGTCTGCCAGTCGCCGAGCGCGGCGCGCACGGGGTCGTAGCGGCC
Organism: Aquabacterium sp.; assembly: GCF_035476535.1. Taxonomy (GTDB): domain Bacteria; phylum Pseudomonadota; class Gammaproteobacteria; order Burkholderiales; family Burkholderiaceae_C; genus Pseudaquabacterium. Next base: position 2,265 of record NZ_DATILJ010000185.1, read on the forward strand.
GAGGAACCAGACCTCGTGGCGGCGCAGCCAGACGGCGGGTGCCTGGTCGCGCAGCTGACGGTACAGCGGGTAGGGGTCGTTCAGCGCGTCATCGCTGAAGAGGTCGATGTCGCTCGAATGGCGCACTGGCATGTCCATGGGGGTCTCCTGGTGCCCTGCGGCCGCGCCGCAGAAGTCGCCGCACTGTAGGAGTCAGCATGCGCGGCTGTCTTGGACGGCCGCGCAAGGCTTGGACAGGCGCGCAGCGCGCCTCGCCGCGGCCCTCAGCCCTCAGCCCTCAGCCCTTCAGTTCGGGCGGCGCCACTCGCGCGCCGTGCAGCCGTAGCGGCGGCGAAAGGCGCGGCAGAAGTACGACAGGTCGCCGAAGCCGGCCTCCAGCGCCAGATCGGCAATGCGCTGCGCCGGCCGCTCACGCAAGACGCTAGCAGCATGCTGCAGGCGCTGCGCCAGGATGTAGGCCGAGGCAGTGGTGCCCTGGCGCTCGAACAGCAGTTGCACGGCGCGCAGGCTCAGGCCCAGCTCGGCGGCGATGAGGCGGCCGTCCAGCTCGGGCGAAGCCAGTTCACGCTGCACGAGGGCCGCGATGTGCATCAGCTGGCCGGCCTGCCGGCCCGGCAAGGCGGCCTCGCTCGCGCCGGGCGTTGCCACCGGGCGGGCCAGCAGCAGCAGGTCGCACAGCGCCGCGCGCAGAGCTTGCGCGTCCAGGCCGCGGGCGGCCGCATCGTCCAGCTGCGCCAGCCGGCGCAGCAGCGCACCCACCAGCGCCGATTCGTCCCGCCCATGGCGCAGCACCAGCCGGCGCTGCAAGGCCGGCGGGCCTTCGAGCAGCGGCAACGCGGCGATCGTCATGCGATTGGGCTGGTCGAAGGCGATCTCGTAGGGCCGGTCGGCACGCAGCAGGCTCAGCTCACCCGCGTCCAGGGCCGCGCGGCGGCCGTCCTGCTGCAGCGCGCAGCGCCCGAACTCGTTGTACAGCAGGTACCAGCCCGGCCGGCCGCCACGCCCACCGCGCACCTGCGCCGCCGGCGAGTCCACCTGCACCAGGCGCACGCCGGGCCAGTCGCGTGCCGCGAGATCGGCCTCGAAGCGCGCCTCGGCGGAGGCCACCGCGATGTCGCCGAAGGCGCGTTCGGCGAAGCGGTTCCAGGTTCTCAGGTCGGTGCAGTGAACAGGTGTCATGGCGTGGTGCAAACCTCGATGCCCTCTTGGCAGCGGCCGCCACGAGGAAGCCGTGGAGCGAGAGTATGGTTCAAGGCTGCACGCCTACCTCTTGGCCGCGGCCCGACTGCATCCTGGGGATTCCCCTGGGCCCCAGATCCCTGTTTACTCCCGCTGTGGCCGCGTCATCGGGCTGTCGGCAGCCCGCGCCGAAGCACCGGCCACGGAAGGACCGCCATGAGGATGCTTCGCGTTGCATCGTGCATCACAGCGGCACTGGCCGCGTCAGGGGCAGCCGCAGTCGGCGCGTTCGCAGCAGCAGTGACGGACGACGCATTGCGGCATGTCGCTGCGGCCGTGTTCGGCCAGGTGAAGGCCAGCAGCGAGGCGGCGTCGCCCCAGGCCGAACTCGGCCGGGCGCTGTTCTGGGACACGCGGCTGTCGTCGGACGGCAAGACCGCCTGCGCCAGCTGCCACTTCGCCCGCGATTGGGGCGCGGACCGCCGCCGCTTCTCGCCGGATGCGCGCGGCGCGCTCACCTCGCGGCATTCGCCCACCGTTTTCAATGCGATGAACCAGCCGCTGCTGCGCTGGCTTGGCGATCGCAAGAGCGGCGCCGACCAGGCCGAAAGCTCGCTGACCGGCTCGATGGGTTTCGGCTCGAAGGAGCTCGGCCTCGCCAAGCTGGCCGAGCTCGAGTACCCGTCGAGATTCCGAGCCGCCTTTCCGGACGACGCCGAAGCGCTGAGCGCCGCGAACTACGCCCGCGCGCTGGCCAGCTACCAGGCGACGCTGACCACCCCGGCCCCCTTCGACCGCTTCCTCGCCGGCGATGATGCGGCCCTCAGCGATCGCCAGAAGGCCGGCTTGAAGACCTTCGTGGCGGTGGGTTGCGCCGGCTGCCACAACGGCGCGAACTTCGGTGGAACCACGATGAAGAAGTTCGGGCTCTTGAAGGACTATTGGCTCGAGACCGGCTCCGACAAGCCCGATCCCGGCCGCTTCGCCGTCACGAAGAAAGAGGAGGACCGCTTCGTGTTCCGCGTGCCGATGCTGCGCAACGTGGCCAAGACGGCGCCCTACTTCCACGACGGGTCGGTCGACAGCCTTGAGCGCGCAATCCGGGTGATGGCGAGCGTGCAGCTCGGCCACACGCTCGACGACTCCGAAGCCGCGAGCATCGCCGCCTTCCTCGAGTCGCTCACCGGCAGCGTGCCGGCCAACTACGCGCCGCCGGGGCAGCAGCCGGGGCAGCCGCCGGATATCTGAGAGCCCGGTGACACCCTAGATCATGCGCGACCGCCCCTGCCAATGCGGCGCGCGCAGCGCCGTCTTCAGCACCTTGTCGCTGGCGTTGCGCGGCAGCGCGGCGTGGAACTCGAAGCGCCGCGGCCGCTTGTAGCGCGCCAGATGCTGCACGCACCAGGCCTGCAGCGCTTCGGCCGTGGCCTGCTGCCCGGCGCGCAGCACCACCGCGGCGCAGGGTGATTCACCGTAGGCCTCGTCGGGCACGCCGAACACCGCCACCTCGGCCACCGCCGGGTGCGCGGCAATGGCGGCTTCGATCTCCTTCGGGTAGAGGTTCTCGCCGCCGCTGATGATCACATCCTTCAGCCGGTCGACGATGGTGAACACGCCGTCGGCCTCGACGCGGGCCAGGTCGCCCGAGCGGATCCAGCCGTCGACGATGGCCTCGCGCGTGGCCGCGTCGTTTCGCCAATAGCCCAGCATGCCGATGTGGCGCTGCTCGGCGATGATTTCGCCGACCGCGCCCGGCGCCACGTCGGCACCCGATTCGTCGACGATGCGCAGCCGGCTCAGCAGCGCCTCGCGGCCGGTGCACTGGCTCCAGCGCTGGTGGTCCTCGGGCCGCAGCACCGCCACCATGCCGCACTCGGTGGAACCGTAGAGCTGCGTGAAGGCGACCTGGGCGAAGACTTCGCGGGCCTTGGCCAGCGCCACCGGCGTGATCGGTGCCGAGCCGTAGAACACCTTGTTCAGGCAGGCCAGGTCGAAGCTGCCGACCTGCGGGTCGAAGGCCATCGCCGCCACCATCGTCGGCACCAGCACGGCCAGGCTGATGCGCTGCCGCTCGATCAGGCGAAAGATGGCGTCGACCTCGAAGCGCCCGCGGTGCAGCACCGCTGTGCCGCCCAGGTACAGCGCCTGGTTCAGCGCCAGGTTCATGCCGGCCAGGTGGAACATCGGCGCGGCCACCAGCACCACGGCGTCGTGCGTCAGCCGGGCTTCGATGGCCGTGGCCGCGAACATGCGAAAGATGACGGCATGGGACATCAGCACGCCCTTCGCCCGGCCGGTGGTGCCGCTGGTGAACAGCAGCGTGGCGGCGGACTCGGGGTCCACCACGCAGTCCACCGGGTCGGCAGGCTGGTTCGCCAGCCGTGCGGCCAGGCCGGCGCCAGAGTCGTCGCACAGCGTCCAGCGTGTCGGCGGCCGCGCCAAGCCTTCCAGCGCCTCGTGCAGCAGCGCATCGAAGGCCGGCTCGGCGATCAGCACCGCCGGCTCGGCATCTTCCAGCACCTGCCGCGCCTCCGCCGCGGCGAGGCGAAAGTTCAGCGGCACGACGATGGCGCCGCATTTGGCAATGCCGTGCAGCGCCACCGCGTAGTCGATGCTGTTCATGCCGAGCAGCGCCACGCGGTCGTCGGACGCCACGCCTTCGGCGATCAGCGCATGCGCGAGCCGGTTGGACTGCTGGTCCAGCTCGGCATAACTCATGATCTGCTCGCCCATGACCAGCGCGGCCTTGTCCGGGCAGCGGCGCGCATGGGCACGTGAAATGTCTCCGATCACCAGCACGCGTTCATCCTTGGTTCATGGGGTGTTGGGCACTGCTCACGTCGCGAACCTCGGCGCCGGTGGCCGGGTGGCGGTAGTGAAACGGCGGGAAGCGCCGGCCCAGCGCTTCGCACACCGGTGCCGATGCGGCTTGCGGCGGCAGTGCCGCGCTGGCCGGTCCGCTGTCGAAGGCCACGCTGTCGTAGCCGGGCAAACGCACATAGAAGGTCGGCACCCACCACAGCCGTGCGATGCGCCACTGCCCGCCCTGCTTCACATAGGTGTTTTCGTAGACGCCTTCGGCCAGCAGCAGCGTGCTGCCGCCCTGCGGCGGGCTGCCCTGGATCAGCGCGCGGAAGCGGCCTTGCGCGTGCAGGCCATCGGGGTCCACGCTGATCACGCCCTGCAGCTGCATGTGGTTGATGAACTCGTTGCGGTTCAGGCCGGCGCGGCCCTGGCCCAGCACCTCCAGCAGGAAGCTGCGGATGGCTTCGCGGCCTTCGTAGCGGCCACGCTGGCCGATCTCGATGCTTGCCCCCTGGTCGACAAACAGCGCGGCCATCTCGTCCCACAGGCGCAGATCGATGTAGTAGCCATAGGTGTATTGCAGGCGCCGGATCGCCTCGATGTCTTCCAGCGTGGCCAGGCGCTGTTCGAGCTGGCCGATGCGCTGCAGCAAGTCTGCCGGCGCGCTCATCACAGCAGCGCGTGGTAGCTGATCTGGTTGCCGTCGGCCTTGCGCTCGCCGACGCCGACGATCACGTGGCGCATCAACCAGTCGTGCCGGCCCGTGCTCACTTCGAAGCTCGGGCAGCTGCGCAGGTAGTAGTCGCTGAAATCCACCTCGGGGCCGCCTTCGAAGATCCAGGCGCGCATGCGCGGCATCACGTCCGGCGTGCGGCCCCACAGGTAGCCGCGGTTGTGCAGCAGGATCAGCGCGCCGTCGTCGGCCTCGATCATGTAGCGCGCGTCGAAGGACAGCACGCCGTCGGGGCGGAACTGCGACCAGTCGGCGCCGCTGTCGGGCCGCACGCGGCCGTTCAGCCGCGGGCCTTCGACCGTGCCGCTGTCGACATACACCGCGCCGCGGCCGAAGCCGGTGGGCATGTCGGGAATCAGTTGCACGCGGGTGAAGTGCAGCCGGATGCTGAACAGGAACTCCAGCCGCGGCGCCAACGGCAGCGACTGGCCGCTGAACACCGGCGCTAGCGATTCGACACTCACAGCGCGGCAGCGGTGTCCACCGCGGCTTCGAGCAGGATGGTCTTCGTCTCGGTGTAGCCCATCACGCCGGCGGTGCCACCTTCGCGCCCGATGCCCGATTGTTTGAAGCCGCCAAAGGGCAGAAAGGGGTCCATCCTGAAGGCGTTGTGCGACAGCGCGCCGGTGCGCACACCGCGCGCCACGCGCCAGGCCGCCTGCGCGTCGGGCGTGAACACGGCGCCGAACAGGCCGTAGGGCGAATCGTTGGCGATGCGCAGTGCATCGGCCTCGTCGTCGTAGGCCAGCATCGCGATCACCGGGCCGAAGATCTCTTCCTGCGCGATGGCCATCTTCGAGTCGACATCGGCAAACAGCGTCGGCTCGATGTAGTGGCCGCCTTCCAACCCGGCCGGCCGCTTGCCGCCGCAGACCAGCGTGGCGCCTTCGGCCTGGCCGCGCGCCACGTAGTCCTGCACCCGATCGAGCTGCCGCTTCATCGCCAGCGGGCCCATCATCACACCGGGCTCCCAGGGGTTGCCGATGCGCAAGCTCTTCAGCGCCGCGGACAAGGCTTCGGCAAACTCGCCCGCCTTGCTGCGCGGCACCACCGCGCGGCTGAGCGTGGAGCAGACCTGGCCGCTGAGCATGGAGATCGTTTGCGCCAGCGTGCCGGCGGCCAGGCCGATGTCGGCGTCCGGCAGCACGATGGCGGCCGACTTGCCGCCCAGCTCCAGCGTGCAGCGCGCCACGCGCTGGCCGCAGACCGAAGCGATGTGCTTGCCGGCCAGCGTCGAGCCGGTGAAGCTGACCTTGTCGACGCCGGCATTGCGCACCAGGTGGTCGGCGGCCTCGCGGTGGGCGGGTACCAGGTTCAGCACGCCGGGCGGCAGGCCGGCGGCCTCGGCCGCTTCGGCGATCAAGTAAGCGTCCAGCGGGGTTTCGGGCGCCGGCTTCATGATCACCGTGCAGCCGGCCAGCAGGGCCGGAACCACCTTGTTGATCATGATCATCAACGGCGCGTTCCACGGCGCGATGGCGGCCACCACGCCGGCCGGCTCGCGCACCACATAGGCCTGGCCCTGGCCATCGAAGGCGCGCTGCGGTTCGACGAAGGGAAAGGTCTCGGCCAGGCCGGCGTAGTAGTCGACCCAGGCCAGCGCGCCGCCGACCATCATCGGCGCGGCAAAGGCCACCGCGCCGACCTGGTCGACCCAAGCCGAACACAGCTCGGGCTGGCGCTTGGCCAGTTCGGCGCCGAAGCGGCGCAGGGCCGCGCCGCGGGCGGAGGGCGACAAGCGCGGCCAGGGGCCATTGTCGAAGGCGCGGCGCGCGGCGGCGACGGCCAGGTCCATGTCGGCCGGGCCGGCCTCGGCGACCACGGCGATGCGCTGACCGTCGTGCGGTGTCACCACCTCGATGCGACCGCCCAGCGTGGGCGGCACCCAGCGGCCATCGATGAACAGGCAGTCGGGATGCTGCAGGCGGATTTCGGTGCGCACGGGCGGAGCAAAAGCGGGAGCGGCAGACATGGCGAACCTTCCAGGAAGCTTGGAGCGATGCAGTCGATTGTTTCGATGCCCGCCCGGGCTTGCCGTCCTCCGGAAGGAGGGCCGGGTAAGCCCGGTCATGCCCAGGGAGGACAGCCAGCGCCGGGGCCGCTGCCTAGCATGCGTGCGTCCCCCGTCGCCGAGCGCCACCGCATGCACCGCCTTCTTCCCTGCCCCCGCCAGAACTCCCGCGCCCAGGCGCCGTGGCGCCGCCTGATCGCGTCGGCCGGCCTTTGCCTGACCGGCCTGCTGCCACTGCCGGTCACGGCCGCGGAGGCCGACCCCGGGCAGGCCCACTACTCGCCGCTGCGGCAGATCCATGCCGGCAACGTGCAACGCCTGGGCCTGGCCTGGGAGTTCAAGACCGGCACGCACCGCGTGCTCGAGGCCACGCCGGTGCAGGTCGGCAAGCTGCTGATCACCAGCGGCCCGCTGGGCAAGGTGTGGGCGCTGGACGCCACCACCGGCAAGCAGCGCTGGGCTTTCGATCCGGTGGTCGACATGCAGGTCAACCGCAGCGCCTGCTGCGACTGGGCCAACCGCGGCGTCGCGGTGAAAGACGGCCTGGTTCACGTGGCCGCACTCGACGGCATGCTCTACGCGCTGGACGCCACCACCGGCCGCGTACGATGGAAGGTAGACACCATCGTCGACCGCACGCGCGGCTACACCTCGACCGGCGCACCGGCGATCGCCGGCGACCTGGTGATCATCGGCAATGCCGGCGCCGAGTACGACACACGCGGCTACGTCACCGCCTACGACCGCAGCAGCGGCCGCCAGGCCTGGCGTTTCTGGACCATTCCGCGCGACCCGAAACTGGGGCCGCAGGAAGCCCCCTACCTCGATGCCGCGCTGAAGACCTGGAGCAAGGACACCCGCTGGGACGTGGGCGGCGGCGGCACGGCTTGGGACGCCATCGTCTTTGACCCGCTAACGAACAATGTGATCGTTGGCACCGGCAACGGCGGCCCCTACCAGCTGCAGGACCGCTCACCCGGCGGCGGCGACAACCTGTACCTGGCCAGCATCGTGGCGCTGGACGCCAAGACCGGCCTGCCGCGCTGGCACTACCAGGAAACGCCGGGCGACAGCTGGGACTACACGGCCACCCAGCCGATGGTGCTGACCGAGCTGGACATCGACGGCCAGCGCCGCCCGGTGCTGCTGCATGCACCGAAGAACGGCTTCCTCTACGTGCTGGACCGCCGCGACGGCAAGCTGCTGCGCGCGCACAAGCTGGTGCGCACCAACTGGGCCAAGCGCATCGACCTGGCCACCGGCCGGCCCGAGCCCGACCCGGCCGGCGACTACACCGCCGGCCCGAAGATCGTCTTCCCCGCCGTCTCCGGCGCGCACAACTGGCACCCCATGGCCTGGCACCCGGGTCAGGGCCTGCTGTACGTGCCGGTGCAGGAGATGGGCAATCTCATCTTTCGCCTGACCGACGGCAAGGCGCCGCGCCAGGCCCGGCGGCTGAATGCCGGCGCGGCGATGATCTTCACGCCCGACCTGCCCGCCGTGCTGCCGCAGCTGCCGCCGCCGCTGCAGGAGGCCGTGAAGGCCTTGCCCGAATGGGCCGATCCGGAAAGCCTGAAGGGCCGCGCCTTCCTGCGCGCCATCGACCCGCTGAGCGGCCGCGTGGCCTGGCAGGCCGAAGGCAGCAGCGCGCACGACCGTGCCGGCGTGCTGGCCACGGCCGGCGAGCTGGTGTTCCAGGGCACCGATGCCGGGGACTTCAAGGTTTATCACGCCAAGACCGGAGCGTTGCTGAAATCGATCAACATCGGCACCAGCATCGTCGCTGCGCCGATGAGCTATCGGCTAGGCGGCCAGCAGTACGTGGCCGTGGCCGCCGGCGGCGGTGGCGGCGGCTGGGGCTACCCGCGGCGCACCAGCGCGCAGTACCAGCATGGCAATGCCGGCCGCATCCTGGTCTTCAAGCTCGACGGCGGGCCGGTGGCCAAGCCGGCACCGCGCGAGTTCACGCCGATTCCGGCACCGCCGGCACAACAAGCCGGCGTCACGCCCGCCACCATCGGCCAGGGCGCGGGCCTGTTCATGGCGAACTGCGCCATCTGCCATGCCAACCAGACAGGCTCCAACGTCGCCGACCTGCGCCGCATGCAGCCGGCCACGCACGGGCTGTTCCGCCAGATCGTGCGCGACGGCATCTACCTGCCCATGGGCATGCCGCGCTGGAACGATGTGTTCAGCGAAAACGAACTCGATGCACTGCACGCCTACCTGATCGCACTGCAGGGCCAGGCGCATGCGGAGCAGCAGCAGGCGCTGAAGGAAGGGCGCGACCCGAACGCGATCGGGGCGACATCGCTGCGGGCGCATTGAACGGACCGAAGCGCTGCAGGGGGCGGGCTGGGCGCAGCCCGGACCAGATGGTCAGCGCTGTAGGAACTCAGCCTCGAACTGCGCGGCCGGCATGGGCCGGCCGAAGCGGTAGCCCTGGCCGGTGGGGCAGCCCTGTTGTTGCAGAAAGCGCGCCTGGTCCTCCGTTTCGACGCCCTCGGCCACCAGGTCCAGACCCAGCGCGCGGGCCATCGCGATGAAGGCCTTGACCACCTCGCTCTGCCGGCTGCTCTGGCCGATGCCTTGCACGAAGCTCTTGTCGATCTTCAGGCAGTCGACCGGGAAGCGCGCCAGGTAGTTCAGCGCCGAATAGCCGGTGCCGAAATCGTCGATCGCCACACGCACGCCCAGGCCGCGCAAGTCGTCCAGCACCTGCTTCACCAGGTTCGAATCCTCGATCAGCGCACTCTCGGTGATCTCGATGGCCAGCCAGGCCGGCGCACAGCCGGTGCGGGCCAGCACCGCGCTCACCGCCGCGGGCAGATCGTCTTGCACGAACTGGTGCGATGAGACATTCACCGCAATGCACAGCGCTTGCGCGCGGCCGCGGTTCCACTGCACCGCCGTCTCGGCCGCGGTCTGCAGCACCCAGCGGCCCATGGGCACGATCATGCCGGTCTCTTCGGCCAGCGGGATGAACAGGTCCGGCGCCAGCAGGCCCAGGCGGGGGTGCTGCCAGCGCAGCAGCGCTTCGGCGCCCACCAGCGCGGCCTCGCCGGCCAGGCTGACCTGGGGCTGGAAGTACAGCGCCAGGCCCTGGCCGTGGCGCGCCTCGCGCAAAGCCTGTTCCAGCAGCAGGCGGCGCTGCACCGCTTCGCCCAGTTCGGCTCGGTAGAACTCGGTGCGCGCGCGGCCGCTGCGCTTGGCGTGGTACATCGCGCTGTCGGCATGCGCGAGCAGCGGGTCCAGCTCGTCGCCATCGTGCGGGTACAGCGCCACGCCGATGCTGGCCGTGACCTGCACCTCGCGCTGCGCCAGCGTCAGCGGCTGCGCCAGGGCCTCCTGCACCTTGGTGGTGACCGTGGCAATGGCGTCCGGGCCCTCGATGTCGGGCGTGACGATCACGAACTCGTCGCCGCCCAGGCGCACCAGCAGGTCGTCGTCGCGCAGACACCCGCGCAGCCGGCGTGCAACCTCGACCAGCAGCGCATCACCGGCGCTGTGGCCCAGCGCGTCGTTGACCGACTTGAACTGGTCCAGGTCCAGCAGCATCACGCCCACGCGGCGGTGGTGCCGCCGGGCACCGGCAAAAATGCCGGGCGCTCGCTCACGCAGGGCCTGGCGGTTGTCCAGCCGCGTCAGCGGGTCGGTGCGGGCCAGCGATTCGATCAGCTCGCGCTGGCGGATGCTGTCGCTGATGTCGCGGCCGACACCGAGCACGCTGCGGACCTGGCCGTCGTCGTCGCGTTCGGGAAACAGGCGCACCTGATGGACCTGTTCACCGCTGGAGTCCGGGCCGGCAAAACGCAGCTCCAGCATGCTCGGTTCGCCGCTGCGGGCCACTGCCAGCACGGCGGCATACACCGCATCGAAGCTGCCGTCGGGGTAGACCTCCGGCGCGGTGAAACCCAGCAACTCGTCGACCGGGCGGCCGAGCACGCGGGCCATCGCCGGGTTGAGGTAGCGCATGCGCGCCTCGCTGTCCCAGCGCAGGATGTTGTCGCCGGCGTTCTCGGCCAGCGTGCGGAATTCACGCTCGCGCAGGCGCAGGTGGTCCTCGATGCGCCGCAAGCTCGTGATGTCGCGGCCCACGGCCAGCGCACCGCAGATCGCCCCTTCGGCATCGTGCTCGGCAGTGATGACCACGCTGTGCACCCGCATCTCGCCACCGGGGTGTGGCGCCAGCAGCTCGACGGTGCCCGAGGCGCCGCTGGCCAGCGTGACCAGCAGCTGTTGCTCGTAAGCCTGCTGGCCGACCATGCCGGGCGGCGCCGATTCGGTGGGCGTGCGGCCCAGCACCTTGCGCGCCTCTACCGCCACGCGCTCTTCGATCTCGCGATTGCAGTAGATCGCGCGCAGGTCCAGGCCGTAGCGGATGATGTTGTCGGGCGAGTTTTCGGCCAGCGTGCGGAACTCGCGCTCTCGCTCGCGCAGGTGGCCCTCGATGCGCCGATGCTCGGTGATGTCGCGGGCCTGGAACAGCAGGCCGCTGATGACCTCGTCGCTGCTGCGCACCGGCATCACGCGCGCCTGGTAGATCCGGGCGGCCCGGGGTTCGCCGGCTTCGCGACACCCGCTGAGGTCGACGCGCTGCACGCCGCCGCCGCACAGCGCGCTGCCGAAGCAGGCCTGCAGCACGGCGCCATCGTTGCCGAAGAGGCCCAGTTCGCCGACCGTGCGGCCGAGCATCTGCGCAGCGCTCAGCCCGCAGGCGCGCTCGAAGGCCGGGTTCACCATCGTCAGTCGCAGCGCCGCATCCACCGCGGCCAGCAGGTCGTCGGTCTGCTCGAGCAGCGCGCGGTAAGGATCGACGTGCACGCCCTGTTGGTCGTGCCCGCTTGCCACCGCCGCTGGAAGGCGGCTCGTCGTCGGATGGGAGTTCATGGACTTGACGTCATTTCGGCCCGCCGCGGGCCGACTTGAACGATGAGCCGCTTGTCACGCCGCGCGCAGTCGGCGGATCCTGTCTGGCCGCTCCTGGCCGCCGCAAGCCTTACGCATCGCCGGCCTGCCGCCAGGCCCGTGGCGTGATGGCAAAGCGCCTTTGGAAGCTGCGGCTGAAGTGTGCGGCATCGCTGAAGCCGAACGAGAAGGCAATGTCGGTGATCGTGCGGGCCGACCAGCGCGGGTCGCGCAAGGCCCGCCGGCAGGCAGCCAGCCGCGACGCCCAGATCCAGCGCTCCAGTGTCGTGCCCTCCGCGCGAAAAAGCTTGTGCAGGTAGCTGACCGACAGGCCGAGCGACAAGGCGATCTGGCCGACCGTGAGCTGCGGATTGCCCAGGTTCGCGGCGACATGGGCCTTGATGCGTTCGATCTGTCTCGCCCCCGCCCGCGGCGCCGCGCCGGCTTCGCCCTGCAGGCTTCGCAGGCCGCCTGTCAGCACGCTCAACACGCCCTCGGCCACGTCGGCCGATTGCGCCGGGGACAGCGGCACACCGGCTTCGCACGCGGCGCGCACCATCTGGTTGAGCATACGCGCGGGCAGGACCTCGGCCGCCACCGCCAGCGCCGTCAGGTCGTCGCCGCCGAGTCGGGACAACAGCGTGGCACGCGGCACCCGCAGCACCGCCTGCTGATAGTCCTGTTCGAGCACCAGCTCGTAGGGCCGCGTGCTGTCGTAGATGGCGAACTGGCCGGGTGAGAGCAGCGCCTCGCGATGGCCCTGGATGACGCGGCATCCGCCTTCGAGCTGGATGCTGACCAGCATGAAATCTTCGGCCGCCCGCGCCACCTGGCGCTGCGAGCGCGTGACGCGCTTTCGGCCGTGGCCGACCGAATCGATGCGCGTCAGCGAGAGGTCCGCGAGCTCGCGGTTGTGCATCGTGGCGACGAAGCCGTCTTCGTCCAGCACGTCGAACGCCGATTCGACGAAGCGGTCGAAGGCGGCTTCGGTCCAGCGCGCCACGCGCTTGTCCGGCGGCACCAGCAAGGTCGAGAACTCCGCGACAAGACTCATGCGAGGCACCCTGGAAAGTAGACGGTGAGGCAATTGCCAAGGCCATTCTCAGGCAAGACGCCTGCCGGCCGGGCGCCTACGCTGGCGTCGGATGGTGGGCAGGCAGCGGGCCCGAGCCCACGGGAGCAGTCATGCGTTCGGATGAGTCACTTCACGATTGGCGGCAGCTCGCGCTGCGTGTGGAACAAGAGGTAGGCCGAGCCGTGATCGGCCAGGCGGCGACGATCCGCCTCATCAACGTGGCCTTGTTCGCGCGCGGCCATGTGCTGCTGGAAGGCGACGTGGGCGTGGGCAAGACGACCGTGCTGCGCGCCATCTCGCGCGCCCTCGGCGGCGCGTTCGAGCGCATCGAGGGCACCATCGACCTGATGCCGGGCGATCTGGTCTATCACACCTATGTGGATGCCGAGGGCAAGCCGCGCATCGATCCCGGGCCGCTGCTTCGCCATGGCAAACGGCTCACGACCTTCTTCTTCAACGAGATCAACCGCGCCCGGCCGCAAGTGCAATCGCTGCTGCTGCGCGCCATGGCCGAGCGCACCGTCTCGGCCTTCAACCGGGAGTACGCCTTCCCGCACATGACGGTGTTCGCCGACCGCAACAAGGTCGAGAAGGAAGAGACCTTCGAACTGGCCTCGGCGGCGCGCGACCGGTTCATGTTCGAGCTCAACATGGCCACGCCCATCGATCCCACGGTTCGCGAGGCGCTGGTCTTCGACACCGCCTACCACGATGCAGATGCGCTGATCGAGCAGGTCACGCCGAACCTGTTGCCCTGGGAGGATCTCAACACCATCGGCGCGGCGATCCAGCGCAGCATTCACGCCAGCCCCGAGATCCGCCGCTATGTGCTGGCGCTGTGGCAGGCCAGCGAAACACCACAGGCTTTCGGCATCAGCCTGCCGGGTGTCGACATGAGCCGGCTGATCCTGGCCGGCGCCAGTCCACGCGGCATGAGTGCCCTGCTCCGGGCCGCCCGCGTCGTCGCCTGGCTGGCCGAACGCGGGCATGTGGTCCCCGATGACCTGCATGCGGTATTGCCGGCAGCACTCGGCCACCGGGTGTTCTTCACGCCGATCTACGAATTGCGCCGCGCCGAGCTTGCCGGGGCGCTGGTGCAGCAGATCCTCGACAAGGTCGCGGCGCCCTGACATGCAAGAGTTCCACTACCGGCTGCGCACGCGCACAGGCGGCCAGCGGCCCGGCGCGCACCCCGGCGCCAGCCTTGGCGCCGGCCTGCAGTTCGCCGCGCACGCCCGCCTGCTCGACCATCCCGATCCGCGGCGGCTGGATCTGCGTGCCAGCCTGCGCGACGGTTCGCAGCACTGGCTGGTGCGGGTGCACCAACAGCGCGTCGCGGTGCCGGTCCATGCCGTCGTCGATGTCTCCGCGTCGATGCACTTCGGCGCGACGCAGCGCAAGCTGGACGTCGCCGCGGACTTCGTCGAGGCGCTCGGCCACAGCGCGTTTCGGGCGGGTGATGCGGTGGGGCTGCTCGCCTTCGACCGGACCGCACGCGACGACCTGCAGTTGCCGGCGCGCCACGCGCGTGGCATGGCCGGCCTGATGTCGGAGAGCTTGCGCACCTGCCGGCCGAGCGACGCAAGCGACAAAGCCGCGGCCAGCAAGGCCGGCGACGGCGCGGCGTGGCTGAAGCATGCGGTCCAGGAGCTGGCCGGCAAGAGCGCGCTGGTGTTCCTGGTGTCGGATTTCCACTGGCCCTTGCAGGCCTTGGGCGAGGTGCTGGACACGCTGGCGCGCGCCCGCGTCGTGCCGCTGGTGATCTGGGACCCGGCCGAGATCGAAGCACCGCGGGTGGGCCGCCTGCTGTCGGCCCGCGATGCCGAGTCCGGCGCAGGGCAAACACTCTGGCTGCGCGAGACACTGCGCACGCAGTGGCGCGCGGCGGTCACGCAGCGGCGCGCAGAGATCAAGGCGCTGTTCGGCGCGCGCGGCATGCTGCCGTTCTGGATCGAAGCTGCCTTCGACGCCGAGGCCTTGTCGCGTCATTTCCTGGACGCGGTGGCATGAGTCGCTGGCGACGCGTCGTCCTCGTTGCCGTGCTCGCAGGCAGCAGCGTCGCGCGCGCCGATGCCGTGGCGCCCACGCTGCAGCAGCCGCGCGCCTTCGGGCACCTGCTCGGCGACGTGCTGACGCAGCGCCTGCCGATCGGTTCGGATGAGCTCGCTGCCGTGCCGCCCGCCGGCCGCATCGGCGCGTGGCTGGATCGCCGTGCGCCGCGCATCGAGACGGATGCAGCAGGCCTGCGCTGGCTACTGGTCGACTACCAAGTCGTCAACGTGCCGCGAACACTGGCCACCGTGCAGCTGCCCGCGCTGACGCTCAAGGCCCGGTCCGGCGCCACCTGGGCGCTGCCCGGCTGGCCGATCAGCATCGGCCCGCTGATCCCGGACGACGAGGCCGCACCCGGCGACCTGCCCCACCTGCGCCCCGACCGCCCACTGGCCGACCGACCCACGGCACCTGCGCGCCAGCGCCTGCACGCAGCACTCGGCGCACTCGCGCTGACGCTGCTGGCCTGGTTGGGCTGGTGGCTCTGGCGCCATCAGCGCGAAGCGGTGCGCCTGCCCTTCGCCCGTGCCTGGCGCGAACTGCGCCGTTTCGACCGCGCCGCGCTGGCGGCAGAGCCCGATGCATGGCGCTGCCTGCACCGGGCCTTGGCCGACACGGCCGGCAGCGCGGCGCAGGCGGCCACGCTGGCCGGATTGCTGGCCCGCGCACCGCAGCTGCGGCCGCTGCAGCCGCAGCTCGAGGACTTCTACCGCTGCTCCAGCGAGCGCTTCTTCGCGGCGGTGCCGAAGCCGGCGACGGTCCCGCTGCGCGACCTCTGCCGCGCGCTGCGCGATGTCGAGAAACGCCAGCACGGAGGGGCCTGATGCCGCTCGACTTTGCGCAACCCGCGGCGCTGCTGCTGTTGCCGCTGGCCGGGCTGCCCTTGCTGCGCCGACGTGACGACAGCTTGCCGTTCCCGCACCTCGGCTGGTTGCCCGTCGACAGCATCGGCCGCGCCCTGGCCATCGCCTGGCGCTCGGCAGCGGTGCTGTCGATAACATGCATCGTGCTCGGCCTGGCCGGCCCGGGTGAGCCCGGGGCGCGGGTGCAGCGCACCGGGCGTGGCGCCGAGGTGCTGATCCTGATGGACCGCAGCAGCAGCATGGACGCGATCATCACGCCCAAGGGCGTGCTGGCCGCCGGCTCGCTGTCGGAGGGCGACTCGAAGAACAGCATCGTTCGCACATTGCTCGCTCGCTTCGTCGCCAAACGCCATGACGACCGCTTTGCGTTGATGACCTTCAGCACCCGGCCCATGCTCATCGTCCCGTTCACCGAGCGCAGCGAGGTCGTGCAGGCCGGCCTGGCTGCCACCGGCATCGGTCGCGGCCTGCCCAACACCGACATGGGCAGCGCACTGCTGGCGGCCATTGCCCAGTTCGACGGACGCGTCTACTCGGGCAGTCGCATCGTGCTGGTGGTCTCCGACGGCGGGGCGCAGCTCGACGAGACCACGCGCCGGCGCATCGAAGCCGGGCTGTCGCGGCACCGCATCGGGCTCTACTGGATCTATGTGCGCAGCAGCGGCAATTCGCCCGACCTGATGTCGGCGGCCGCCGCGGCGGACGACAGCGCCGAAGAGCTGGCGCTGCACCGCTTCTTCGGCACGCTCGCAACGCCCTACCGCCTGTTCCAGGCCGACGACTCGAACGCGCTGGCCGCGGCCATCGCCGAGATCGAGCGCCAGCAGAACCAGCCGCTCAACTTCTTCGAGCGCGTGCCGCGGCGCGACCGCAGCGGCGTCTTCTTCACGCTGGCGCTCGTGGGCTGCGTTGCGCTGGTGGCCTGGCGTATGGTCGAAGTGCGAGGCTGGTCATGAAACGAGCGCTTGTGCATGCCCTGTTCGGCGCGGTGGCGCTGGGCTTCACGGTCCTGGCTGCCATCGAGGCCCTCGATGGGCACCGTGCCGAAACCCTCAACCAGGCCGTGGCGCGCGTGGCGGCGGGGCCGATCGATGGGCACGACGAGCGCACCGGCGACAACGGGCTGCCCGAGCTTCGGTTCGCGCGTGCGCGTGCGCTGGCAGCGGCGGGCCGGCACGACGCCGCCGTCAAGCAGTACAGCGCGCTGATCCAGGCGAGCTCGCCGCCCGGCTTGCGGCAGGCGGCGCTCTACAACCTGGCCAATCTCTACCTCCGGCAGAGCGCGGCCGCCGAGGCCGGCCCCTCGCTCGTGGTGATGGCGCTGGCCAAGCAGCGCTACCGCGATCTGCTTCGCATGGATCCGCTGGACTGGGATGCGCGATACAACCTCGAACGTGCGCTGCGCATGGCCCCTGAGGACGAGGCCACGTTCCCCGCGGTGTCCGCGGAGCCCGCCGAACGACGGCAGGTGCGCATGCGCGGCATGGCGGCAGGCGACCTGCCATGAGTCCCGTGAACTCGCTGGGCAATGCCGCCGGCCTGCTGCGCGCTGCGCTGGATCGCAAGACCTGGCCGGTCACGACGGCGGTGTTGCTGCTGGCCACGGCGCTGGTGATGCCGCGCGCGCTGATGCCCCGCGACAGCTACCGCTACATGGTGAGCTTCGACATCACGCAAAGCATGGACGTCGAGGACGTGCAGGCTAACGGCAAGGTGGTCAGCCGGCTGACACTGGCCCGCGACGCGGCCCGCGAGATGCTGCGTGCCATGCCCTGCGGCTCGGCACTCGGCTGGAGCATCTTTGCCGACTACCGCGTGCTGCCGCTGCTGCTACCGGTGGAGGTGTGCGGCCACTACGAGGAACTGCTGGCATCGCTGGAGCAGATCGATGGCCGCATGCGCTGGGCCAATGCCAGCAACATCGGCAAGGGCGCGACCTGGGCGCTGCGCACGGCCAAGCAGATGGAGACGCACCCGAACGTGGTGTTCCTGACGGACGGCCATGAATCACCACCCTTGCGCGATGCAGAGTTGCCGCCCTTGGCCGGCATCGTGCCCGGCGAAACCGGCGGTTGGCTGATCGGTGTTGGCGGCACCCTGGCCGTGCCGATCCCGAAGACCGATCGCGATGGCAGGCCTGCCGGGTATTGGGGCCCCGACGAGGTGGTGCAAGGTCCGGGACCCGGCCCCTCACAGGAACATCTGTCGCAGCGCCACGACGATCATCTGCAGGCGCTCGCCGCCGGCATGGGACTGGCTTATGCGCGCCTCACCGACCCGGATGCGCTGAAGCGAGCGGTGCTGGACGGGCGGCTGGCGCGGCGCCAGCGGGTCGAGACCGATCTCAGGCCGCTGCCGGCGGGGATGGCGCTGCTGTTGCTGGCTTGGCGCTTCCGGCCGAATCGGGTCACGAACGTTACCGTGCCGGCGCGAACTCCCGGGCCGCGGCCAGCGTCTGCGCCGGCGTCTCGCCGTAGGCTTCGCGGTACTCCTGTGCGAAGCGGCCGAGATGATAGAAGCCCCAGCGCAGCGCGACATCGGTGACGTGCTCGCCCGGGCCGGCGCCCAGCAGGTCCTGGCGGGCCCGGTGCATGCGCAACTCGCGCAGCCAGCGCATGGGGCTCACGCCGCGAAAGCGCTGGAAGCCGAGGAACAGGCTGCGCACGCTGACACCTGTGGCCGCGGCCAGCGCCTCCGGCGTGATGGCCTCCGCGCAGTGCGCTTCGAGGTAGTCCTCGGCCTGGCGCACGCAGCGCGGCGCCACCGGCGAGCCGTGGGCGGCCAGGCGCAGGCTCGCATCGTGCGGCTGCGACGCGAGCAGCGTGGCCATCAGCCGGTAGTGCAGCTGCACGCTCGAGATCGGCGGCAGCTCGGCAGCGGGCGCGCCACGCGCAGGGTCCGCGGACCTGGCCGCCGACTGGCGCTCGGCCACCGCGATCAATGACAGCAGCAGGTCCACCAGCGCCGGCTGGCGGTCGAGCAGCAGTTGCGGCGCAAAGTTCGGCAGCGGCACGGCCGCCTCGCCGCACCAGCAATCGACGAAGCGCTGCAGCGCAGACGCCTCGATGCGCACGATGAGCTGCTGGTTGCCGGCGCGCCAGTGCATGCGCAGGTCCGGCGCCGGTGACAGCAGGCTGGCGCAGGCGGTGTCGGACTCGAAGCACTCGCCGCCGGCATCGATCCGTGCGCTGCCTGCGAGCGGGATCTGCAGCAGGTAGAAGCTCTCCAGCGGGCCGGGCAGGATGTCCACCGTGCGCCCATATTCGAGGCCGCTCAAGCCCAGCAGGCCGGCGCCCAGGTGGTTCATGCGCGCGGCCATCGGCGTCGCGGCCAGCGCCGGTTCCAGGCGGTGCGGCCGGAAGACGCAACCCACCACGTGCTGCGCCTGATCGCGGTCGGACGAAGCCAACAGCGGTTGCCGGTGACGCGCCCGCGCCCACGCGGCGGCCAGCAGCCGCGCCGCTTCGCCCGCACGCTGGGATTCGATGGCGTCCTGCAAGGCCGGGCCTCCTGGTTTGATGCGCGTCAATGTAGCGCCACGCGCCCGTGCGCGCGAGATGAGCGGGCTCAAGCTTGCAAGCGAATCTTGCAGTTTTTGGATAGTCGTTGCAGCCGACGGATCGCGCCGCGCCGCGCGAGCCGCGAGCATGGAGGCCTCTTTCGCACAGGAGCGCGCCATGTCCCCCCTCGCAGGCAAGACCGCCATCGTGACCGGCGGCGCCACGCTGATCGGCGCGGCGGTGGTGAACACGCTGCACGCCCAAGGCGCGCAGGTCGCCATCTTCGACATCGATGGTGCCGGCGCCGCGCGCGTTGCTGCCGCCGACCCCGACCGGCTGTTCGCGCTGCCGCTGGACCTGACCCGCGACGACGCGCTCGCCGATGCGGTAGCCGAGGTCACGCGACGCTTCGGCGGCATCGACATGCTCGTGAACCTGGCCTGCAGCTACCTCGACAACGGCTTCGCATCGCCGCGTGCCGATTGGCTGCAGGCGCTCGATGTCAACGTCGTCAGCGCGGTGATGGCCGCACGGGCGGTGCATGCGTCAATGAAAGCACGCGGTGGCGGCGCGATCGTCAACTTCACCAGCATCTCGTCCAAGGTGGCGCAGACCGGCCGCTGGCTGTACCCGGTGTCCAAGGCGGCCCTGGTGCAGCTGACCCGCAACATGGCGCTGGACCTGGCCGCCGACGGCATCCGCGTCAACTCGGTCTCGCCCGGCTGGACCTGGTGCCGGT
>NZ_DATILJ010000186.1:0-13200 GCF_035476535.1 Aquabacterium sp.
AGGCGGCGCGAGACGATCACGCGCATGATTTCGTTCGTGCCTTCCAGGATCTGGTGCACACGGGCATCGCGCAGGTAGCGCTCCAGCGGGTACTCGCGCGTGTAGCCGTAGCCGCCGTGGATTTGCAGCGCCTCGTTGCACACGCGAAAGCCGATGTCGGTTGCCAGCTGCTTGGCCATGGCGCAGTACACCGTGGCCTGCGGCGAGCCGCCATCGAGCTTGGAGGCGGCCAGGCGCACCATCTGGCGCGCGGCCACCAGCTCGGTTGCCATGTCGGCGATCTTGAACTGCAGGGCCTGGAAGCTGTTGAGCTTGGCGCCGAACTGGCTGCGCTCGTGCATGTAGCGCCGCGCCGCGTCCAGCGCGCCCTGCGCCGCGCCCACTGAACAAGTGGCGATGTTGATGCGGCCGCCGTCCAGCCCTTTCATGGCGATGCGAAAGCCCTCGCCTTCCTGGCCCAGCAAATGCCCGGCCGGCACCAGCACGTTGTCGAACGCGATGGCGCGCGTGGGCTGGCTGTTCCAGCCCATCTTCTCTTCCTTTCGGCCAAAGGCGATGCCGGGGCTGTCGGCCGCCACCAGCAGAGCCGAGATGCCGCTCGCGCCCTCGCCGCCGGTGCGGGCCATGACCACCAATGCGTCGGTGGCGCCCGCGCCCGAGATGAAGGCCTTGCCGCCATTGAGCAGGTAGTGGCCGCCCTCGCGCCGCGCCGTGGTGCGCAGCGCTGCGGCGTCCGAGCCGGCGCCGGGCTCGGTCAGGCAATACGACGCGAGCTTCGCGCCGGCCGCGAGGGCCGGCCCCCAGGCAGCCGCTACCGCTGGCTGCGCCCAGCGCGTGACCATCCAGCTCGCCATGTTGTGGATCGTGAGATAGGCCGTGGTCGACGGGCAGGCCGCGGCCAGCTCCTCGAACACCATCGTCGCGTCCAGCCGCGACAGCCCGAGGCCGCCATGGCGCGCATCGGCATAGAGTCCGCAAAACCCGAGCCGGCCCGCGGCGGCCAATGCCTCGCGCGGAAAGATGCTCTCGGCGTCCCAGCGCGCGGCGTGCGGCGCGAATTCGCCGATGGCGAAATCGCGAGCGCTTTGCCTAAACGCGCGCTGGTCTTCGGACAGTTCGAAGTCCATGGCGTGCTTCAGCGAAGACTAATCGTCGTATTCACGCCCGTCGAAACACTGCTGTCGTCGAACCAGCGCTCGGTAATGGTCTTGGTCTGCGTGTAGAACAGCACCACCTGCTTGCCATAGGGCCCGAGATCGCCGAGCTTGGAAGCACGCGAGCCGGTGAACGAGAACAGCGGCACGGGCACCGGGATCGGCACGTTGATGCCGACTTGGCCGACCTCCACGTTCTCCTGGAACTTGCGCGCCGCCGCGCCCGACTGGGTGAACAGCGCCGTGCCGTTGCCATTGGGGTTGGCGTTGATCAGCTCGATGGCTTCGTCCAGGCTCGCCGCCTCTGCGATGCACAACACCGGGCCGAAGATTTCCTGTTCGTACAGCGCCATGCCGGGCTTCACGCCCGAGAAGACGGTAGGGCCGACGAAATTGCCTTCACCCGCGGCACCGGCCAGCGCAGGCAGCCGGCCATCGAGCTCCAGCCTGGCGCCTTCGGCTTCGCCTTGTGCGATCAGGCTTTCGACGCGGTCCTTCGCGGCACAGGAAATCAGCGGGCCCACATCGGTGCCGGCCAGCGCGCCGTTGCCGACCGACAGCTTCTTCGCGCGCTCGACCAACTCGGGGATCCAGCTTTGCGCCTCGCCCACCAGCACCGCGACCGAGACCGCCATGCAGCGCTGGCCAGCCGCACCGAATGCGGCGCCAACCAGGTTGTTCAGCGTCTGCTCCTTGTGCGCGTCGGGCAGGATGATGGCGTGGTTCTTCGCACCCATCATGCATTGCACGCGCTTGCCGGCCTGCGAGGCACGGTGGTAGACATGCGTGCCCACGCGGGTGGAACCGACGAAGGACACGGCCTTGATGTCGGCGTGGTCGCAGATGGCATTGACCACGTCTTCGCCGCCGTGCACCACGTTGAGCACACCGGGCGGAATGCCCGCCTCGATGGCCAGCTCGACCAGGCGCATGGTGCTCATCGGGTCCTGCTCGGAGGGCTTGAGCACGAAGGTGTTGCCGCAGGCAATTGCCATCGGAAACATCCACAGCGGAATCATCGCCGGGAAGTTGAAGGGCGTGATGCCCACGCACACGCCCAGCGGCTGCAGCAAGGTGTAGGTGTCGACGCCGCCGGCCACGTTGTTGGCCAGCTCGCCCAGCTGCAGGTTGCCGATGCCGGCGGCATGTTCCACCACTTCCAGCCCGCGGAACACATCGCCTTCGGCATCGGCCAGGGTCTTGCCCTGCTCGGCCGTCAGGATCGCCGCCAGGTCCTTGACCTGCTCGCGGATCAACTGCTGGTACTTCAGGAAGATGCGCGCGCGCTGGCCGATCGGCGTCTTGCGCCAGGCCGGAAAAGCGGCCTGCGCCGCGGCCACTGCGGCCTGCACTTCATCGGCCGTGGCCAGCGGCACGCGGGCCAGCACCTGCTGCGTGGCCGGGTTCACCACCTCGCGCCACTGGGTGCTGCGCGAGGTGACGAATTCGCCGTTGATCAGCAAGGGCACGGTGGGCGGTGAGGGGTTGGTCATGGTGGAGCTTTCGGCAGCGCGGTGCGCTGAGTTCGTTCACACAGAATCTATCCACAAGCTTCACAACACGCCATAAACTGTTGATGTGAAAAGGAAAATCTGCAAATGTCTTCACAACACCATGACTGATTTTGCGAAGTTTGTGAAATGAGCAGCGTGCGCAAACTCTTCGTCGGGCCGCGCGTGCGGCGCCTGCGCGAAGCGCAGGGCTGGAGCCAGGGCGCGCTGGCGCAGCGGCTGGCGCTGTCGCTGAGCTATGTCAGCCAGATCGAGAACAACCAGCGCCCGGTCACCGCCGGCGTGCTGCTGAAACTGGCCGAGGCCTTTGGCGGCGACGTGGCGCAGTTCTCCGAAGAACAGGACAAGCGCCAGCTGGCCGAGCTGGACAGCGCGCTGCACGACCGCGGGCTGCGCGCCGAGCCGCTGCCGCCGGCCGCGCTGGCCCGCCTGGTGGAGCAGGCGCCGGAACTGGTGGACGCGTTCTTGACGCTTTATCAACGCCACAGCCGGCTGCAGGAAGAGCATGCCCAAACGGTGGACCGCTTCTACGGCGAACTGGGCGCCGACCTTGGCGACGGCCGCCTGCGTGAGGCGCAAGTGCCGCTGCCGCACGAAGAGGTGCGCGACCATTTCAACCGCCGCAACAACTACCTCGATGCGCTGGACCGCGCGGCCGAGGCGCTGGCCGACGAGCTGGCGCTGAGCCCGGGCCAGCGCGCCGTGGCACTGCAGGCGGCGCTGCGGGAACGCTGCGGCGTGGCCGTGGCCGGCGCGGCGGACGAAGCACCTCATGCGGCGCCGGGCAGCACGCGTTGGCTGCGCCGCTACGACCCGCTGCGCAAGCGCCTGAGCCTGGCCAGCGGGCTCAGCGATGCCCAACAGGCCTTCCAGATCGCCACGCAGTGGGCGCTGCTGGTGCAGGCCGATGCCCTGGAGGCGCAGTTGCACGAAGGCGGCTTCGCCGATGCCGCCTCGCAGGCGCTGGCGCGGCAAGGCTTCGCGCACTATTTCGCCGGCGCCGTGTTGCTGCCCTACGGCCCGTTCCTGGAGGCCGCGCGCCGCTGTCGTTATGACGTGGAATTGCTGCAGCAGCTGTTCCACGTCAGCTTCGAGACGGTGTGCCACCGCCTGTCGACGCTGCAGCGGCCCGGCGCGCGCGGCGTGCCGTTCTACTTCGTGCGCCTGGACCAGGCCGGCAACATCTCGAAGCGGCAGAGCGCCACGGCCTTCCACTTTGCGCGGCATGGCGGCGCCTGCCCGCTGTGGCATGTGCACGAAGCCTTTGCGCAGCCCGGCCGCATCCTGACCCAGGTCGCCGAGATGCCCGACGGCACGCGCTTCTTCGGCATCGCCCGCACCATCGAGCGCGGCGGCGGCGGCTTCAAGGCCAGCCGCAAGCTGTTCGCGATCGGCCTGGGCTGCGAGCTGTCGCACGCGCCCGCGCTGGTCTATGCCGACGGCATCGCCACCGAGGCGCCGCGCGACGTGATGCCGATCGGGCCTGGCTGCCGCGTCTGCCCGCGGGCCGATTGTGTGCAGCGCGCGTTTCCGCCGGCGGGCAAGGCGCTGGTGGCGGACAGCGATGCGGAGTCGCTGGTGTCTTATCGGTTCGAGGCGGGGTGAGATGGTGGCGTTTTTTTTGGCTGTTGCTTCGGCGAGGGCCGTCATTGGCTTGTGTTGCCTGGTGTGGCGACTTTTGCCTTGCACTGCGCCGGGATTCCGCCTTGGCCGGGGGCTGAGACCTGCCAAGTAGCCGGGTCTCGCCCCGGCAGGCGAGTCCCTTTTGTCCGGCGACAAAAGGAACCAAAAACGCCTGAAAACCAAACGTTCATTCGTGCATCCGCACGCGAAGTGCAGCCGCGCCACTGGCGGCTCCCCAGTGGCATTCTTAATACCCCGAACCGTCGGTCACCAGATTGGCAGTGACAACACGCTGGCATTCGAAAGCGTGCAAGCCTCTGGACGAATGGGCGCAAAGCGCCCGGCGAGCAGTGAAAGCGGCGCCCTGCTTTCGAATGCCAGGGCGCGGCATGTGCCAATCTGGTGACCGACGGTTCGGGGTATTGAGAATGCCAGGGGCGTGTTCACAGTTGTGCCTCCGTGCTGGCGTGACGGAGGCACTGATGAACGTTTGGTTTTCAGACCCTCTTTCTTGGTTACTTCTTTCTGGGTCAGCAGAAAGAAGTGACCCGCCTGCCGGGGCGGAATCCCGGCCACGTCCAAGTACGCCGGCATCGAATGACGCCCCCGACCGAACGACCGCAATGGGCCGAAACCGGCTATCCACAGCATCTCGGTCCACAAACCACAACCCGTGCGACACAGGTCGGAGCCATTGACATGACGACGAACCCCTCCGTGCTGATGGCCCTGGCCAGCGCCCTGGCCAGCCGCCGCATCCGCGTGATCGACCTGACGCAGACCTTGACGCCCGATTTCCCGCAGATCGCGCTGCCGCCCGAGATGGGCCAGTGCTGGCCATTCCGCATTGAAGAGGTGTCGGCCTACGACGAGCGCGGCCCCGGCTGGTACTGGAACAACTTCTCCTGCGGTGAACACACCGGCACGCACTTCGATGCGCCTATCCACTGGATTTCCGGCCGCGAGCTGCCGAACAACGCGGTCGACACGATTCCGGTGCAGCACTTCGTCGCGCCGGCCTGCGTGATCGATTGCTCCGAGCAGGTCAAGGCCGATCCGGACTACCTGCTGACTGTTGCCGACATCGAGCGCTTCGAAACCGCGCATGGCCGCATCCCGGCCGGTGCCTGGGTGCTGATGCGCAGCGACTGGTCGAAACGCCAGGACCCCGAGGCCTATCAGAACTTCGACGAGACCGGCCAGCACACGCCGGGGCCGAGTTCGGAGGCGGTGCAGTTCCTGGTCGAACAGCGCGATGTGTTGGGCTTCGGGTCGGAGGCCATTGGCACCGATGCCGGCCAGGGCTACCACCTGCGCCCGCCGTACCCCTGCCACTACTACATGCACGGCGCCGGCCGCTACGGCCTGCAGTGCTTGTGCAACCTCGATCAACTGCCGCCCGCCGGCGCCGTGCTGATCTGCCCGCCGCTGAAGATCCAGAAGGGCAGTGGCTCGCCCTTGCGCGTGCTGGCGCTGGTGGAGGATGGCGCATGAATTCGTGCGCACCGAAGGTCGCCTGCGTCACCGGCGGCAGTGCCGGCATCGGCCGCGCAATCTGCGAAGACCTGCTCGCGCAGGGCTACGAGGTGGTCTCACTGGCCCGCCGCCACTGCGACATCGACCATGCGAAGCTGCACAGCATCGAGGTCGACCTGAGCGACCGCCAGGCGACTGCCGACGCGGCGCGCGAACTGGCGCAGCGCTTCGAGATCACGACGCTGATCCACAACGCCGGCGTGATCCGCCCCGCGCTGCTGGCCGACGTGAAGCTCGATGACCTCGATGCACTGGTCGAGCTGCACCTGGGCTGCGCAATCCAGCTGCTGCAGGCGGCGCTGCCGGCGATGCGCGCTCGCCGCTTCGGCCGCGTGATCCTGTTGTCTTCTCGCGCCGCGCTGGGTGCCGCTACACGCACGAGTTACTCGGCCACCAAGGCCGGCATGCTGGGCATGGCGCGCACCTGGGCGCTGGAGCTGGCGGCCGACGGCATCACCGTCAACGTCGTCGCGCCGGGCCCGATCCACACCGACATGTTCTACGACGTGATCCCGGCCGGCAGCGAGCGTGAACGTGCGCTGGCCGCGTCGATTCCGGTGCAGCGCATTGGTGAGCCGGGTGATGTCACGCGGGCCGTGGCCTTTTTCGCCGATTCGGCCAACAGCTTCGTCACCGGCCAGGTCTTGTACGTCTGCGGTGGCAGTAGCGTGGGCGGCCTGACGCTATGACGCCTTGCCGCGCTGCCGACATCGCCGCGCTGGTGCAGGACGACCGCGTGCACCGCGACCTGTACCTGAGCCCGGCGCTGTTTGCGCTGGAGCAGCAGCACTTCTTCGCCAACACCTGGCAGTACCTGGGTCATGCCAGCCAGGTGCCGACCGCCGGCGACTACCTGGCGGTACAGATCGCAGGACGCCCGCTGCTGCTGGTGCGCCAGGCCGACGGCGCGCTGCGCGTGCTGGCCAACCGCTGCGCGCACAAGGGCACGCAGCTGGTCAGCGATGCCAGCGGCAACACCGGCAAGTTCTTCCGCTGCCCCTACCACGCCTGGACCTACAAGCTCGACGGTGCACCGCTCGCGATCCCGCTGAAAAGCGGCTACGAAAACACGCGCCTGAAGTCCTGCGAGTCCGGCCAGGGCATGGCCGCGCTGCGGCATGTGGCGCTGTACCGCGACTTCGTGTTCGTCAAGCTCGGCGATGCCGGGCCGGACTTCCACGGCTACCTCGGCGACGCGCTGCAGGCCCTGGACAACCTGGCCGACCGCTCGCCGCTGGGCCGGCTGCGCATCGAAGGCGGCGTGCTGCGCAGCATCGTGCACTGCAACTGGAAGATGTACTTGGAGAACATCAACGACACGGTGCACCCGATGTCGACGCATGAATCGGCCACCGCTGCCGCCAACCGGCTGTGGCAGGGCCAGCCGGCCGATGCGCCAAGAGCCTCAAAGTCAGCGATGGCGATGGAGCAGATCCTGCCCTTCGGCGCCGGCTACGACTTCTTCGACCGCATGGGCGGCCGCGTCTACCCGAACGGCCACAGCGTGCTGGGCGTGAACTTCAGCATCCACTCAGGCTATGCGCAGCTGCCGGACTATGAAGCGGCGATGCGTGCGGCGCACGGCGAAGCGCGCGCGACCGAGATCCTGCAGCGCTCGCCGCAGAACGCGCTGTGTTTCCCCAGCCTCGCGGTGAAGAGCTCGCCGCAGGCCATCCGCGTGATCCGCCCTCTGGCGGTGGACCGCACGCTGATCGAGGCCTGGAGCTTTCGCGCCGAGGGTGCGCCCGACATCCTGTTCGAGCGCGCGATGACCTACAACCGGCTGGTCTTCTCGCCGATGTCGGTGGTGGCGCACGACGACGTGCACCTGTTCGAGAGCATGCAGCAAGGCCTGCAGGCCGAGGGCAATGACTGGATCAGCCTGCACCGCGACTTCGATGCGCGCGAGCTGGAGGCCGGCACGCAGACCGTCAACGGCACCAACGAGCTGCTGATGCGCAACCAGTTCCGCGCCTGGGCGAAGTTCATGACGCTGACGATGCAGGACTGAGGCGATGGATACCACCACCGAACGCGAATTGTTCGACTTCATCGCCCAGGAAGCGCGGCTGATCGATGCGCGCCGCTTCGACGAATGGCTGGCGCTGTTCGCCGACGAGGGCCGCTACTGGGTGCCGCTGCGGGGCAGCGAGCAGGCCGAGGGCGCGGCGCACAACGCGCTGGCCGACGAGGACCGGCTGCTGCTGGCGCTGCGCATCGAGCGGCTGAAGCACCCGCGGGCGCATTCGCTGCAGCCGATGAGCCGCTGCCAGCACATCCTGCAGCAGCCGCAGTTGCTGCAGGCCGACGATGACATCGGGCGTTATGAGCTGCACACCCCGTTCCTCTACATCGAAACGCGCGGCGAGCACCAGCTGATGCTCGCCGGCACCGTGCACCACCGCCTGCTGCGACGCGGCGGCCGCTTGCAGATCGTGCTGAAGCGCGTCGATCTGCTGAACCCCGGCGCCGCCTTGCCGGCGATCCAGTTCTTTCCCTGACCTGTTGTTCCACCCACCGGAGAAGCCGACATGAATACCTTGATCCGAACCGCGGCCTTGACCGTCGCCACCCTGGGCTTTGCCGCGGCCACGCTGGCCGCCGACCTGAAGGTGGGCTTGAACGTGTCGATGTCGGGGCCGAACTCGTCGATCGGCATCCCGTACGCCAAGGGCATGCAGGCGGCGCTGGCCTTCAAGCCCGAGATCAACGGCCGCAAGGTGCAACTGGTGGTGCTGGACGATGCCTCCGATCCCACCACGGCCGGCCGCAATGCGCGCAAACTGGTCGAAGAGGACAAGGTCGACGTGCTGATGGGCGCTTCCGGCGTGCCGGCCTCGCTGGCCATGGCCCAGGTCGGCAAGGAAGCCAAGGTGCCGATGATCGGCCTGAGCCCGCTGCTGATGGACGCTGCCGACAACGCCTGGGTGGTGACGGTGGCGCAGCCGCCGCAGCTGATGATCGATGCGGTGGTCGACCGCATGAAGCGCAATGGCGTCAAGACGGTGGGCTACATCGGCTATTCCGATGCCTGGGGCGACCTGGTCTTCAACGCGCTGAACAAGGCCGCCGAGCCGGCCGGCATCAAGGTGCTGGGCAATGAACGTTATGCGCGTGGCGACGCCTCGGTGACCGGGCAGGTGCTCAAGCTGGTGGCGATGCGGCCCGATGCGGTGATGACCGGCGGCGCCGGCACGCCGGGCGCCTTGCCCTTCCTGGCGCTGGCCGAGCGTGGCTTCAAGGGCGGCGTGTACGGCCAGCATGCGCTGATCAACCCGGACTTCATCCGCGTGGCCAGCGCCTCGGGCAATGGCGCGCTGATGCCCACCGGGCCGGTGATCGTGGCCGAGCAACTGCCGGCCGACTACCCGACCAAGAAGGTGGCGTTGGACTTCCGCGCGGCCTTCCAGAAGGTCAACAACGCGCCGACCACCGATGCCTTCTCGGCTTATTCGTTCGATGCGTGGTTGATCTTTGCCGACGCGGCAGCCCGCGCCGCCACGGCCACCAAGGCCGAACCCGGCACGCCCGAGTTCCGCGCCGCTCTGCGCGACGCCATCCTCACCAGCAAGGAAGTGATCGGCACGCATGCGGTCTACAACTTCAAGCCGGGCAATCTGTACGGCGTGGACAACCGCGCCCGCGTGATCGTCAAGCTCGACAACGGCCAGTGGAAGCTGGTCCCCTGACGTGAACCACCCTCGACGACTCGCCGCTGCAGGAGCTGCACCATGACTTGGGACGTGGCCTTGATCCTGGGCATCGACGGCCTGGCCAACGGGGCGGTGTACCTGCTCGCCGGCCTGGGGCTGGTGCTGATCTTTTCGGTGACCCGCGTGGTCTTCGTGCCCTTTGGCGACGTGGCGGCGTTTTCGGCGCTGAGCCTGGCCGCCTTCGAGGCCGGCCGCACGCCGGCCACCATCGGCCTGGTGCTGACGCTGGCGGCGCTGGCGGTGGGGGTCGAGGTGGCGTCGCTGCTGCGGCGCGGCGAGGCCCGGCGCATTCCGCGGGCGCTGCTGGGCTGGGGTCTGCTGCCGGCGCTGCCCTGCCTGGCGGCCTGGGCGATCTCCGGCCCCGGCGTGCCGGCAACGCTGCGCATCGCCGTGGCCGTGGCGCTGGTGGTGCCGATCACGCCGCTGGTGGCGCGCGTGGCGCTGCAGCCGGTCGCCGATGCCTCGGTGCTGGTGCTGTTGATCGTCTCGCTGGCGCTGCACTTCCTGCTGTCGGGCCTGGGCCTGCTGTTCTTCGGCCCGGAGGGTTCACGCACCGCGCCGCTGGCCGACGGTGCGCTGACGCTGCCCGGTGGCTTTCCGCTCAGCGCGCAGGTGATGCTGATGATCGGCGCCGCGGTGGTGCTGAGCGCGATGTTCTTCCTGCTGTTCGAGCGCACGGTGGCCGGCAAGGCCTTGCGCGCCACCGCGGTCAACCGCGTCGGGGCGCGACTGGTCGGCATCCGCCCAGCGCGCACCGCGCTGCTGGCCTACACGCTGGCCTCGCTGCTGGCCGGGCTGATCGGCGTGCTGGTGGCGCCGGTGATGACGATGTACTACGACTCCGGCTTCCTGATCGGCCTGAAAGCCTTCGTCGCCGCGATCATCGGCGGCATGGTCAGCTACCCACTGACAGCCGTCGGCGCGCTGGCGGTGGGCGGTGTCGAGAGCTTCGCGTCGTTCTGGAGCGGCGCCCTGAAGGACGTGATCGTGTTCAGCCTGCTGATCCCGGTGCTGATGCTGCGCTCCTTCATGGCCCGGCATGTGGAAGAAGAAGCCGAGGAGATTGATCGATGAATCCGCGTCGCGTGCTTCTTGCGGGCGTGCTCGCCGCGCTGGCCGTTGCGCCCTGGCTGCTGGGCAACTTCGCCGTTTCGCTGCTCAACGACATCGGCATCGGCGCGCTGGTCGCGCTGGGCCTGGTGCTGCTGACGGGCGTGGGCGGCGCCACCTCCTTCGGCCAGGCGGCCTTCGTCGGCATCGCCGCCTACGCCACGGCCTGGCTCACCACCGCGCAGGGCGCCTCGCCCTGGCTGGGGCTGCTGTTCGCGCTGGCGCTCACCGGGCTGGTGGCGCTGGCCATCGGCGCGCTAACGCTGCGCTTGGGCGGCCACTTCCTGTCGCTGTCGACCATCGCCTGGGGGCTGTCGATCGCGCTGCTGTTCGGCAACATGGATGCGCTGGGCCGCCACACCGGCCTGTCCAACATCCCGCCGCTGCAGCTGGGGCCCTGGTCGCTGGCCAGCCCGCGCGCCATCTACTACCTGATCTGGGCGCTGCTGGGCGCGGCCTGCTGGTTCAGCCACAACCTGCTGCAGTCGCGGCCGGGCCGCGCGATGCGCGGCCTGCGCGGCGGCGCCACCTTGCTGGCCAGCGTCGGCGCCGATGCCTTCCGTGTGCGGCTGACGCTGTTCGTGCTGGCGGCGCTGCTGGCCGGCCTGGCGGGCTGGCTGTATGCGCACATGAACCGCTTCGTCAGCCCCTCGCCCTTCGATGTGCGGGCCAGCATCGAATACCTGCTGATGGCCGTGGCCGGTGGCCTGGGCCAGCTGAGCGGTGCGCTGATCGGCTCGGCACTGGTGCTGATCCTGAAGAACGGCCTGCAGGATGTGCTGCCGCTGCTGTCGCCGCGCGCCGGCCAGCTGGAAGCCGTGGCGTTTGCGGTGCTGTTCATCCTGCTGCTGCATCGGGCGCGCGGCGGGCTGATGAGTTTTGCGCTGCGCTGGTTCAAGTTCCTCCAGCCTTCTGAGGCGTTAGCGTTCGAAGGGCCCGCAAGCGCCGCCCTACCGCTGCCGCGCCGCAGCCTGCCCACGCGCGGTGAGCCGGTGCTGTCGGTCCAGGGCGCGGTCAAGCGCTTCGGCGGCCTGGTGGCGGTCAACGACGTCAGCTTCGATGTGCGCGCCGGCGAGATCGTCGGCCTGATCGGCCCCAACGGCGCCGGCAAGTCGACGATGTTCAACCTGCTCACCGGCACCGCGCCGATGAGCGCCGGGCGCGTCGAGTTCCTCGGCCGCGACATCACCGGCCTGGCGCAGCAGCGCGTGGCGCGGCTGGGGCTGGCGCGCAGCTTCCAGCATGTGAAGCTGCGCCCGCACATGAGCCTGCTGGACAACGTGGCGTTGGGCGCGCATGCGCGGGCCGGCGGCGGCGTGCTGGCAGCCGGGCTGCGCCTGGACCGCCGTGCCGAGGCGCAGATCCTGGCCGAGGCGCGGCATCAGCTGGCGCGCATCGGCCTGGCCGCGCGCGCGCATGAGCTGGCCGGCAGCCTGCCGCTGGGCACGCAGCGCATCCTGGAGATCGCGCGCGCGCTGGCCGCCGACCCGGTGCTGCTGGTGCTGGACGAGCCCGCCGCCGGCCTGCGCCGCAAGGAGAAGCAGGCGCTGGGCGATCTGCTGCGCAAGCTGCGCGACGAAGGCGTGACGATCCTGATCGTCGAACACGACATGGACTTCGTGATGAAACTGGTGGACCGGCTGGTCGTGATGAGCTTCGGCGCCAAGCTGGTGGAGGGAACGCCGGCTGCGGTGCGTGCCGATCCGCAAGTGCAGGTGGCCTACCTGGGCACGGCGGTCGAGAAGCCGGCGGCAGCCTTGTCCGCATCGAACGAGTCGGCTGAGCCGGCGAGGGCTGCGTCATGAGTGCATCGATGAGTGCTCCCGTCAGTACAAGCACAGGCACGTCCACGAGCCCGTTGCTGGAGATCACGGACCTGCACGTCGCCTATGGCCAGGTCGAAGCCGTGCGCGGCGTGTCGCTGTCGCTGATGCCGGGACAGATCGTCTCGGTGATCGGCCCCAACGGCGCCGGCAAGACCACGCTGCTCGGCGCGGTGATGGGCTTGCTGCCCTCGCGCGGCGGCCTGCGTTTCGATGGCGAAGACTTGGCAGACGTGGATGTCGAATCGCGTGTCGAGCGTGGGCTGTGCCTGGTGCCGGAAAAGCGTGAACTCTTCGGCGAGCTGACGGTGCTGGACAACCTGATGCTCGGCGCCTATGCCAAGCGCTTGTCGGGCGCCACGCTGCGCAGCCGGCTCGATGCCGTGCATGGCCGCTTCCCGCGCTTGGCCGAACGCCGCCGGCAGCGCGCCGACACCTTGTCCGGCGGTGAGCGCCAGATGCTGGCGCTGGGCCGCGCGCTGATGTCGGCGCCGCGCCTGCTGATGCTCGACGAGCCCAGCCTGGGCCTGGCGCCGCTGGTGGTGCAGGAGATCCTGGCCATCGTGCGTGGGCTGCGCCGCGACGGCGTGGCGATCCTGCTGGTCGAGCAGAACGCGCGTGCCGCGCTCGACAGCTCGGACCTCGGCTACGTGCTGGAGACTGGCGAGGTGGCGCTCAGCGGCGCGTCCAGCGCGCTGGCCAGCGACCCGCGTGTGCAGGCCACCTACCT
>NZ_DATILJ010000187.1:0-7599 GCF_035476535.1 Aquabacterium sp.
CTGACCGAGCGGCCGTTGGTCAGGTCCAGCGGCACCAGCGTGACCTGCGGCAGCTGGGTGATGTCGTCGACGCCGGGCAGCTTCTTCCACGGCTCGGCATGGCCGACCCAGACGATGTCGGCGCCGGCCTTCACCAGCGCCTGCACGATGGCCTGGCCGACGGCGGTCTTGCCGTCGGTCACCAGCACCTTGCGGAACTTCGGGTCGCTGCTCATCTCGCGCAGCATCTTGTCGTCAGCCATGTGTTCACTCCCTTCGGCAGGAAATCCGATCAGTACCGCCTGGCCGGCGCGGTCCAGGCGAGCACCCACCTTCACCGGCGCCGGTGCGTCGCCGACCTCGCCATGCAGGTGCACCATCAATGACGGGCCGGCGGCCAGCTGCACCATGCCCAGTCGCCACGGCAAGCGTTCGCGGAAGAACGGGTCGTTGCTGTGGTGCAAGGTGGTAATGGCCAGCAGCGTGCCCTCGCCCGATTGCGCACGCCATTGCAGGCGCGCCGACAGGCAGCGGTGGCAGGCTTCGCGCGGCGGGTATTGCACCGCTGCGCAGTCCTTGCAGACCTGCAGCTCGAAGCGGCCCTCGGCCGCCGCGGCCGTCATGCCTAACGCAGTGCGTCCCCGTGCCCAGGGCGGCAGGTTCATCTGCCGCGTGCGCAGAACGGGGTTCTTGCGCTTGGGTCTCATCAACGGCATGGTCATGTGGCCCCCTTGGCCCTGCGGGCCGTCCCCCCGAGGGGGAGCGAGCCCGACCGGCAAGCCCGGATCGGGCTCATGTCGCGCTCCCCAGGATCACCGCACCGGTGCACAGGCAGCGGTCGTAAGTGACCATGCCAAAACCGGACACGAGACCCAGCTTCGCACCCGGCACCGCACGCTCACCGGCCTGGCCGGTGAGCTGTCGGATCGTTTCGGTCATGCCGAGAAAACCACCGGCCGCGCCGGCCTGGCCCACCGACAGTTGCCCGCCGCTGGTGTTGTTCGGGAAGCTGCCATCGTGCGTCGTGGTGTGCGCCCGCACGAAGGGCGGACCGCCGCCCTTGTCGCAGAAACCCAAGTCTTCGAACTGCAGCATCACGATCACCGGGTAGTCGTCGTAGGTCTGCACGAAGTCGATGTCGGCCGGCGTTGCATCGGCCTGCGCATACAGATCGTCGCGGTCCATGCGCCAGCCGCCGCGCACCATCACCGGATCGTCGGCATAGGCGTTGTGGCGCTCGATCGCGCCGCGCACCAGCACATGCGGCAGGCCGAGGTCGCGGGCGCGTTCCTCGCGCATCACCAGAAAGGCCTCGGCACCGGCGCAGGGCATCACGCAGTCGAACAAATGGATCGGGTCGGAGATCGGCCGCGCGGCCATGTACTCGTCCAGCGTCAGTGCCTTCTTGAACAGCGCGTTCGGGTTCTTCAGCGCATTGCTGCGCTGATCCACCGCGATGCGGCCGAAGTCTTCCCGCGTCGCGCCGAACGTGCGCATGTAGTTCGCGGTGATGAAGGCGAAGATCGAATTCGGCCCGCCCGAGCCATAGGGATAGCTGGCGTCCCGCGCGAAGTGGCTGAAGCTGCCCAGCGTCTGCCGGAACGAGTCGACATGGTTGGTGTCGGCGGCAATGCAGGCCACGACGTCCGCATCGCCGGACTGCACCGCCCGCGCGGCGCGGCGCAAGGCCATCACGCCCGACGCTCCGCCGGTCGGAATGTGGTCCAGCCAGCGCGGCGACACGCCCAGGTGCTGCGTCACGCCGACGGCGGTGTCGGGCGACAGCGAGAAGCTGCTGACCGTGAGCCCATCGATCTGTTCCTTGGCGATGCCCGAGGCCCCAACCAGCGCGCGCAGCGCCTGGCCGATGAACCAGTGCGCATCGTGGGTGGAGTAACGCAGGTAGGGCACCGTCACCGGCACCGCGACGGCGATGCCTTCGTAGGACTGGCGGCGGCGGCTCATGCGGACCTCTTCTTCATCGCGCCGGTGGCAATGCAATTTGCCTGCCCGGGCAGCGCGGCGGCCATCGTGCGCAGTTCACCGCGCTGCACTTTCTGCGACGTGGTCAGCGGCAGCGCGTCGACAAAGGCCACGTAGCCCGGTGCCTTGTAATACGCCAGGCGGGCCAGGCACCAGGCGACGATGTCTTCCGCGGCCGCCTGCCGCGCCTGGGCATCGGCCGGCACGCTGTCGCTGACGATGCAGGCCAGCACTTCGTCGCCGCGCAAGGCATCGGGCACGGCGGCCACCGCGGCGGCCTTCACCTGCGGGTGCTGCAGCAGCACGCTTTCCACCTCGACGGCGGAGATGTTCTCGCCGCTGCGGCGGATCACGTTCTTGCGCCGGTCGATGAAGTGCAGCTGGCCATCGGCGCCGCGGCGCACGATGTCGCCGGTGTGGAACCAGCCGTCGGCCCAGGCTTCGTCGGTGGCCGCGTCATCCTTGAGGTAGCCTGCGAAGAAACCGTCGCGTGCATCGGCGCCGGCATGGCGCACCAGCAGCTCGCCGGCTTCGTCGATCGCCGCCGGCGCGCCGCTGTCGGCCCGCAGCAGCACCTGCACATCGTTGCCCTCGCGGCCGAAGCAGCTGCTGCCGACGAGGCGGGGTTCCTGGTTCGCGATGATCACCGCGCCGGCACCAGTCTCGGTCATCGCCCAAGCCTCCAGCAGCGGGAACCCGAAGCGTTCCTCGAACGCCGCATGCAGGCTGCGGTCGACGCCGGCGCCGAAACCGAAACGCACGTCGTGCGTGCTGTCCTGCGCCGAGGTCGCCGCCTTCATCAGCATCGCCGGCATCACGCCGAGGTAGTGCACGACGGTGGCGCGCGAGGCGCGCACGCTGTCCCACCAGCTGCCGGGATGGAAGCGGTCCAACGGGATCAGGCAGCCGCCGGTCAGCAGCATCGCCATCGTCGAATACGCCATCGCATTCATGTGCACCAGCGGCAGCGGCGTCAGCATGCGCTCCTCGCCGGGCCGCAGCTGCGCCAGGCCGCCGATGCCGGCATACCAGGCTCCCGCATGCAGGAAGTAGCGGTTGGGCAGCCTGCAGCCCTTGGGCCGGCCCGTCGTGCCCGAGGTGTAGAGCAGCGCGCATTCGCTGCGCTCGCCGATGGCCTGCTGCGCCAGCGGCGCGGCGAAGGGCGCGGCGGGCGGCAGGTCGTCGGCATCGATCACGTGCATCGCGCGGTCTGCCGCGCGGGCTGCCGCCGCCAAGGCCGCGTGGCGCGCCGGCAGGGCGACGGCCAGCGCGATCTCCGAATGCCCGATCAGGTACTCCAGCTCGGCCGAACGCAGATCCGGGTTGATCGGCACGACCGAGACGCCCAGGCCATTGAGCGCAAACCAGTGCAGGAAGAAGGCCGGCCGGTTCTCCAGCAGCAGACCGACGCGGTGGCCATGGCCGTAGCCCGCGGCGGCATAAGCGGCACGGAGGGCCTCGATACGATGCTGCAACTCGGCATAACACGTCTCGCCCTCGGCCACGCCGTAGACCGCCGCGGTCTCGGCCAGCACGCCCAGGAAGGGCCGCTCGCCGTGGCGCGCGGCGGATTGGGCAAAAGCCTGGGCAACGGTGTGGGCAGGTTCGTTCATCGTGTGCTCGCGGTTGCTGGCATGGCCTACATGAACAGGTTGATGTTGCCGAAGGCCGCGTCGCAGTTGACGAGGTCGACCCGCTTGAGATGGATGCGCAGCGCACCCTCGAGCGTCACGAGTTCATGCGTCGCCCAGCCGGCGAACAGCGTCTGCGCATCCAGCCGCGTCTCGACATAGTGAAAGGCGGTGCGCAGCGTGTAGCGGCCGGTGTCGCGGTCGGCCAGCTCGACGCTCGGTGCCTGCAGCAGGTGGTGGCAGCGGCTGCGCGGCTGCTGCGAGAAGGTGCGTGCACCGGCGAGCCGCTCGACGCGCACGCGCAGCAGCAGCTTGTCTTCGTACAGCAGCGAGGCGTGCAGCCGCGCGTCCTGCTGGCCGGGGGCCAGCGGCATCCAGTAGTGCGCGTCTTCGGTGAAGAGGTTCAGCCACTCATCGAAGCGCTGCTCGTCGAGCAGGCGGGCCTCGGCGTAAACGAAGTCGATCAGCTGCTTGTCGGTGAAGTTGCTCATTGAGAAACCTCCGCGCTGCGCGCTGCGCTATTCGCCTTGGGAGCGGCCCGGCGGCTCATACCGCCGCCCCTTCCCGCATCGACACCGTCATGTACCTGGCCCAGGCGCGGAACTGGTTGCGCATCTGCCATTCGTTGGTGCCGTTGGTGGCGACATTCACCTGGCCGCGCTCGGCCGGGTCGTACAGCCGGCCGACGTTGATCCAGTCGCGGCCGCGCGCCTGCAGGCCCTCTTGCGCGCGCTCGTACATCTCGAGGTCGTCGTGGCCGACGACCGAGGTCGGCGCGTTGACGAGGCGGTTGTACATCAGCGTGCGCTCGAGCAGCAGGTCCGGCGCGCCGACCAGGCGGAAGGTCCAGGACTCGACCAGCGTCTTGTCCACCGCGATGGGCACGAAGCGGCGCAGCGTCTGGATCGGCCCCTTGACCATGATGTTGGGGAAGTAGACGGTGTTGTGCCGCAGCTCGCCGAGGATCTGCTTGGCCCGGTCCTCGCCATGGGCCGCGACCATCTGCTCCCAGTAGCCGGGCACGGGCGAATAGGCGGCGTGGATCGAGTCGGCCACGCCGGTGTGGCCGTGGCCGTTGTCCCAGACGCGGATGCCCATGTTCTCGAAGAACTCGTAGGAGTTCACGAAGGGCGCGAACAGTTCCACCGCCATCGGCTTGGGCGTGCCCTCGGGCGCTTCTTTCCACACCCGCACGGCGGTCCCGGCCGACGATTCGTGCGCCACCATCGGATGGCAAGTGTCGGTCTGGTTGTCGACCAGCATCTTCCAGTTGCAGGCGTGCAGGTAGCGCATCACGCCGCCGGCCACTTCCAGCCGGCCTTCGGGCGAACGATCGACCATGTTGTCCAGCGTCGACAGCGACTCGCCGAAGAAGTCCTCGAAGCCGACGCCTTGCGGGTTGAGCCGGCAGAACACGAACTCGCGGTAGACCTGCACGGCGCCCACCGGCGCCATGCCCCGGCTGGCTTCGCAGGACTCGAAGCCGGTGTTGTCGTAGCCCTTCTTCAGCGGCACCGACAACAGGCTGCCGTCGGTCTTGAAGGTCCAGGCGTGGTAGGGGCAGCGGAAGAACTTGCCGGTGTTGCCGCAGACTTCGCCGGCCACCTTCGTGCCCTTGTGCGGACAGCGGTTGTAGAGCAGCTTCACGCTGTTGTCGCTGTGGCGCACCATCACCACCGGCTGCGTGCCCACCGTGGTGGTGTAGTAATCGCCCTTGTTCGGCACCTGGCTGGCATGGCCGACATAGACCCAGGTGTTGGCGAAGAGATGGTCCATCTCCAGCCCGAACAGCTCGGGGTCGATGTACAGGTCCTTGTGCACCTCGGTGTCCTTCACCAGGGCGTTCACGGCGTCGGGCCTGCCTTCGTATCGGCTCATGGCGTGTGCTCCTACAGGTCCAGTACCAAGCGCTGGCCCTTGCAACGCGAGATGCAGATCTGCATCACGTTGCCGGCGTTCTTCTCACGCCCGGTCAGCACGTAGTCGCGGTGGTCGATCTCGCCTTCGAGCACCGGCGCCGCGCAGACGCCGCACTCGCCGCGCTGGCAATCGAACAGCGGGTCGCAGCCGGCGGCTATCAGCACGTCGAGGATGCTGCGATCGGCCGGCACCGTGAGGGAACGTCCGCTTTGCGCCAGCACAAGTTCGAAAGCATGGTCACCCACCTCGACAGCCGGCGCGGTGAAGACCTCGAAGTGCACACGCTCGCGGGTCCAGCCGCGGGCCTGCGTCTTCGCGAGCACGGTGTCGAGCATCGGCTTGGGGCCGCAGACATACAGCTGGTCAGCAGCGCCGCAGCCGTCGAGCAGCGCGTCCACATCCAGCGGTGCGCCGGCTTCCGCGTCGGTGTGCAGGCGCAGCGCATCACCCAGCAGGGTCTGCAACTCGGGCAGAAAGGCCATCAGCGCGCGGCTGCGGCCGGCATAGTGCAGGCGCACGGGGGCCTGCTGCGCGAGGCGCTGCACCGCCATGCTGAGCAGCGGCGTGATGCCGATGCCGCCGGCCACCAGCACCGCGCAGCCGGCGTGTTCGCGCAGCGGAAACTCGTTCTTCGGTGCCTCGATGGTCAGCAGCTGACCCGCCTGCACCTGCTGGTGCATGTAGCGCGAACCGCCGCGGCCTTCGTCCTCGCGCCGCACGGCGATCAGGTACTCGGTGGGCGCCTGCGTGGCATCGGCCTGCGTCGACAGGTTGATCAGCGAGTAGTGCCGCCAGTCGCTGCGGCCATCGGGCAGACTGACCTGCACGCGCAGGTGCGCGCCGGCGCTGTAGCCGGGCAACGCTGCGCCGTCGTCGGCACGCAGACGGATCAGGCGGATCAACGGGTTCAGGCAACGCGCCTCGATAACTCGTAGTTGCAGCGTGGCCGCGCTGGTGGCCGCGCTGGTGGCCGGGATCGTGGCCATGAGGGTGGTTGACATGGTGCGGTGTCTCCTGCTCAGGCCAGCGCGTGGCGGGCCAGCGTTGCACGCAGCTGCGCGCCGTGTTCATCGGCCAGCGCCGCGTCGCGCAGTTCGCGCAGCGTGGCCGGTGCCAGTGCGGCGCCGGCGCGCTGCACTGCGGCCATCAGCGCCTCGAAGTTGCGCAGGCCGCGGGCATGCGTATCGCTGTAGCCCTTGACCAGGCGCTGGCATTGCGCCACTTCCACCGCCAGCCGCGGATTGAGGGCGGCGGCCTGCGCGATCTGCGCCAGCCAGTGCTCGATGCGCTGCGTCTCCATCGCAAAGCGCAGCGTGCCGCGCCGCCAGCGCTTCATGCCGGCCACCGCATAGAGCATCAGGAAGCCGCGCAGCGAACTGGTGGTGATGACGCGGCCTTTTTGCGTGAAGCGTTCGACCAGGCCACGCGGCCAGCCCGATGCTTCCAGCCAGCGGCCCAGGCCGGCCGGCAGGGTCTCGCAGATCTCCTGCAGGCGCGGGTGCATGTATTCGTTGATCGCCAGCAGCTGGTCGGAGGTGGCGCGCACCTCGTCGCGCACGCGCTCGAAGCGGGTGGCGCGGGTCTTCAGTTCGGCGACGCGGATGGTGTCTTCGTAGCTCATCCACAGCGCCAGGTGGCGTGCGGTTTCCTGCAGCAGCAGCGGCTCGCCGTCGGTCGCCGGCAGCCGCGCCACGGAGGCCAGGCGGTCGAGGTAGAGCGCGGCGTAGGCCGGGTCCTGGTAGTCGATCAGGCGGCGCACGCCTTCGGTCAGAACGGCACCGGCGCTGGCCTGGAACTGCCGGGCGATGCGCTCGAGCAGCGCGCGCACCGCCTCATCGCGCGGCGCGGGGGTTGCCGGCACCCCGCCGGCCGGCGAAACGCTCAGCGGCACTGCAGCGGCGACCGCGTCGGGCTCGGCATCGGCATCGGCACGCGCATAACCTGCGGCAAAAGCCTTCAGGCTGGGCTTCACGCCGACGCCGCCACGCGTGATCGTGGCTTCGAACTGGCTGCGCGAGAACGGCAGCACGCCGGTGCCGGCCAGCGCGCCGAACAGCACCGCGCTGATCACGCTGCCGGCCTCGTC
>NZ_DATILJ010000188.1:0-14041 GCF_035476535.1 Aquabacterium sp.
TTCAGCAGCTGCAGCACCGGTGTGTTCATGCCGAAGCGGAACAGCAGGCAGGGCAGCGAAAAATACAGCACGAAGGCGTTCAGCCCCGGGATCGCCGATTCGGGCAGCACATGCCGGCGCGCCGCGAGGTAACCCGCCAGCACCAGCGCGAAGAACGGAATGGTGACGGCGAGGATCGCTTGCATGGCGCCGGGAGTATCTCAGCCACCTCGGCTGCCACAGCGGCTTCTGCAAGCTCAGGCCCGCTGCGGCCCAGGCCGCCCCGCTTCGACGCTGAAACGCGCCGCCACCTGCACCGGGCTCGCCGCATCCTGCGGCTGCGCCACCACCATCAGCTGCGCGTCCAGCCGGCGCTCGTCCAGCGTGAAGGCGATGTAGCCGCGCTGGTCCGAGCGGCCGTAGTGCAGGTGCAGGTTGTGCTTCAGGATCTCGTCGACGCGCGACTGCGCGGCGCCGTGGCTGCTGATCGAGCTGCCGCAGAACTCGCTGGCCATCACCGGTGACTTGGCATCGTCGAAATCGGTCTTCAGGTCTGCCACGTAGTGCGCGTGCACGTCGCCGCCCAGCACCACCAGGTTCGGCACGCGGCGATCGACGGCGCTGGCCAGCAGGCGCCGGCGGGCGGGGGCGTAGCCGTCCCAGCCGTCGGTC
The DNA here is from genome assembly GCF_035476535.1 of Aquabacterium sp. GTDB lineage: Bacteria > Pseudomonadota > Gammaproteobacteria > Burkholderiales > Burkholderiaceae_C > Pseudaquabacterium. The sequence goes on from NZ_DATILJ010000188.1 coordinate 652, forward strand.
CAGTACCGTCCGGTATCGCGGCTGGTGTCGCTGCCACTGTCGGGCCCGCCCACCGCGCGGCTGCTGGCGCGGGCCATCAGCGTCTGCTGGGCCAGCAGGTTCCAGGGGCGCTGCGCGTCCCAGCCCTCGTCCAGCCAGCGCTCCTGCGCGGCGCCCAGCAGTGTGCGGCGGCTGTCCTGCAATTCCGGGCAATCGCGGGCCTGCACAGTCGTCGCGCCGCCGCTGCGCCAGGCCGGTATGCAGGCTTGCGGGTCACGGTACTGGCGGTCGTCCAGCGCATGGATGCGCGCGAGGCGGCCCCAGTCGTAGCGTTCGTAGATGCGCATGTCGGGTCCGTTCGGGCGCCAGGCTTTCGGAAAGGGCTGATGCTCCCAGTAGGCCTGGTAGGCGGCGCTGCGCAGCTGCAGCATCGCCTCGCCCTGCAGCGTCTGGCCGCGCTGGTTGGCGTAGTCGTTCTCGACCTCGTGGTCGTCCCACACCAGCAGCCAGGGGCAGGCGGCATGGGCGGCCTGCAGTGCGGGGTCGCTCTTGTACTGCGCGTAGCGGTCGCGGTACTGCGCCAGGGTGCGCAGCAGCGGGCCGTCGTGCAGGCGCAGCGCGTTGGCGGGCGAGCCGTATTCGTAGATGTAGTCGCCCAGGAACAGCACCAGGTCCTGTTCCTGCCGCGCCATGTGGGCCCAGGCGGCATAGTGGCCATGGTCCCAGCGCTGGCAGCTGGCGATGCTGTAGCGCAGCTTCGCCGGTGCGTCGGCCGCCGGCGCGGTGCGTGTGCGGCCCACGGCGCTGCGCTGCCCCAAGGCGCTGAAGCGGTAGAAGTACCAGCGGTCCGGCGCCAGGCCACCGGGCTCGGCGTGCACGCTGTGCGCCCAGGCCTGCTCCGCGCTTTCCGTGCCGCGTGCGGCGATCCGCTGGAAGGCTTCGTCATGCGCCAGCTCCCATTGCACGTGCACGCTGTCGGGCAGGTCGATGCCCGTCAGCCGTGTCCACAACACCAGGCGATCGGGTCGCGGCTGGCCGGAGGCCACGCCCATCGTGAAACGCGGCACGTCGGCCGCGCGTGCGTCGCGAATGAACAGCGGTGCGGCCAGCGCCAGCAGCTGGCGGCGGGACAAAGCAGGAAGCTCGTGCATCGGCCGAGTGTGCCGTGCGCGGCCCGGCTCAAGTCCGGCCGGTGAGCCGTCGATATCCCGACCAGGACGCGCTGCGCCGGATCCGCCGGCCGCGGCGCCCGCGGCCGCAGTGTCTATCATCCCGGCCTTTCCCCTGCGTTGACTGCGGCCCGCCCTCCGGCCGCCGAAACCGCCTTGCCATGGCCGATGCTCCCGCGACACTGAACCCTGCCCAGCTCGAAGCGGTGCACCACCTGAGCGGGCCCTGCCTGGTGCTGGCCGGCGCCGGCTCCGGCAAGACGCGGGTCATCACGCACAAGATCGCGCGGCTGCTGCAGGCCGGGCTGCTGCCCAAGCAGATCGCGGCGATCACCTTCACCAACAAGGCCGCGCAGGAAATGCGCGAGCGCGCCAAGGGCCTGGTCGGCCCGCGCGCGGCGAAGGATCTGGCCGTCTCCACCTTCCATTCGCTGGGTGTGCGCATGATGCGCGAGGACGGCACGCGGCTCGGGCTGAAGGAGCAGTTCTCCATCCTCGACAGCGACGACGTGCTGGGTGTGCTGCGCGACGCCGGCAGCTGCACCGACAACGCAATGGCCAAGCGCTGGCAATGGACCATCAGCCTGTGGAAGAACCAGGGCCTGGACAGCGACGGCGCCCTGCGCGCCGCGAAGGACGACGACGAGCAGGTGGCCGCGCGCGTGATGAAGCTCTACGAAGAGCGCCTCGCGGCCTACCAGGCGGTGGATTTCGACGACCTGATCAGCCTGCCGCTGAAGCTGCTGCAGCGCGACGCCGAAGCGCGCGCCAAGTGGCAGGACACTTTCCGCCATGTGCTGGTCGACGAATACCAGGACACGAACTCGGTGCAGTACGAGTTGCTCAAGGCCCTGGTCGACCATGAAGACGATCGCCGGCGCGGCCTGTTCACCGCGGTGGGCGACGACGACCAGAGCATCTACGGCTGGCGCGGCGCGACCATCGACAACCTGAAGCGTCTGCCGCAGGACTGGCCGCGCCTGAAGGTCATTCCGCTGGAGCAGAACTACCGCTCCACCGGCAACATCCTGCGCGCGGCGAACAACGTGATCGCCGGCAACCCCAAGCTGTTCGAGAAGAAGCTGTGGAGCGAGTTCGGTGATGGTGACCCGGTGCGCCTGCTCGAATGCGACGGCGAAGAGCACGAGGCCGAACGCACAGTGGCCTTCATCCAGGGCCTGCGCGGCCAGGGCGGTGCGCTGGCCGATGGCAGGCAGGGCGGGCAGACCAACTTCAGCGACTTCGCGGTGCTCTACCGCGCCAACCACCAGTCGCGGGTGATCGAGCAGAAGCTGCGTGCGGCGCAAATCCCGTACAAGGTGTCCGGTGGCCAGAGCTTCTTCGACCGCACCGAGATCAAGGACCTCTGCGCCTGGCTGCGCCTGCTGGTGAACCAGGACGACGACCCGGCTTTCCTGCGCGCGGTGACGACGCCCAAGCGCGGCATCGGCCACACCACGCTGGGCAAGCTGGGCGAGTTCTCCGGCAAGTGGAAACGCAGCCTGTTCGAATCGCTGTTCTCGGACACGCTGGCCGCGCAACTGGGCGCCAAGGCCATCGGTTCGCTGCATGAGTTTGGCCGCTACATCAACGAGTTAGAGCATCGTGCCCGCCACACCCAGGGCAGCGAGGATGCCAAGGCGCTGCTGCTCGAATGGCTGAAGGACATCGGCTACGAGCAGCACCTGTACGACAGCGAGGACAGCGAGAAGCTCGCCGCCTCGCGCTGGTCCAACGTGATGGACTTCGTCGACTGGATCGCCAAGCGCTGTGGCGGAGTCATCACGCAGGAGGGCGGTACCTTCGAGACGGAGAAGCAGACCGTGCTGCAGGTGGCACAGACCATCAGCGTGATCATCAGCCTGGCCGAGCGCGGTGATGAGCAGGACGTGGTGACCTTGTCGACGCTGCATGCCAGCAAGGGCCTGGAATGGCCGCATGTGCTGCTGGCCGGCATCAACGAAGGGCTGCTGCCGTTCAAGAGCGACGCCGAGGAGATGACGCCGCAGCGCCTGGAAGAAGAACGCCGGCTGATGTACGTGGGCATCACCCGCGCCCGATCGACGCTGGTGGTCTCCACCCTGCGCCGGCGCAAGAAGGGCCGCGAGACGGTGCAGGGCATTCCCAGCCGCTTCATCGGTGAGATGAAGCTGAACGAGAACACCGTCAAGGAAGATCCGCGGGAGCGGCTCAAGCGCCTGCGCACCGAGCTGGCGGCCCGTGCCGCCGTGCCGCCGCCGCCCTGACGCTTGTAGTCGCTTGCTGACAGCCGCATCGGCGGATGCCGATGGGCAGGCATCGCGGGTGCTGACTGCGCCGGCCTGCGGCCTGGCCGAAGCTTGGCGTCATGGACACACCTCACCTTCCCCCCTACGGCGATCCCGCCGCACGCCCCGAACTGCCGCCGGGCGCCCCCTTGTCGAGCCCGAGTCTGGAAGACCGGACCATGCCGCCCTGGGAGTCGGGACCTCGGCGCTGGGCCGGCTGGCCCGTTGTCGGCATCGTGGTCGTCGCCCTCGGGTCGGTGGCGGCGCTGAATTACGCCGTCAAGCATGAAGCCGCGGACCAGCATGCGGTGGTGGCCGCGACGGATCAGGCCCATCTACCGGTGATCCCGCCGTCGGACGCACCGACCGAAACAACGCCACCCGCGCCGCAGCCGATCGACAAGATGAACAAGGCAGACCCGGTGGAGACGCCCAAGCTGACGACACCCACGCCGGCGCCGCCGCAGACCGCGCGGCCGCAGCGCACGATGCCCGCCGAGCCGACACCCACGCCAGCGAATCCTGCGCAGTTGCAGCCGGCCGAAACGCCGCCACCGGCGGTGGCGCCGCCTGCGGCCCCGACCGAAGCGCCCAAGGACGAAACTCAGACGAGTCAGTGAAGGGCAGGGCGCTGGTCCATCCAGCGCTCGAAATCGGCGGCCGGCATCGGCCGCGCGAAGTGGAAGCCCTGGCCCTGGTCGCAGCCCAGGTCGCGCAACACTTCGGCCTGCAAGGCGGATTCCACGCCTTCGGCCACCACCGTCAAGCCCATGCCCTTGCCCAGGCCGACGATCGCGCGCACCAGCGGCGTCGCGCCGGCATCGCCGCGGATGCCTTGGATGAAGCTGCGGTCGATCTTCAGTTCGTCCACCGGGATGCGGTCCAGGTAGGACAGCGATGAATAGCCGGTGCCGAAATCGTCCAGCGCGATCTGCACGCCCATGCTGCGCAGCGCGTGGATGCGCTCGATCACGCCGGGATCCTCCTGCAGCAGCGTCGATTCGGTGATCTCGAAGCGCAGCCAGCTGGCCGGCACGCCATGGCGCGCCAGCCGCGCGGCGAGTTCGGACACCAGGTGGATGCCGGTGAAGTGATCGGCGCTGAGGTTCACCGCCAGCGGCAGCGGCTGCCGGCCTTCGGCATGCCAGCGGGCGAGCATCGTGCAGGCGGTTTCCAGCACATGCTGGTTCAGCTCGCCCATCAGGCCACGCTGTTGCGCCGCGGGCAGGAATTCCGAAGGCGGCACGATGCCCTGGCCCGGCCGGCGCCAGCGCAGCAGGGCTTCGGCGCCGGCGGTGCGCTGGTCGCCATGCAGCCGCATCTTGGGCTGCAGCCAGAGCTCGAACTCACCGTGCTCGATGGCGCGGCGCAGTTCCACTTCCAGGCCCAGCAGCGCTTCGACATCGCGCGTCATCATCGGGCGGAAATGCGCCAGCCGGTTGCGGCCCAGGCGCTTGGCCTCGTACATCGCGATGTCGGCCGCGCGCACCAGCGTGGCGGGGTCCTGGCCATCGCGTGGGTGCAGCGCGATGCCGATGCTCGGCGTGCAGTGCAGCGGGTGGCCATTGATCTCCACCGGCCTGGCCGTCGCATCGAGCATGCGCTGCGCGACACGGGTGGCTGTGGGTTCGTCGTCGGTCTTCGGCAGCAGCACCACGAACTCATCGCCACCCAGCCGCGACAGCAGGTCGCCGGGCCGCACGCAGCCGGCCATCAGCTGCGCCATCCGGATCAGCAGCTGATCGCCGGCGCCATGGCCGAGCGAGTCGTTGACATGCTTGAAGCGGTCCAGGTCGATGAACAGCACTGCGGCCGGTGTGCCCTGCGTCACCAGGGCCGACAGCGCCTGCTGCATCTGCGCGCGGTTGGGCAGGCCGGTCAGCGCGTCGTGCGTGTCGATGCGCTGGATGCGCTCTTCATCGAGCACGCGCTGCGTGATGTCCAGCGCCACGCCGGACCAGCGCGCCGGTTCGCCCGGCGTGGCCGGCTGCAGCCGGGCCAGCAGGCTCAGCCAGCGCGGCCCCTCGTCGGCCAGCGCGGCCGGGCCGGCCGGCACATGCAGCTGCAGTTTCAGCGTACCGCGGTGGCCGGACGCAGCGGCATCACGCAGCTGCGCCAGCGGGTGCGCGGAGCCCGTCAGCTGCGGGTCGCCGACCAGCCGCATCCATACCGACAGGTCGATCTGACAAGGGTGCGGCGAGAGCTTGTGCAGTCGCGACATCTGCGCATCGAAGTGCAGTACGTCCGCCTGCGGCTGCCAGGTCCAGAGGCCCAGTTCGGCGGCATCGGCTGACAACTGCATGGTGTGCGACATCTCGCGGATCAGGCGCTCACGCTCGACGCGCTCGAGCCCTTCGCGCTGCAACTGCTCGGCCTTGCGCAGAAGGCGCCGGTCGCGTTCGGCGATGGCCTGGGCCAGGCGGTCGAAGGCGTCGGACAGGGCGCCAAGTTCCCCGCCGCGCGCGGCATGGGTCGGCGGCACGCTGCCGGCCTGCAGCGTATCCACCGCGAGGTTCAGGCGCCGCAGCGGCTGGCTGATCATGCGGCGCACCAGCCAGGCCAGCAACAGCAGGGCCGCCACCAGCGTCGCGGCGCCGGCGGCCAGCACCTGCCGCGCGATGCCCTGCGCGGCCTGCTCGACGGCGCGGCGCGGATAGGCCGCCACCTGCTGCCACTGCGGCCCCTGGATCGTCGCGGCGGCCAGGTACAGCCGGCCGTCGGCGGTGTGGGTGATGCGGGTCGGCTCGCCGGGCGGCGCGGCGTCCGGCGGGCCCAGGGCCTGTGCGATGGCCTGCAGCGCGGGATCGGCCGCGCCATCGATGCGCAGCAGCCCGCGTGCGGCCTGGATGCGCTCCATCAGCGCCGGGTGGGCGATGAGTTCGCCGTGCTCGTTGAACAGCATCTGGTAGCTGCCGTCGGGGCCGGGCAGGCGCACGCGGGCCAGCAGCGTGTCGATCGGCAGGTCCTGGCTGGTGGTGCCTATCCATCGGCCCTGATGGTCCACCGGCGTGCGGATGGAGACCATCCAGAGACCGAAGCGCTCGTCCAGGTAGGGGGCGGTCCAGTGGTTGCCGCGGCCGGGGTTGCGTTCGGGCGACGCGTCGCGCACCGATGAGTCGTCGCGTTGGAGGGGCGACGCATCGGCCAGCGCGCCCCGGTTCACGCTCGGCGAGAAGGTGATCAGCGCGACGCCGGGCAGCTCGATCGAGACTGCGTGCTGGCGCTGCGTCAGCGGCGGGCCCCATTCGCGCAGCAGTTCGAAGGCACTGAGCACCTGGCGCCGCATGCCGGCATCCAGGTTGACGCCGGTGCGCACGGAGAGGCTGGGGTGGCGCGCCGGCTCGTCCAGCTCGGGGCGCTGGCGCAGCACGCCGTCGCTGCCTTTGGCGAACCAGCGATCGAAGGCCGCCTGCGGGTCGGTGTCGCCCATCGCATCGAGCCGGCGCAGCCATTCGCGGCGCAGCTGTTCGGTGTCCTGCTGGGCGGCGTAGAAGGTGTCGCTGTCGTGCCGGGCCTGGCTGGCCACGGTGTCCTGCAGGCCGCTGAGCGTGGCGCGCAGCACGTTGTCGAAGCTGCTGCGGTAGGCCAGCGCGGTGATGCCGACGATCGCCAGCACCAGCAACGCGCCCACGCGTGCCAGCACTTTCGTCGACAGGCGGTCTCCAAGGTTCATGGGGCCTTTGACAGGGCTGCGAGGCCCATCGTCAACGGGTGTACGCCGGCCGTCAAGCCCCGCATCCCGATGCCCTCCATCCGTGGAGTTAGGCGGTGTGTCTCCCGATCTGTCGCCGCGGCGCGGCGCCTGGTCACATGCCCTTGAACAGGTGGGTGTAACTGCGGCTGACTTCCAGCTTCTCGTGATGACCCTTGATCGCGACGATCTGGCGGCCGCGGAAATCCCGGCTGATGCCGGCGATGGCCTTGACGTTGACCAGCGTCGAGCGGTGGATCTGCCAGAACACCTGCGGGTCGACCTCGTCAATCAACTCCTTGATCGGCTTGCGGATCAGCGCTTCGGTGCTGGCCGTCTGCACGCGGGTGTACTTCTCGTCGCTGATGAAAAACAGCACCTCGGCCACCGGGATCATCTGGATGCTCTGGCCGACGGTGGCCTGGATCCATTCCAGGTAGCGCGGTGCGGCGCCCGGGTTCAGTTGTGCGGCCAGCTTGTGCAGCAGCTGCTGCACCGGCGGTGCGGTGTCGGCTTCGGGCGTGCCTCGCGTGGCCAGGCGCTGCTTGATGCGCGAGACGGTGAGCTGCAGCCGTTCACGCTCGGCCGGTTTCAGCACGTAGTCGCAGACGCCTTGTTCGAAGGCCTCCACCGCGTACTGGTCGTAGGCGGTGATGAAGACGATCTCGGGCAGCGACTCGTCGTCGCCGATCTCCAACTGCGCGATCTGGCGCGCGGCGTCGACGCCGGTGAGGCCGGGCATGCGGATGTCCAGGAACACCAGGTCGGGCCGGTGCTGGTTCACCAGATCCACCGCTTCGAGACCGTTCTTGGCTTCGGCGACGATCTGCAATTCAGGCCAGACCTCGGCCAGCCGCGCGCGCAACTGCTCGCGCATCAGGCGCTCGTCGTCGGCGATGACGGCGCGGACCGGCTCGGCGCCGGAAGGGTGGGCGGGCGGCGCGGCGGTGTCGATGCTCATTCGCGGATCGTAGCCGAGGGCGCCGGCGCTGCGGCCGCCGCGCGCCGCCGCGACGAGCGGAGCAACAGCCAGACCAGCGCGCCCAGCGCCAGCAGCGGCGAGGCGATCAGCGTCATCACCAGCGCCACTGCCAGCAGCGGCGCACCGACTGCCGCCAGCAGCACGACGAGCACCACCGCGGCCACCACCAGCAGCGTCACCGGCACCACCACGGTGACGATCAGCGCCACCATCAGCACCGTCAGCAGCACGCCGACGAAGATCGCCGCCTTGTGCGCCGATGACATCGAGGCCAGGTCGAAACCGCTGCCCACCTCGTCGCCGTCGATCACCACGGTGACCGGCAGGCTGTGCAGTTCGTCGAAGGCGCCGAGCGTGTTGAACAGCCCGAGCGTCATGATCAAGGCCGCGCTCAGCAGCAGCGCCGCCAGCAGCAGCCAGCCCCAGCGGCGGCGGGTGCGCACGGGTTGGGGTTGATAGGGCACGACAGCATTCATGCGTGGGCTCCTTCCACGGGCTTGTAGGGCACGGTGATGGTGGCGCGGGTGCCGCCGCCGGGGTTCTCGGCAATCGTCAGGCCGGCCTTGGCGCCATAGAGCAGCTGCAGCCGTTCGCGGATGTTGGCCAGGCCCACGCCGGTGCCGGCGGTGGCGGCGCGGCCGAAGCCCAGGCCGGTGTCGCTGACGCTGACCGACAGCTTGCCGTGCACGATCTCGGCCTTCACCGCCAGGTGCCCGCCTTCGGGCTTGGGCTCCAGGCCATGCTTGATGGCGTTTTCCACCAGCGTCTGCATCATCATCGGCGGGAACTCGGCCGACAGCAGGCCTTCGGGCACGTCCAGCGTGGTGGACAGGCGCTCTTCCATGCGCACCTTCAGGATCTCCAGGTAGGGCCGGATCACCGAGAGTTCCCGGCCCAGGTCGCGCACGCCGCCATCGTTGGCCTCGCGCATCGTCGGCATGCTGGCGCGCAGCAGCGCGATCAGGTTCTTCTGCATCTGACTGGCGCGTTTGGGATCGACCTCGATCAGGTGGTCGATCGAGGCCAGCGTGTTGAACAGGAAATGCGGCTCCACCTGCGCCTGCATCGCCGCCATGCGGGCTTCCACCACCTGGCGCTTCAGCGCTTCGGCCTCGGCGGTCTCCACTGCTTGCGCGGCCTGCGCTTCGGCCTGGATCTGGCGCTTGTAGGTCGTCTTGATCACCGCCGAGGCCAGGATCCACAGCATCGCCCACTGCGGCAGCGACTCGACCAGGTGCACCACGCGGGTCTGCTGGCGTGGCCCGTCGACCATCACCACCGCGCCCTTGGCTTCGGCCACCGCATCGCGGGCCGCCTCGGCGGCCTCCTTGGCGGCCTGGCGCGCGTCTTCACGGGCCTGGCGGGCGTCCTCGCGGGCCTGGTCGATGGACTCCTTGATCGTGCGGCGGGCTTCTTCGACCGCCTCGCGCACCGCTTCGCTGTTGCTGCCGGCGGGCAGGCGGATGTCGACGATCGGCGTGTCCTCGGCGGCGCTGGCAGCCGAAGCAGCAGACGCGGCCGAGGCCGCTGACGCCGCGCCCTTGCGCTGCGGCGTGATGCGCACGCCGCGTTCGTCGATCGAGATCTGCACGCCGCTGGTGTCGCCTTCGCCCTTGGGCTTGTCGATCTTCACCACCGGCTCGTTCGGCGCCACTGGCGCCACTGGCGCCTTGGGCGGCTTGGGGGCTTGTGGCATCTGCACGACGCGCGGCATGCCGGACACCGTCTCGGTGTACTTCCAGCGGAACGGCGGCAGTTCCTGCAGGATCGCGACGGTCACCATCAGCGCCACCGACAGCAGCACGAAGCGCCGCCAGGTGATGCTCACCAGCCAGTTGGCATAGGCGTGGAAACCCTTGATGCAGGCGCTTGAAAACCGCTGCCAGCGGTCCGGCCACGGGGATCCGGGAGAGAGGGCGGGCATGGCGGCTCAGGGCGGGCAGTGGAACAGCATGGCTTGCACTGTACGCAACAGGCTTGCCTGCTCGCAGGCCGATGAGATGCGCTGCCGTGGCAGGCCGACAGGGTGCAGCCGATGCCGACAAACCGGTTCAAGCGATCGACGCTTCCCCGGGCACAGCCGCCGATGGCGGCCCGGGCCGACTCAAACCAGCGCGCTCACCGACAGCAGCGCCAGCGCCAGCGCCACGGCGGCAATGCCGCGCAGCAGCCACTGGATGCGGCGATCCTCGCGCTGGTAGTCGCGCAGCAGCTGTTCGGTCGGCGTGCTGATGGCGTCGCTGGTCATCGTCGTCGTGCTCATCGGGTCCTCCTGGGGCATCGCGTTATCCGCACGTGCCGCAAGAGGCATCGCCGGAGCCGCGTTTGTAGGGGCCGAGGCGTTACGCGACCGTTAAGCCTGGCTTCGCTGCCGACGACAGGCTTCGCGGATCGGGGTCAGGAGAGCAGGCGCAGCGCGAGGCCCAGCACGCCGATGGCCAGCGCGGCAGCCGCCACCAGGCGCAGCAGCGCCATCGCGGCGCGGTCTTCGCGTTCGAGCAGCAGGCCGGGGTCCTGCGCGCTGTCGGTGTCCATCGGCAGGTCGACCAGGGTGGCGTGCAACATGATGGGTCCTCTCCTGGGGGCTGGGCGCGGGCACGGTGGCTCGCATGCAGCTTTGTAGGCGAGGGGGCGTTACGCCGGCGTTAACAATCGCCGCAATGCCAGGTTGATCGGCTGGCGGTTCAGAAATCCATCACGGAAGGCCTCGGGGACCTGCTGCTCCGCGGTCTGCTGCACCCACGACCAGCCGGCCTGCGCCAATGCAGCGGCACTGTCGGCCCGGCCGGCCCGGGCAGCCGCGCGCGCCGGGCCCAGCCAGCGCTCGCCGCGGTACAGGCCGTTGGCTTCGATGCCGGGCTCCATCGCCAGCGCGGCCTGGGCCGCGTCCTGTGCGACGCCGGCGTCTTCGGCATGGGCGGCCAGCCGCAGCAGCGCGGCCAGCGCCACGCCCTGCAGGCCGAGCTGCAGCGCGGTGTCGGCCACCGACAGCAATTCGCTCACCCGTTCGCCGGGTGCCAGCAGCGTGGCCGCTTCGATGCGCAGCGTCAGCCGCAGTTCGGGCCAGCCGGTGGTCGGCGCCTGGGCCAGCGCGGTGTCGAGCAGGCTCTGCGCGTCCTGCCCCAGCGCCTGCTGCAGCCGGGCCCACAACCAACCGTGGCGGGCTTGCAGCCGGCCCGGCAACGCGCCGCTTTCGCAGGCGGTGAGGGCCTGCTGCGCGCGCGCCGGCTGGCCCAGCTCCAGCAGCGTCTGCGCGCGGTGCATGTGCACCACCGGCAGCCAGCCCGGGCTGGTGCCGGCGAGCAGGGCCTCGGCGCTGTCGCACCACAGCAGGGCTTCGACATAACGCCCCATCGCCCGGGCCGCCTGGGCCTGCAGCGCGGCGATGAAGCCGGCGCTGGCGCCTTTCAACTCGTAGCTGGTGATCAGCTGCTGGGCCAGCGCCAGCTGTTCGCGCGCGCCCGGCACATCGCCGGCATTGAGGCGGCAGACCGCGAGGTTGGCGCGCGCGGTGGCCAGGAAGCTGTGGTCGCCGCGGGTCCGCGTGGCCTCGATCACGCGCAGGTGATACGGCTGCGCTTCGGCCGGCCGGCCCAGGTTGTCCAGCACCGCGGCCACGTTGCCGAGGAACTCGGTGGCGGCATTGCTGCCGGCATGTTCGTCGACCCAGGCTTCGGCGGCACGCAGGCGCGGCAGGGCTTCGTCGAAACGGCCGGCCATGGCCAGCGCGGTGCCCAGGCGCTGCGAGGTCGAGGCCAGCAGTTCGGCGTCTTCGATCGCTTCGCACAGCGCCAGCGCCTGGTGGCCGACCTCGATGGCGCCGGCCCAGTCGCCCAGCGTGCTGCAGTACCAGGCGCGGTGGCCGGCAGCGCGGGCGCGCTGGCGCGGCGTGGCGGCCAGGCGGTCCAGCCGGTCCAGCAGCGGCAGGCCGCCGGCATCGCGCACGGTGTTCATGTGCGCCTCGACGGCTTCGGTGACCAGGCCGAAGGCCTCGTCGGCCAGGCCCTGGGTCTCGGCGATGTCGGCCGCGCGCAGCAGGAAGGCCACGCGCTCAGGCTCCCGCAGCGCGGCATGGGCCCGCGCGGCGGCGGCGCGCAGGCCGGGCAGGGCACGGTCGCGCTGGCCGGCGGCTTCCCAGTGCGCGGCCACGCGCGCGGGTTCGATCACCTGCATGCCGAAGGGCGTGGTGCCTTCGCCGCCCTGGCCTTCCAGCCAGAGCGCCACGGTGCCGTGGGCATGGCGGGCCAGCACTTCGGGGATGCCGGCCAACACGCTCTCCAGCACCAGGTCATGCGCGAAGTGGCTGCCGCGCAGCACCTGGCGGGCTTCGAGCTCGGCCCAGGCATCGGCCAGCTGCAAAGGGCCCTGACCCATCACATGAGCGGCCAGCTCGACCGAAAAATCGATGCCGGCGATCGCCGCCACTCGCGCCAGCAGCAGCGCCTGCGGCGACAGCGCCATCAGCGCGGCATCGATCAGCTGGCCGACGTTGCGCGGCCGTGGCAGCGCGCCGGTTTCGAGCGAGTGGCCCTCGGTCCAGGCGGCTTTCAGCGTCTCCAGCGCGAACAGCGGGTTGCCGCCGCTGCGGGCGCGCAGCAGGGGCGCCAGCCGTTCGCCGCTGACGCCGGGCAGGCCGAGTGAATCGACCATCTCGGCCAGCGCGGCATCGCCCAGCGGCTGCAGCGCCAGCGGCTCCAGCGTCGTGGCGGTGCCCAGCGCAGCGACCAGGCGGGCCTGCGCCGAGCCCTCGGCTGGCGGCCGCAGCGACAGCACCCAGGCGCTGCTGGGTCCATCGCCCTGGCCGCTCACCAGATCGGGTAGCAGCTGCAGCGTGGCCTCGTCGGCGAAGTGCAGGTCGTCGAGCACGATGCCGGTGATACCGGCGGCGGCAGCGCCGGGCGCCATCGCTGCGCGCAGCACGGCCAGCACCGCGCTGACCAGCGGTTCGCGCCCGGTGTTGAGGAGCGGATCGCGCGCCGCGTTGGCCGGTGGCGCGCGCGCCGCGATCGCTGCGCTGGCCGCCGCCAGCTCCGGCAGCAGCGGCGCCAGTTGCGCCGGCGGTGCCGCGGCCAGCGCCTGCGGCAGGCGCTGCTGCAGCGCCCGCAGCAGGCGTGCCAGCACGGCGTAGGGCACCAGCGCGTCGCCCGGCCGGCCGGCGGCCATCAACGGGCCGCTGCCGTGCAGCAGCCGCGCCGGTGCGCCGCTGGCCGGCTCGCTCAGCGCCTGCAGCAGGCGCGACTTGCCAAGCCCCGCTTCGCCACTGAGCAGCAGCCGCCCGCCGCCGGCCAGCACCCGCCGCAGC
>NZ_DATILJ010000189.1:0-35086 GCF_035476535.1 Aquabacterium sp.
GTTGATCGCTTCGAGCTGGCGCGAGAACGTGAATGAGGCCTCACCGATGTCGAGATCAAAGTGCTTGGACACCTTGTACCGGTTGACCACCTTGCCCACGCGCACGCCAATCTTGGTGGCGCCGACGAGCCGGCCGGCCTCCACGCTGCTCTTGATCTGCTGCAGGCTCTTCTCGGTGGCCTCGAGCAGCGCCTCGGTCGTCTCCAACAACTCTGGGCCCGTCAACACGTTGAAGTACTCTACCGCCCCGGTCGCCCTCAACCGTCGCCCGATGCTCCTTCGCCGTTGATGCAAAACGCTTCGGGCATTACGATCCATGTTGGCTGGCCTTCGGAAAGATGGGTTGGGTGCTTCGTAACCAACCATCCTATCGGTCCTTGGTCAGCCACCTCTTTTGGCTTCACCACCTATGCGCGCTGCGGGGCACCAGCAGCTAAAGTAAGTGCCATTCGTTCATAGGGTACCTTTCGCGCGCCGCACTTGCAGCGCTGTCGCTCCGCGCCTAGGATCCCAAGACTTCTCGCCCTATCCTGAGCCGTTCGAAAGTTGAGACCGAGCCGCCGGGAAGCCGCCATTCATGACCGACTCTTGATGGCCGGGTGTGTGAGTTCGCGACTGTGCCAGGAAGCTGACAGCCAACTTGGCAGACTCGCTGGTGAAGTTCAGCCTTCGGTGACTTCAGCGTAGACCCGGAGTCGGCCACTTGCAGACATCCAAACTCGACGGCACCGACGCCAGTTTGTGGCCGTTGGCTCTGGGGCAGCTGCTGCGTCGACAGGCGCTCCCACGACGCTTTGGCCTGGAGGCCTGCCGTTGCCATGGATACTTCAGGACATCAAGTCAACTGCTCCGACAGAGGTCTTATGCCGAAAATCAAAACTCTGGACATGAAATTCCTCGATGAGGTTTTCGGCATGCAGTCTGGGTATGTGCTGGATTTTTCCGACCGCACGATGGGTTCGTTTTTTCGCGAAGAGCTGAATATCGACGTTGACGATGAGCGCTACGCGGCTAACGGGACATCGAAGGCCAAGCGCGTGCGCTGCCTGCTGCAGCTGGTCGATGCGGCGACCGCCGTGCGTGTCTTGGAGGCCCTTTGGGGCTACCGCGTGAGCATGCACGCGCAGCGAGGGGAAAAAGAGACCGTTCACAACGCCCAAGGCAGGCTGCTCGCGCTTGTCGATCAACTGATGGGGAAGGGCGGTGCGCCAAGTTCGCCGCTCTTCGGGCAGCGACCGGTGCAGGCGTATGACCACAACGCCTTGCCACACCTGAAGGGCGAGCTGATGCGCGTCTCGGCGCTAGAGCCACAGGAGCGCGGCTACGCATTCGAGCAGTTCCTGACGCAGCTGTTCAATGCCTTCGGGCTGCGCGGCCGCGACGGATTCCGGTTGAAGGGCGAACAGATCGACGGCAGTTTTGAGCTTGAAGGCGAAACCTACCTGGTCGAAGCCAAGTGGCAGGCCGCTCCGACGGCCGCGGCGGATTTGCACGTCTTCCATGGCAAGCTGGAGCAAAAGGCAGCCTGGTCCAGGGGCATCTTTTTCAGCAACAGCGGCTTCACGCCGGACGGACTGCACGCCTTCGGCCGCGGAAAGCGCGTCGTCTGCATGGACGGCCTCGATCTCTACGAGGCTTTGGATCGAGGCCTGCCGCTAAACCATGTCATCGCTAGCAAGGTGCGGCGCGCGGCCGAAACTGGCGAAGCCTTCGTTAGGGTGCGCGACCTGTTTCCATGAACCATCACTGGAACGGCGCGGGTTGAACTCCGCTCACCGGCCGAAGCGGTCGGCGGTCGGCCCAACTCCCGCAATGGCGTCGAGCGGTCGCTTCAGAACGACTGCGACCGGTCGCGGTGCCACGTCTCGAACGACAGCTGACGGCGGCCGCCGTCATTCAATCGCGGCAGACCAATGTCCGGGTCCAGTCTGAAGCTGTCGCACGGGGCCCGCCCGCGAACGACAGCAACTGGCCGATTGCCGGTGCCCACGAATGGCCGGTTTATGGACCTCTATCCTCTATCGTGCGCCCAGCTGAGGGTCGGCTACGTGCGCCCAAGGGCGGTGTCGTCGATGCGCTGAGCCAGAACGGCCTGCGGTTGCCATCGGCCACCCTGGGCAATGAATCGCGACGACGCGTCGAGAACGGGGGCGTCGTCATTGGGCACGGCGAGAACAGGCTCCAGTGCCGACTCAGCAAGTGCCCACTTGTTGCTGGAGGAACCGCGTTATGTCCAGGCGGCCGACCTCATCAAAGCTCACGACGAAGTACACCCGGCGGACCACGCGGATCGGTCTGCGGTTCGCCAACTGAATGACGATGTCGGCCATCCGCACGCGTTTGCCGGCCAAAGCGGGCATCGTCGTCAGCTGGCCGGGTCGGGCCTGTCGCTGAGGTCCCAGAGCGTGCCTTGCCAGTTCGAGATGCGACCTCCGGCCTGGCAGCGTGGGCAGCCCCCAAACAATGGCGTCGTCGTGCGCAAGTTCGGCATGAACGGCGCCCTTCTTGCACTTGAAGCATCGAGGAAGCGTCACGCCGACTTCGTGGAAGTCGGTGGCGTAGGCGACGACCCCGGCATGGAACTCAGCCATCGCCTTGGCTGGCCCGCGCAGAGGAGCGATGGCGCCCTTGTCGTCCAGGTCCAGGAAGTGCCGGGCGTCGGAGATGTACATGCGAAGGTGGTATCTGTGCAGCGTGTGGCCACGGAATCGTACAGCCTGTGGATCGCCTGCGGTCGGCTGGTGCGCGGCTCATGTTCGCCTCCTTCGGGTCGCTTCGGCTTGTGCGATGAGGTCGCTGTGGGGATCCGTCATGTGCCGTTATCGACGGACCTTGTCAGCCGGCCGCCGGGCCAGCTCTTCGCGCCAGCGCCCCAAGAGCATTGCGCCGAACCCCGTTTCCATGACCCAGACGGTCCGGGTGTTCCCTTTGCGCACGGATAGACCGCCCTCAGCCAGCCATCACCCGGGAGAC
This sequence comes from Aquabacterium sp., assembly GCF_035476535.1. Classification (GTDB taxonomy): domain Bacteria; phylum Pseudomonadota; class Gammaproteobacteria; order Burkholderiales; family Burkholderiaceae_C; genus Pseudaquabacterium. The sequence goes on from NZ_DATILJ010000189.1 coordinate 2,974, forward strand.
CGAAAAGCAACGGCGATCATGCAGTAACTTCCGCAGTAACTGACCCACCTTTGTTGACAGGAATCCAGCGCTGGCGGGCCCCGCCAGGCGTTTTTCGATCCTCCTCGTCGCACGTTGTCGCGCGAGTCCTGGCACCGTCGCCGGTGGCGACAGCACCGGAAGCAACGAACCAAGACGACCCGCGCAGGCAGGGGTACAGTAGCGAGGCTGCAGCTCACCAACGACAGCTCTCCGCGAGCCGATGCATGATCGACCTGTGGGGTTTGTTGTGGGGTTTTCGGTTGAAGACCAACAGGATCTGACGGCACGACAAGCACTTAGCTCCGCACTCGACGTTCAGGTGCAGAACATCGAATAGCGTCGCTCAGTGGTGCGGCACGAGCGGCCAGCGGCCGAGGTGTCGATGATCACCCTGCCCGACAAGGCTGTGCACGAGCGCGAAGTCCTGTACCACCCAGCGCACCGGCTCGACGAGATGCTCGTGCACCGGGTCGCCGCCATAGGCCAGCGTCATGTGCAAAGCACCACCAAAGTCGACCGGCACGCCGGCTTGCACCAGCGCCTGACCCAGGGCATCGCGAAAGGCCTGGAGGGGTGTACTGCCCTCGCCTTCCAACAGGACGAGCGCCCCGTTCCGGCATGCCGGCGACTGTCTCCGTCCGGCCCAGCCCCAGAAAAGAGAGGTGTTCACGTCTCGGCGAACACCCCCGGCGGCTCAGCCCTTGACGCACACCACCTGCTTCAGCGTGTGCACGACGTCGACCAGATCGCGCTGCGCTTCCATCACGGCGTCGATGTCCTTGTAGGCCGCAGGCGTCTCGTCGATCACGTCCTTGTCCTTGCGGCACTCCACACCTTCGGTCGCGGCGCGGTGGTCGGCCAGCGTGAAGCGGCGCTTGGCTTCGCCGCGGCTCATCAGGCGTCCGGCGCCGTGCGAGCAACTCTCGAAACTGTCCGCATTGCCTTTGCCGCGCACGATGTAGCTGCGCGCGCCCATGCTGCCGGGGATGATGCCCAGCTGCCCGGCCTTCGCGCTCACCGCGCCCTTGCGGGTGACGTAGACGTCCTCGCCGAAGTGATGCTCCTTCTGCACATAGTTGTGGTGACAGTTCACCGCTTCAACATGGCTTTGGAAGTTCTTGTGGATCACCGCCTTCGCGGCCTCGATCACACGCTTCATCATCAGCTCGCGGTTGATGGCCGCGAACCTCTGGGCCCAGCCGACCGCGCGCACGTAGTCGCCGAAGTAGCGCGCCCCTTCCTCGAAGTACGCGAGGTCGCGGTCCGGCAGCTGCACGACTGTGCGCATCGCGTCCTGCTTGGCCAACTCGATGAACATCGTGCCGATGAAGTTGCCCACGCCGCGCGACCCCGAGTGCAGCATGAACCAGACGAAGCCTGCTTCGTCGAGGCAGACCTCGATGAAGTGGTTGCCGGTACCCAGCGTGCCGAGGTGGACGCGGTTGTTGGTCTTCGCCAGCTTCGGGTAGTCGCGGCACAGCTCGGTGAATTCGGGCTCCAGTTGCGCCCAGGCCGTGTCCACCGAGCCCGGTACCTTGCTCCACGCGCCGGGGTCGCGCGCACCCGGCGAACGGCCATGCGGCACCGCGCGCTCGATCGCCGAGCGCAGCGGCGCCAGGTTGTCCGGCAGGTCCTCGCCGCGGAGCGTGGTTTTCGCAGCCATCATGCCGCAGCCGATGTCGACGCCGACCGCGGCCGGGATGATGGCCTTGAGCGTGGGGATCACCGAGCCGACGGTCGCACCGGTGCCGAAATGCACATCGGGCATCGCCGCGATGTGCTTGAAGACGATGGGCAGCCGCGCGGCGTTGGTCAGCTGACGCCTGGCTTCGTCTTCGACGGGTACGCCGCGCGTCCATAGCTTGACCGGCACGCCGCCGGGAACGTCTTCGTGGATGTAGTTGGTTTCCATGGTGTTGTCCTTGTAGGGGACGCCGCTCGCACCATAGCGCGAGCGGCGTGCGTGCTCAACCCAGCTTCACGAGGCCGTTGAGCACCTGGTCCAGACCGCCGAACACGGAGATCTTGTCGATGCGCTCGGCCACGCGTTCCAGCGTCTCGAGCTCCTTCATGCGCAGGGCGACGGGGTTGCCCTCCATCACCTTGGCGGTGTTGAGCAGCGAGCGCGTCGCTGCCGTCTCTTCACGCCGACGGATCACATTGGCCTGGGCCGCCTTCTCGGCCTCGACCACCTGGGCGAGGATGGTCTTCATCTCGCCCGGCAGCACGATGTCCTTCACGCCCACGCCATCCAGCTCGATGCCATAGGCCGCGAGCTTGCTGCGCACGTGGGTGCTCACGACCTCGTCGATCACCGTCTTGTTCTCCAGCAACTCGTCCAGCGTACGCGTGCCGACTGCCGCCCGCAGGCCGAACTGCAGCTCACGGTACAGGTGCTCCGCGGGCTTGGCCAGTTGCGTGAAGGCCTTCAGCACATCGACGTAGCGCCAAGTGGCCGACAGGTTCAGCCGCAGGCCGACCTTGTCGCGGGTCAAGATGTCCTGACCCGTCACTTCGACCGCCTGCAGACGCAGGTCCACGGCTTCCACGGCGACGTTGCGGTTGAACTTCCAGAAGGCGTACGAGCCCGACGTCAGCAACCGCTCGACCTTGCCGTCGATCCACAGGATGCCGGCGCCGTGTTCGGGCACCTGCACCTGCAGCACACCAGCCAGACCGGCCACTGCACGTTGGCGCAGCTGCGTTTGCACGAGACGCGCAACCGTCGACGCCGGCACCTCTGCCGACTCGGCGATATCGATCACCTCGACCTTCACGTCGACCAGGCCCTTCCAGTACAGGCGCCGGGTGGCCGGCGCCAGCACTTCGACCAACGCGCCGTTTTCCGAGCGCAAGCCGACCTGGGTTTCGCTCAGTTCGACACGCAAGAACTCTGCCGCGACCACCGCCGGCTCCTTGGCCATCAGGTAGTCGGCCAGGCCGTGCGTGAACGCCGGCTGCTCCAGCGCGAAGGTTTCGACGCGCAGGTGGTCGATGCCGTCGAACAGCCAGTGCGTGCCGGGTTGCAGCACGCGCTCGAAGTCGCCATTGCGCAGCAGCAGACCGCGCTCGTTCTTCTTCACAGTGACACGCTTGATCATCATGATCGTTCTCCTTGTTCTCTTGCGTGCGGACAAAAAGTGGGTGCCGTTACAGCGATGGCGGTGGACGCTGAGTGCCATGGACCGGACGTCACGGTGCGCTTCGGCAAGCACCTTTCGGTGATCGCGTCGGCTGGCCGCGGGCGCGGGCCGGGCGGGTTCAGCGTCGAACCGCCATCTCTGACGGGCAACAGGCCTCACGCCCCTCGAACACGGCGAGCCATGTCGTCGAGGCGATCCACCCACTGCCCGCGTTCGGCGTGGTCTCTCGACCAGTTTTCACTGAATGGCTTATCAGGCCATGCGTTGGGAAGGATTCGAACCTTCGACAGGCTTCTTTCGAAGCTGCTCTACCCGACTGAGCTACACAACAGTGGTGGCCATCCGGGAGTCGAACCCGGCACACGAGGTGCAAACCACTTGATGGCCGATATCAGCTGATTCCAGCGGCGCGGCATGTGCGACATCCACGGACGAATCCGGATGCCGCACACCGGCAGGGCGAACGTGAATTCCAACCCCTGACCTGTGAGCGTTCGCCTTCCTCAGCAGACTCTTGTGCGCCCGTGCATCAGCACAGGCGCGATCCCTTCGCCAGCCTTGCGGCCAGCCGCTCGTGCAGGTCCGCGCGGACCTTCGGAGCGCTGCTCTGCATTCCATCCGGTCACGGGTTCCGGCGCCGCCCAATCGTTGCGGCCGATTTCCACCCTCTAAGCGTGAGCTCCACGAGAGCTTCTGTTGACTGGTGTCTCCACTTCGGCTGTGCCCAAACGCGAGCATCCCGTCGGATGTGGTGTCTCGCTGCACGTTGTCTGGCCAAGGACCGCGCACATCCCGCACCGCCAACACCGTATCGCGCGGCAACGGAGTGAAAGGACACACCCGAAGTGGAGTGGATCAGAAAACAAAAAGGCCCGGATCCTTGTCAGATCCGGGCCTCTGCGTACAGAGATTCGAGGGTGCGCGCCTATGCGCTGCCCTCTCCCGGATGCATCTGGTCCTCGTCCCGATCAAGCTGGCAGCCCGCCGGCAGGCTCAGATGCAGTGCACTCGCGTAACCGCCGAACGACTTCATCGCCGCTGCGGCACGCACGAACACAACCACCCCATGCACGGGTCGGTTGCTTGTGACGACGTCCGCGGATTTCACGATGAAGCCTCCTGAGAAGAAGTTGTGCTCGATGAGCAGAGGAGGCGGACTGTAAATAGTCTTTACCCAGCCGTCAACCCCCTGCGACAATGATGTTTGAACTCGTTGCATCGCGAAGACAAGCAGTGGTCAGCATCACCGTCACTCGAAGACAGAACGCACTGGCTCTGTTCCAGGCCTACGCTGAGAAATCCCTCGCCTCCGGTACCGCCCCCAAGGGGCTTGAGCAGGCGTTTGCCGCAACACTGGAGATCTCGCCGAGCATGTGGAGCCAGATCAAGTCATCTCGCCCCATCGGTGACAAGCTGGCACGGCAGATCGAACAGCACTGCGGCAAGCCTTCAAGTTGGCTGGACGAAGAACAAGCGTCCGAGACGGTCTCGCAGGGCGAGCAGCAGTTCCTGGCCTTGGCATTGAAGGCATGGCGCGTGACCAACAGCGACGGGCGCAAGGCATTGCGCGCGCAACTGCGAGAGATGGCGGGTTGAGCAGGTAGGCTTGCACGCCGACAGCCAACCCCTGCCAGACCTGCATGCACGACTTCGCCTACCTCGACGAAACCACCTTCCTCCGCGCCGGCCGTGCCGATGCGCCCTTCGGCATCGCCGGCCTGTGCTGGGACGGGTCCACGAGCAACCGGCCCGGCGCGCGCTTCGGACCGCGCGCCATTCGCCAGGCCAGCCACATGTTGTGTGACGGCATTCATCCGCACTTCGATTGCAGCCCGCGCGCCGTGCTGAAGGATCTGGGCGACCTGCTGCTGCCCAACACCGGCCTGGAACCGATGCGCGCCGCGCTGGCGCAACAGCTGCCCGCGCTGCTGGCCGCGCGGCACATGGTGTGGCTGGGCGGCGACCATTCGGTGACCTTGCCGATCCTGCGCGCATTGCATGCGCAACAAGGGCGGCCACTGGCGGTGATTCACTTCGATGCCCACTGCGACACCTGGACCGAGCACTTTGGCGAACCCAGCGGCCATGGCACCTGGGTGTACGAGGCGATGCAGGAAGGCCTGGTGGTCAACGCGTGCTTCACCCAGATCGGCATCCGGTCAGCCGGCGAGCGCGCCGCTCGCGAGTACGTGCGCGACCAGGGCGGCTTGATCTTCACCGCGCGCGAGCTGCGTGGGCTCGACAACAGCACTGAACTCGCGCCGCTGACGGCAGCGATCCGTGAGCGCCTGCAGGCCCACGGCCAGCCGCCCGTCTACCTGAGCCTGGACATCGACTGCCTCGACCCGGCCTTCGCTCCGGGCACCGGAACGCCCGAGCCGGCGGGCCTGAGCACGGCCCAGGTGATGACGCTGCTGGAAGACCTGTCCGACCTCGATTTCGTCGGCATGGATTGTGTGGAGGTTTCACCGCCCTACGACCACGCCGAGCTCACGTCTTACGCAGCAGCCAGCTTCGTATGGACCTACCTGGCCGGACGCCAGGCAAGGGTTTCGTCTTCCAGACTCAGGCCTTGATGCCGCGATACACCGCCGCCTCGAAGTCCACGAAGCCGGGGTACGAGGCAACGTCGTGGAACGGCAGGATCTGGCTGGCCCAGTAGCCGCCGATGCCCGTCTTGCGGTCGATCCAGTAGTAGCTGTTGGCCAGACCCGCCCACATCAATGAATCCTTCGGCCGGCCGGTCGGCGCCTGCTCGCGGTTGACCATGAAGGTGTAGGCCCAGCCCTTGGGCAGGCCCGGGAAGAACTCGCCGCTGTTGGTCAGCGAGGGGATCGACGTCGTCCAGCCGCCCGCCGAGAGATCCATCGCGCGCAAGCCGTCCTGGGACATCAGCGCCACCGTCTCGGCCTTCAGCACGCGGCCGTTCGGGCCGGCGCCGTCGTTGAGGAACATGCGGATGAACTTCATGTACTCGCCCACCGTCGCATACAGGCCATGGCCACCGCAGTCCAGTTCGGGCGGGTCGGGCAGCGCCAGGTCGGGCAGCGGCGTGAGCTTGCCATCGGCCGCGCGGTCATGGATGGTCGCGCGGCGCGCCTTCATTGACGGCGTCATCGTGAAGCCGATCTCCGTCATGCCCAGCGGCTCGAAGATGCGCTCCTGCATGACCGCGCCGAGCCGCTTGCCGCGCACGGCCTCGACGATCTTGCCCAGCCAGTCGAGGTTGACGCCGTAGGCCCAGGCTTCGCCCGGATCGTGCAGCAGCACCGTCTTGATCGAGGCATTGGTGCAGGACACGACGGTCGGAATGCCCTTCGCGGTGCGGTACTTCAGGTCGTCGGCGCTGAAGAACTCGTAGCAGAAACCGGAGGTGTGCAGCAGCAGGTCGTTGATCGTGATGTCGCGCTTGGGTGGCCGCGTGGTGGGCTGGCCGTCGGCGTCGAATCCGGTCAGCACGCCAACCTCGGCGATCTCGGGCACGTAGGCCTTCGCCGGGTCGGACAGCTTGATCCTGCCCTCCTCGATCAGCTGCATGGCGGTGGTACCGCAGATGGCCTTGGTGGTCGAGAAGATCGCGAACACCGAGTCCGTGGTCATCGGCTGGTCCTGGCCCAGCTCACGCTTGCCGGACGCGCCTTCGTAGAGATTGCCATTGCGATCGGTGACCATCGCGACGACGCCAGGCGCGCCGCCCAGCCGGCCGGTGGTGTAGCCGAGCACGGCGTCGGCCGCTTGCTTGATAACGTGATTCATGGTGTGAGTCTCCTTGGGCAGATGAAACAGCCTTAGCGCATTGCAAAACCGGGATAGCCGTTGGCGGCCACTTCGTCGCAGCGCTTGTGGAAGTTGCCCACGCCGCCGATGTAGGACAGCAGCCTTCGGGGCTTGCCCTCGACGTTCGAGCCCATGTACCAGGAGTTGGTCTTGACCACCAGCGTCGCCGCGGCGGTCTCTTCATGGTGCTGGACCCAGGCGTCCTCGAACTCTTTCGTCGGCTCGATGACCTGCTTGCCGTTCTTGCGTGCGTAGGCGATGCAGTCGGTGACCCAGTCGACCTGCTGCTGCAGGCAGGTGGTCATGTTGCACAGCGCGGCGGTGGGCGCCAGCGGCGAAGCGGTCGAGAACAGGTTGGGGTAGCCGTGGATCTGCATGCCCATCGCGGTGCGGATCTCCTGGGACCACTCCTGCTTCAACGACCGGCCATCGCGCCCGCGGATGTCCATGCGTGTCAAGCCACCGGTGCCGGCATCGAAGCCCACGGCGAGGATGATCACGTCCGCCTCATGCACCGTGCCGTCGGCCATCATGATGCCTTCGGGAACGATGCATTCGATCGCCGTCTCGCGGCAGTTGATCGCTTCCACGTTGTCCTGCAGGAAGACCTCCAGGAAGCCGTTCTCGAGCGGCACACGGTGCGTGCCGAAGCCGTAGTCGGTGGGGATCAGCAGATCGCACAGGCGCGGGTCGTGGCGCAGCCGCTCGCGCATCTTGATGCGCACGAATTCCGACACCTCGTGGCTGACCGCCTCGTCGAAGAACATCTCGGGGAAGGACGCCAGCCACAGCGCCAGGGAGCCGTCGTCCCACAGCTTCTGCAGCACCGCCGTGCGCTCGGCATCTGTCTTCTCGGCCCAGGGGCCAGAGTCGAAGTCGTAGTCGAAGCCGGCAAAGGTTTCGCGCACGCGCTTCTTCAGTTCGTGAAAGCGGGCCGAGAAGCCGTCCCAGTCGGCCTGGCTGTACTTCGGGTTCTTCATCGGGATCACGTACTGCGGCGTGCGCACGAAGATCTTCATCGCCCCCACCTCCGGGGCGATGGTCTGGATGACCTGGATGCCGGTGGCGCCGATGCCGACCACGGCCACGCGCTTGCCTTTCAGGTCCACCGGTTCCTTGGGCCACAGGCCCGTGTGGTGGATCTGGCCCTTGAAGCTGGCCTGGCCTTTGAAGCGCTCGGTGAGCGGCGCCGACAGCATGCCCACGCAGGCGATGACGTGCTGGGTGTCGATGCGCTCGCCGGCCTCGGTGGTCACCAGCCAGCGGCCGCTGTCCTCGTTGTAGTGGGCCGAGGCGATGCGGGTATCGAAGCGGATGTCCTTCTTCAGATCCAGGCGGTCGGCGACATGGTTGAGCCAGACTTCGTTCTCCGGCTGACCGGGGAAGCGTTCGCTGGGTTTCGAGTCCCGGTAGAGATCTTCCGAGAACCAGTACCGGTAGACCTCGACCTGCGAGTCGAAGCGGGCGCCGGGGTAGCGGTTCCAGTACCAGGTGCCGCCGACGCCGGAGCCCGTCTCGTAGGCCCGGACCTCGAGGCCGAGCTCTCGCAGCCGATGCAGCTGGTACAGGCCGGCGACACCGGCGCCGATGACCACGGCGTCGAGCCGCGTTGCGTGGGAAGACCCGTTCGCCGATGCAGCGGCGTGAGTGGATGTTGTCAAAGTCGTCTCCTTGCGAAGCTGGGTGGTGGCACGACCGGACCAACGGCCGATCGAATCGACACGTCGATACGAGGATGTGTCGACGTTCGGCGCGGACGCACTCAATGTCCGCTAGCCGCTCTGCCTATTCGCACGTCGTGTGCCACCACCACTGCAGGCCGAATCGCAGGGTTTCCACAGGGAGAAACCGCTAATTCGCCGCTTGTTGCGCTTCAATCCGCCGGCGCTGCCGTCCTGCATCGGACACCTGTGTCCGCCGCCTCGGACACCTCAGCGACGCCGCTATTCGCAGGGCTCTTCCTGCACGTCGCCGACCATGAACTGGGCCTGATCGATGTTCAACTCGCTGAACTTCCGATACAGCGTCGATCGTGCAATGCCCAAGGCCTTGGCCACATGATTGGCCTTGCGGTACTTGCGCAGCAGGCCGACGATGAGTTGCCGCTCGTAGGCGCGCACCGCACCGAAGTCTTCGCCCGGCAGGCCCGCCTGCCCTGCAAGCACCGCCGCGGGTTCCGGATCGCCCAGCATCTCGGGCGGCAGGTACTCCGTCCCGATCGGCCCGTCGGCGCACAGCATGGCCGCTTCGATCACATTGCGCACTTCGCGCGCATTGCCGGGCCAGGGGTAGCGCTCGAGCGCGGCGCGGGCCTCCGGCGTGATCTGCACTGGGGCCAGGCTGTGCTTCTGCCGCATCGCGTCGACGAACTGGTCGACAAGCAGCGACACATCGCACTGCCGCTCACGCAAGGGCTTGATCGTCTTCTGAACGATCTTCAGCCTGAAGTAGAGGTCCTGGCGGAAACGCCCCGCGGCGACCAACTGCTCCAGCTTGCGATGCGTGGCCGCAACGATGCGGCAGCGCGCCCGCTGTGTCTCGCAGGAGCCGACACGCTGGAAGCTGCCGTCTTCCAGCACGCGCAACAGCGCCGCCTGCATGGCCAGGGGCAGTTCGCCGACTTCGTCCAGAAACAGCGTGCCGCCGCGGGCGGTTTCGAAATAACCTGCACGACCGCGCGGGTCCGCGCCGGAGAACGCGCCTCGCACGTAGCCGAAGAAAGTGCTCTCCATCAGGTCTTCGCTGATGGCGCCGCAGTTCACCGCGAGGTAGGGATCGTCGCGGCGCGGGCTGCAGGCATGCAGGTGTCTGGCCAGCAGTTCCTTGCCGGTGCCGGTCTCGCCGATGATCAGCACGCTCACGTCCGCCGCCGCCACGCGCTGCAGTTCATCCAGCATGCGCCGTGTCTCGGCATCCCGCGTCATGAAGTGCCCGAAGCGCTTGACCGGCTCCACCGCCTCGCGCAGCGTTGGCGTGTGGCTCGGCAGCCGGAACACACGCTCGTAGCCGAGCGGCTTGGCGAGCAGCACGATCGTGCCGATGCACATCGCCGAGTCGGGCGCGCACACCTCGATGGTCTCCCGCACGGCCGGCGTGCCTTCGAAGCCGCCCGACGACCACTGCAGCGCAATCCGGCGGCAGCGCTCGCTCGAGGTGTGCATGACCAGGCGGCCGGCGTGGTCCAGCGCCAGCATGTCGTCGCTGGGATAGTGCCGCGTCGCATCGCTGAAGGCCATCAGCAGCCGGCTGCGTTCGAGCTCGCGGTGCAGCGCCATGCGGGCCTGGATGGTCCTGGCGACGGAGACGCTCAAAGCGAGCGCCTGATCGCGAAAGTCCGATTCGACGGTGGTGAAGTCGATCAGGCCCAGCACCGTCTCGCCATCGCTGTCGAAGATCGGCGCTGCAGCGCAGGTCCAGGAATGCCAGCCCTCGCAGAAGTGTTCGGTGGCAAACACATGCACCGGCTGTCGCTTGGACAGCGCCGTGCCGCAGCCGTTGGTGCCCGCCGACGCTTCATCCCATTGCGAGCCTTCGACGATGCCCGAGCGCAGGGCCGCCATGTCGCGGATCTTCGGATCGCCGGTGATGTGCAGGATGCAGCCGGTGCGCTCGGTCAGGATCATGATGCCCGGCACGTCGTCGAGGAAGCGGCCGACGTCCTGCACGATGGGCACGGAGGTCTCCAGCAGCAACTGCTCGGCCTGCAAGCGCAAGCGGAACTCGTGGTCGCTGAGGCGGCGGCCCTTGCTCATCGCCACGTCGACGCCCAGCGCCCGGCAGCGCTGCCACTCGCTCAGCAGCAACTGCTGGTAGGGGCTGCGCGGATCGGTGATGTCGATCAACCCGGCGTTGAAGCGCTCCCACAGGCTCTTGACGCCGCGGGCATCTTTTTCGAACCCGACGTACGGGCTGTGCTTGGGCATCATGGCTCGCCTCCTGGATTGCTGGACGAACCCTCGTGCGGGGCGCTGGCTCCTCGCGGCATTACACAAGCCGCCCGGAGTGGGATCAAGCGGATGAAACCCTGCCGAGTGTCCCGAAACCGGGACACGGCCGTTCAGACGCAGCGGCGGTGGCGCTCGATGCAGGTTTGCAGCGTCTGCTCGCCGCTCAGGGCCCACCAGCGGTGCGAGAAGATCTCGACTTCGCTGTAGCCGGCGAAGCCGTTCGCTTCGACCCAGCCGCGCGCCTGGCGGATGTCGATCACGCCGTCGCCCATCATGCCGCGGTCGTTCAGCAGGTCGGTGGTCGGGGTCAACCAGTCGCAGACGTGAAAGGCCAGCAGTCGCTCGCGGCCGGCGCGTTCGATCTGCGCCTGCAGCTTCGGGTCCCACCACACGTGGTACAGGTCCACCGCCACACCCAGCGCGCCGCTGCGTTGCGGATCAAGCGCGTCGCACAGGTCGAGGGCCTGCTCCAGCGTGTTGACGCAAGCCCGGTCGGCCGCGTACATCGGATGCAAGGGCTCGATGGCCAGCGGCATGCGGCGCGCGCGCGCCTGCTCCAGCAGCGCGGCGATGCCATCGAAGACCTGCTGGCGCGACAGCGCGATGTCCTTGTGCGCCGCCTGGCCCTGCAGCGCGCCGGGCAGCGCGCCCACCACCAGCACCAGGCAGGCCGCGTTCAGTTCACAGGCCTCGTCCAGAGCGCGCAGGTTGTCGTCCCGCGCCAGCTGCAGGCCCGCAGCATCCGCCGCCGTGAACATGCCGCCCCGGCAGTAGCCCGAGAGCTCGAAGCCGTGCGCGCGCAGCGTGCGGCCGGTGGCCTGCAGGCCGGCGGCGGCCACCTGGTCGCGCCAGGGCGAGACTGCGCGGATGCCGTGGCGTGCGCAGTCGTCGAGGATCTCGATCAGCGGCCGCTCCTGGCCGTGCTGCCTGCGCAGCGTCGCGGTGTTGATCGACAGCCAGCGGTGGTCGTGGGTGAAGTCGCGCATCGCGTCGTCAGGCCACGGAGCGGTCGAGTTGTTTCATCGGCGGGGAATCATTCGATGCCGTGCAGCACGAGCAGCGCGCGCATGCGGCGCACGGCCTGTTCCGGCTGCTCGATCAGCCCGGCGGCGTCGGCCAGCCGGAACAGGTCGCAGAAGTGCGGCAGCGAACGTGCGCTCTGCTGGCCACCCACCATCGTGAAGTGGTCCTGGTGGCCATTGAGCCAGGCCATGAAGACCACGCCGGTCTTGTAGAAGCGCGTCGGCGCGCCGAAGATGTGGCGCGACAAAGGCACGGTCGGCGCAAGGATGGCGTGGAAGCGCTCGGTGTCGCCGGCGGCCAGTGCCGCCAGCGCGGCGCTGGCGGCCGGTGCGATGGCGTCGAAGATGCCCAGCAGCGCATCGCTCTTGCCATGCGTGGGCAGCGTGCCGGCGCCGTCGCCGGCGATCAGTTCGGCGTAGTTGAAGTCGTCGCCGGTGTACATGCGCACGCCGCGGCCATCGGGGCCGCCGGCAGCGGGCAGGCGGCGGCGCAGCGCGATCTCCTTGTCCTTGTCGAGCAGCGAGATCTTGATGCCGTCGACCTTGGCGGCGTTCGCCTCGATGATGCCGAGCACGGTGTCGGTGGCCTGGTCGACGTCGTCGCTGCCCCAGTAGCCCTTCAGCGCCGGATCGAACATCTCGCCCAGCCAGTGCAGCAGCACTGGCTGCCTGGCCTGGCGCAGCACGCGATCGTAGACGCGTTCATAGTCGGCCGGGCTGCGCGCCACGCGGGCCAGCGCGCGGCTGGCCATGATGATCAGTGTGCCGCCCAGCTTTTCGATCGCGGCCATCTGCTCTTCGTAGGCGCGGATCACGTCGTCGACGCTGCGCGCGGCCTCGGGGGCGAGGTGATCGGTGCCGCAGCCCGAGGCGATCAGCGCGCCGGGCACATCGCGCGCGGCGTCCAGCGAACGGCGGATCAGCTCCAGCGACGTCGGCCAGTCCAGCCCCATGCCGCGCTGCGCCGTGTCCATCGCCTCGGCGACGCCCAGGCCCAGCGACCACAGCCGGCGGCGGTAGGCGATGGTCGCGTCCCAGTCGATCCGGCAGTCGAGCCATGGCGCCGCGTCGGCCTGCACGTCGGCGACGACATGGGCTGCCGAATACGCGATGCGATCGAGCACCGGGCGGGACGTCGGCGGCGCCCAGGGCATGGCGTCGCGCAGGCGGTAGGCCTGCAGGCCACCACCGGTGGCAGGCAGCTTGAGCGTCAATGGCATGGCTTGCGACTCCAGCGAAGGCAGGTCGACCGCGCCGTGGGCGGGCGCAAGGCGGGCCGACAAGCCATCTTAATTCACCATTTGGTGAATCATGACGCTAAAACCAGGGCCTGGGTCAACTTTGTGATCCGCATCACTCCCGGGGTCGCCCGCTCGCAAGGCGCATCGCGTCAGGGCAGCACCGGGCTCGCCACGGCCCGCGCAATGATCCCGTCCGCGTCACGCCGCAGCAGCAGGCGCTGACCCACCAGCTCGTTCGCCGCCGCCGTGACCGCGGCGACATAACCGGCTTGATCGACGTACAGCTCTTCCAGCGAAGGCCGGCCATCGCCCGCCGCGAGCCGCGCCGCCTGCGTCTTGTGGAACGGGATGAAGCTGCCGGTCAGGTTCGACAGGTCGACGATGCCGGGCGTCGCGACGTAGTTGAACTCGATGCTGGTGCCCAGCGGCACCCGCGCCTCGGCGCTGCGCACGCCGGCCTTGGTCAGCCCGGTGACGGCGTCGACCTGCGGCACCAGGATCGCGTAGTCGCGGCTGAGGTAGGCCGGCGGCAGCAGCGTGGCGATGCCCGATTCGTCCTGCGGCTTGTAGTCCGGGCCGAAGTCGAACAGCGGGAAGCTGTTGTGGCGCGCCAGGTAGCTGAAGTCGGGCACCGCCGTCTGCACGCCGGCCACGGGCCAGCTCAGGCCCTTCATCGCCGGGAACTGCAGCGCTTCGGGCCGCACCAGCGTGCCATCGGCGATGCGCGGCACGGCGCTCGGCGGCGGTTCGGTGCCGCGCATCACCCAGTCTTCCAGCGCCAGGAACAGCGCGCGGAAGCTGTCGTTGAAGTGCACCACCGTGCCGGCCGGGTAGACGTTGCGTGTCGGCGTGTAGTTGATGCTCGCCGTGCCGCCGGGCCCGCCGTGCTGGGTGCTGGCGTAGTAGTAGATGCGGGCGTTGGCGGGCTGCACCAGGTCACGGAAGCCGTAGGCATCGGTCAGCACCGGCGAGCCCTGCAGCTGCCAGAACTCGGTGCCCGACAGGCCGAGCACGAACTTCGGGCAGGTCGTCGTCGCTTCGCAGCGGGTCATCACGCCGCCCTTGCGGCCGGTCAACTCGTCGACATAGTCCTTGTCCAGCGCACGCGGCGCGGTCTGGCCGAAAGCGGTGTGGTCGGTGCGCAGGCCACCGCCGCCGCCGGGCACCGCAAAGCGCGTGTTGATGTGGGTCTGCCGCGCCGCCACATGCGCGTAGAGGCCGTCGAAGACCTTGGCGCCGGCCAGCGACTGGTTGAAACCCAGGTGCAGGAAGGTCTTCATCGCATTGCCGGACTGCGAGGTGCCCTGGCCGATGGCATGCGTGATGCGCCCGGCCAGCGGGTTCGCGGCGCCGGCTGCATCGACGCTGGCGTGGCGGAAGAAGCTCACCGTGTCGCGCAGCGCGGCCAGGCCCACGCCCATCACCTTCGGGTCCTTGGCGACGTAGACCAACTCGTACAGGTACTTCGGGTCGAAGCCGCCCTTCAGGCAGACCTTGCTGCCGTCGGCGGTGCCAGGGAAGGGATTGGTCGTCGCATTGCAGTCGGCAAACTTCCAGTCGGCCGGCGCGATGGCGATGCGCGGGTCGGTCTCGTTGGCACGCCGCGTCAACGAATAACCCGGCAGCGTATTGTCCAGGCTGGCCGGGGCGTAGGGGATCATCGTGGTGTTGAACACGCCGCCCGGCAAGCTCATCACCGGCGTTGCGGCAGTCGGCACCAGTTCACTGCGGTAGGGCCCGGTGATCGAGCTGCCATCCTTGTTCTTCGCCACCGGCACGGTCACGGTCAGGCGCGCCGGGGTGGTCTTGGGCACGTCGCCCTGCCAAGCCGAGTACAGCATCACATAACCGCGCTCGAGGTAGACCGCATCGCTCGGCGCGACGGCCGGGTTCAGCAAGGTCAGCATGTTGCCGCGGTTCGGCGCGTCGTAACGCAGCACGCCGCTGGCCTTGCTCATGTCCTTGGGCTTGAGCATCACGAAGTCGGCGCTGTACTCGACCATGCCGTTCGCGTTCACCGGCGCCAGCGCCAGGTCCTGGATGATTGCGTTCTTCGAGTCGGCAGGATCCACTTCGCCGGCGATCGTGCCAGTCAGCTTCTCGTAGTCGCCGACCGTGCCATAGCTGCCGGCAAAGGGCTCGGTGGCGCTGATGGTCAGGCGCAGCTGCGGCGTCTTCGCCGCGGCGGCAGGTGGTGGATCGTCATTGCCGCCGCAGGCGGCCAGCAAGCTGAAGGCCGCAGCGCTGGCGGCAAGACGGAACACGTGTTTCATCGCAGGTCTCCTGGAAGTCATCCTTGGCGGATGTTCATGGGCAAGGCTGCGCCCGCGTCGGGCGCGACAAGCGCCCGAAGGGACGAGTACATTGAAAGTCCGGACGAGGGAAGCAGGCGGGCCGTCAGGCGCCGCGCGCGGGGGTCACTCCGGATCGATGCCGGCGGCCTTGATGACCTTGCCCCACTTCTGCGCCTCGGCGGCCTGGAACTTCGCGAGTTCATCGGGCGTGGTGGTCCAGGCCTCCGAACCCGCGGTGTCGAAGAAGCTCTTCGCCGGCGCGCTCTTCACCGCGGCGACCAGCAGATCGTGCAGCCGCGCCACCACCGGCGCCGGCGTGCCGGCCGGCACGTAGGCAGCGAACCAGTAGCCCATGTCGTAGCCCTTGACGCCGGCTTCGTCGATGGTCGGCACCTCGGGCAACTGCGCGCTGCGCTTTTGCGTCGAATAGCCCAGCGCGCGCAGCTTGCCGGCCTTGACCTGCGGCACGCCGGTCGAGGTGTCGGTGATCATCAGGTCGATCTGGCCACCCAGCAGGTCGGTGATCGCCAGCGGGTTGCTCTTGTAGGGCACGTGCAGGATGTCGGTGCCGCTCAGCTGCTTGAGCATCTCGCCGGCCACGCGGCTGGACGAGCTGCCGCTGCCGAAGCTCAGCTTGCCCGGGCTCTTGCGCGCCGCAGCCAGCAGTTCGGCGACGCTCTTGTACGGCGAGGCGGCAGGCACCACCAGCACCTGGCCGCCCTTGCC
This sequence comes from Aquabacterium sp., assembly GCF_035476535.1. Classification (GTDB taxonomy): domain Bacteria; phylum Pseudomonadota; class Gammaproteobacteria; order Burkholderiales; family Burkholderiaceae_C; genus Pseudaquabacterium. Next base: position 19,145 of record NZ_DATILJ010000189.1, read on the forward strand.
GAGGCCGGTGACCGGTGCGAAGTCTTTCACCGGGTCGTAGGGCAGCTTCTTGTAGAGGTGTTCATTGGCGGCCTGCGTGGTGTTGGTGGTGATCAGCACCGTGTGGCCGTCGGCACCGGCGCGGGCGGCCGCCTGGGCCGCCATCATGCCGCTGGCACCGGCCTTGTTCTCGACCACCACGGCCTGCTTGGTCTGCTCGGTGATGGACTGCCCCAGCGCACGTGCCAGCTGGTCGGTCGCGCTGCCGGCCGCGAACGGCACGATGAAGGTGATGGGCTTGCTCGGATAGGCCTGGGCGTGCGCGCCCATGGACAGGCCGAGCGTTATGCAGGTTAGCGCGGCAGCGAGTGCACGGCGTCGGAAGCGCAGCGGATTCATGAAGGTGTCTCCTTGTCGGTGATGTGGGGGATGGGCCGGTCAGGCGGGACCGACCAGCACGGAAACCAGCTCGGCCGGCACGTCGATCGGCAGCTCGAGCAGCAGGAAGGACAAGGCCTTGCCATGGCTGTCCAGGTTCAGCGAATCGTTCACGCCACCGTCGAGCACGTCGTCGAGCACGAAGTTCATCGCGTGCAGCGTGGGCAGCAGGTGGCGCTGCACCCGCGTCGGCCGGCGGTGCACGAACTGGCGCGCAACGGCCGCTTCGGTGACCTGCTCGACCAGCAAGGGCCAGAGGCTGGCGTGCCAGGCGATCACGCTGATGTTCGAGCGGTCGCCCTTGTCGCCGGTGCGGCCGTGTGCGGCGCGGTACAGCGGGACTGTCAGCATGGCGCTCATGGCCTCTCCTCCGGCACGAAGCGGTGCCGCGCCGGCACCTGGTCGCGCGGCACCGTGCAGGACAGCGTGCCCAGCCGCGGCCGCAGCGCCGTGCGCACGCCGCCGCCACCGGCCGGGCCGCAGGTGTAGAGCGCGGTGACTTCGCGCACCAGGCGCTCGGCGCTGCGGCGCTCGGCATGGTTCAGCGCGATGCGCAGGCGCACGTCACGCGTATCGCCGGGCGGCTGTGCGGCCAGCTGGCGGCCGGCATCGTCGCCGAACACGCTGGTCACGCCGATCAGGTCGGCCCGCAGCGGCCCCAGGCCCTGCAGGCGCTCGCGCAGCACCTCGGCAGCCAGGCGTGCACGCGCTTCGGCACGCGCCCCGGCGTAGGAGATTTCGCCCTCGGCGAGCCAGCCGGTTTCATGGCAGACGTTCACCTTCAGCCCGTCCGGCCTCGGGTGGCCGCGCACGCCGCTCAGGCGCACGCGGTCGGGGCCCAGCTCGGTGACCTCGGCCGCGCCGATGTCGGCCGTCACGTCGGGCGTCAGGTAGGCGAGAGGATCGTGCACCTCGTAGAGCAGTTGCTCCTTGACGGTGTGCGCATCGATGCGGCCGCCGCTGCCGGCGGGTTTGGTGATCGTGCAGTGGCCGTCGCTGTCGATCTCGGCGATCGGGTAGCCCAGCCGGGCCAGGCCCGGCACATCCTTGATGCCGGGGTCGGCGTAGTAGCCGCCGCTGACCTGCGCGCCGCATTCGAGCAAGTGGCCGGCCATCGTCGCCCGCGCGATGCGGTCCCAGTCGTCGCGCGCCCAGCCGAAGTGCGCCAGCGCCGGGCCCACCGTCAGCGACGGATCGGCGACGCGGCCGCACACCACGATCTCGGCGCCGTCGAGCAAGGCCGCGGCAATCGCCTCGGCGCCCAGGTAGGCATTGGCCGAAACCATCGACAGCCCGTCTGCCGCGCCGCCCAGCGCTGCGTCCAGCAGCGGGCGCTGCGTGGCGCCGCTGAGGTCGTCGCCCTCGACGACGGCGATGCGCGGCGCGCGCAGCCCAAGCTCGTGAGCCAGCGCATGGATGCGGCGTGCCGCCCCCACCGGATTCGCCGCGCCGAAGTTGCTGACGATGCTGATGCCGGCCGCCAGGCAGCGCGCCAGCACCGGGCGCAGCAGGTCGTCCAGCAGCGGCTCGTAGCCGGCGTCGGGGTCGGCGCGACGGGCCAGTTGGGCCAGCGCCAGCGTGCGTTCGGCCAGCGTTTCGAAGATCAGCACGGCCGGGCCGCCGCTGGCGACCAGCGCCTCGACCACCGGGGCGGCGGCATCGGTGCGGTCGCCGGAAAAGCCGGCAGCGCAACCGACGCGCAAGAGCTCTTTCATCAATCGTCTCCAGCAGCGCCGCTTGCGATGCGGCGTCTCGGTGAAAAGTCCTGCAGCGACTCTAGGCCGCTTGCGCTAATCTGAGAAATCGAAAGTCAAGATCAACTCAGCTGAAATGCAGATGAATGTGTCCACCCGCCAGCTGCGCGCCTTCATGAGCCTGGCCGCCGAGCGCAACTTCACGCGGGCCGCCGCGGCCAGCCACTTGTCGCAGCCGGCCTTCAGTGCGCTGATCCGCCAGCTCGAGGAAGCGATGGGCGTGCGCCTGTTCGACCGCAGCACCCGCCATGTGGCGCTGACGGTCGAGGGCGCCGAGTTCGAGATCGCGGCGCAGCGCGTGCTGGCCGAGTTCGATGCCGCGCTGTCGGGCATGCGCGAGCGCGCCGAGCGGCTGCGCGGGCGCGTCTCGATCGCGCTGCTGCCCTCGCTCGCCGCCGATTGGCTGCCCGGCGTGCTGGCGGGTTTCCGCACGGCCCACCCGGGCATCGAGATGCAGGTGGCCGACGTGCTGTCCGAGCCCTGCATCGAGCGTGTGCGCAGCGGCCTGGCCGACTTCGCGCTGGCCGCCACGCGTGCCGACACGCCCGAGCTGCGCGCCGAGCTGTTCTGCAGCGACGACTTCCACCTCGTCTGCCCGGCGGACCATCCGCTGGCAAAAGTGCGCAATCCGCGGCCGAAGGATCTGGCGGCCTGGCCCTTCGTGCACTTGTCGCGCACGTCCAGCGTGCGCCAGTACATCGACGCCGCGACCCACCCGCAGACCTTTCCGGCGGTGCTGGAGGTCGACCAGCTCGCCACCGTCAGCGGCATGGTGCGTGCCGGCCTCGGCATCAGCGTCGTGCCGGCGCTGACGCTGTACCAGTTCCGCTCACCCGAGCTGGTGATCCGGCCGATCCGCTGGACCGGGCTGACCCGCCGCATCTACCTGGTTCGGCGCCGCGACCGCGGCCTGTCGATCGCGGCCCAGGGCTTCTACGAGTGGGTCATGGCGCGCCGGCCGCGCGAGACGCCCTCACGTGCGCGCGCTCGCGCCGCGGCCTGAGCTCTTACGCCGCACGCTTCCTGAACAAGGCCGAAGCGCGGCTGGCGGCCGCCACGTCGGCGGCGGTTTCCAGCAAGGCCGGCGCGAGCTCCAGCATGCGCGGCTCGGTCAGCCTCACCATCGGGCCGGCAATGGTGACCACGCCGATGGCCGCGCCGTCGGGCCCGCGCACCGGGGCCGACATCGCGGTCATGGCCGGCGCGAACACCTCGACGATCATGCTGAAGCCGCGCTTGCGGGCAGCGCGCACGTAGGCCAGCAGCGCCTTCACCGTGGTGGGCGCTCGCGGGCCGAAGTCTTCCGGCTTGCCGAAGCCCTGCCGCGCCACGAGTTCGAGCGCCTGCTCGTCGCTCATCGTCGACAGCAGCGCGTGGCCCGCGGCGCTGCACGACAGCCGCACCGACAAGCCCATGTCGGGGTCGTAGCGCAGGCCACGCGTCGCGCCCTGGGCCTTGGCGACGAAGACCAGCGCGTCGCCGTCGACGACGGCCAGCCGCACCAGTTCACCCGCCTCGGCGGCAAGCCGGTCGAGCAGCGGCTGCGCCACGTCGACCACGCCGGAGTTGCTGAGAAAGCTCAGGCCCAGCGACACCAGCTTGATCGTCAGCACGTAGGCGCCCTGCTCGTGAAGCTGGCGCACGTAGCCGCAGCGGCACAGCTCGGTCAGCAGGCGATGCGTCGCACTCAGCGGCATGCCCAGTTGCGCGGACAGCGAGGACAGCGAACAGCCTGCGGGGTTGGCCGCGAGTTGCTCAAGGACTTGAAAGCTTCTCTCCAGGATGGCGCTCATCGTCGGGGTGAAGGGGCTGCACGAAGCCGTGAATGTAGTCGAACGGAAGCATTTTTCAATTTGGAAAGTCTTTCCACAATGGCTATGATGCGGCACGATCCCCGCCTCGGCGCACCCCAGGAGACACCGCTTGAACACTTTCATCCGCTCGACGGCCGGCCTCGCGCTGGCGCTGGTCCTCGCCCTCCCGGCGTCGGCGCAGGACGCGCCGGAACGCATCATCAAGTTCGGCCACCTGAACAACGCCGACCACCCGGTCAGCTTCGGCGTCAAGCGTTTCGCCGAACTGCTGGCGGCCAAGAGCGGCGGCAAGCTCAAGGTCCAGGAGTTCCCCGCGTCCACGCTGGGCAACGAGATGCAGCAGCAGTCCGCGCTGCAGGGCGGCGTGCAGGAGATGTCGGCGCCGGCCACGACCTCGCTGGCGGGCATCGTCAAGGAGTTCGGCCTGATCGACTTTCCGTTCGCGGTGGCGAACTTCGCGCAGGCCGATGCGCTGCTCGATGGTCCGTTCGGCCAGGCCTTGCTTGCCAAGCTGCCCGAGAAAGGCCTGGTCGCGCTGGGCTACTGGGACCTGGGCTTCCGCAACGTCACCAACAGCAAGCGGCCCGTCACCAAGCCCGAGGACCTGGACGGGCTGAAGCTGCGCGTGATCCCCAACCCGGTGTTCCTGGACACCTTCAAGGCCTTCAAGGCCAACCCGGTGCCGATGCCCTTCGCCGAGCTGTATGGCGCGCTCGAAGCCAAGGCCGTCGACGGCCAGGAGAATCCCTTCGCGGTGATCCTGTCGAACAAGTTCTTCGAGGTGCAGAAGTACGTCAGCGCCACCAACCATGTCTACGCCGCCAACATCATGCTGGTCAGCAAGCGCTTCTGGGACCGGCTCTCGCCCGCCGAGCAGAAGATGATGCACGACGCCGCGAACGAATCACGCGGCTACCAACGCCAGGTCAGTCGCGCCGCCGCGCAGAAGGCGGTCGGCGAACTGCAGGCCAAGGGCATGCAGTACAACGAGCTGAGCCCGGCCGAGCAAGCGCGCATGCGCCAGGTTGCGATGCCGGTGACCGCCCGGCTGGCCGCTACCTACGACCCGGCGATGGTCAAGCTCTACAACGACGAACTGGCGCGCGTGCGCAAGTGACACCAAACGCGCCGACCACACCATGAAGATCCTCATCCTGCACGGCCCCAACCTGAACCTGTTCGGCCGCCGTGAACCGCACATCTATGGCACCACCACGCTGGCGCAGATCAACGAGCGATTGACGGCGCTCGCCACGGAACTGCGCGTGGAGCTCGAACTGCTGCAGTCCAACCACGAAGGTGCGCTGGTGGACAAGCTGCACGAGTGCATCGACAGCGTTCAGGGCGCCCTGATCAACCCTGCCGGGCTGACACAGCACGGCGTGTCCCTGCACGACGCGATCAAGGCGATGCCGTTCCCGGTGCTGGAAGTACACATGTCCAACATCGCCGCACGCGAGACCTGGCGCGCGCACTCGATCATCTCGCCGGCCGTGAAGGGCACGATCCAGGGGCTGGGGCCGCACTCGTACCTGGCGGGCTTGCGTGCGCTGGTGGAGATGCTTCGCGATGCCGGCGGCTGACGCGCGGTGCGTGTGGGTCTCATGCGCGAACAGGGGCCCGCACACAACCGCGGCCGATCTGAGGGAACGCGTGATGTGAGTGTCAGCCCCGCCGTGTTCGACGCCCGATGAGCGCGGCCAGCCGGCGGGCGCCCGATGATCGCCGCCGACAACATCGTGTCACGCATTCCGGTAGCACCGGTGGCCACCATCGAGAACCGATGCTGCTACGCTAGCCGGCACGGTTCACCACTCCGCGGAGCGCATGCCCATGGGCGACATCACCCTCCCCGCCAGCCCGCTGGCCGGCCTGATCGACAGCGCCGCGCAAGCCCTGGAGGCGCAGGTCATCGCCTGGCGTCGTGACCTGCATGCCCACCCCGAACTCGGCAACCGCGAGTTCCGCACTGCCGGCATCGTTGCCGAGCATCTGCGCCAATTGGGCTTCGACGAGGTGCGCACCGGCGTGGCCCACACCGGCGTGGTCGGCCTGCTGAAAGGCGGCCTGCCCGGCCCGGTGGTGGCGCTGCGCGCCGACATGGACGGCCTGCCGGTCGCCGAAGAGGTGGACCTGCCGTTTGCGTCCAAGGCCACCACGACCTGGAACGGCGAGACCGTCGGCGTGATGCATGCCTGCGGCCACGACGCGCACGTGGCCATCCTGATGGGCGTGGCGCAGGTGCTGGCGGGCCTGCGCGCTTCGCTGAAGGGCAGCGTGAAGTTCATCTTCCAGCCGGCCGAGGAACTGCCGCCCGAAGGCGAAGAGGGCGGCGCCAAGCTGATGATCGAAGAAGGCGCGATGGACCAGCCGCGGCCCGATGCGGTGTTCGGCCTGCATGTCACCTCCCGCCTGCCGGTGGGCGTGATCGGCTACCGCCCCGGCCCGGCGATGGCCAGCGCCGACAACCTGAAGATCACCGTGCACGGCCGCCAGACGCATGGCGCGATGCCCTGGTTCGGCGTCGACCCCATCGTCACTGCGGCGCAGGTGGTGCTGGGCCTGCAGACCCTGATCAGCCGCGAGACCGACCTGACGCGCGAGCCGGCGGTGGTGACCATCGGCGCCATCAAGGGCGGTGTGCGCGAGAACATCATTCCCGATTCGGTGGAGATGCGCGGCACCATCCGCAGCTTCGACGAGGGCATGCGCGACGAACTGCACGAGCGCGTCACCTACCTGGCCGAAGCCATCAGCCGCGGCGCACGCGCCGGCTGCACGGTGTGCATCAAGAAGAACTACCCGGTCACCGTCAACGACCCCGCACTCACCGCGCAGATGCTGCCCACGCTGCAGCGCGTGGCCGGCGCCGAGCGGGTGATGCTGGTGCCCAAGGTGATGGGCTCGGAAGACTTTTCGTTCTTCCAGCGCGTGGTGCCGGGGCTGTTCTTCTTCGTCGGCGTGGTGCCCGAGGGCATTGACCCGTCCCAGGCCGCGCCCAACCATTCACCGCGTTTTTCGATCGACGAGCGTTGCCTGCTGCTCGGCGTGCGTGCGCTGGCCCAGGTGGCCTGCGATTTCCTCGAGCGCTGACCGCCCCGCCCCCACACGAAGGAGCCCACGATGGATCTGCAACTCACCGGCAAGCGCGCTCTCGTCACCGGCGGCAGTCGCGGTATCGGCAAAGCCATTGCCCGCGTGCTGGCGCAGGAGGGCGCCGATGTGGCGCTGCTGGCGCGCGGCGCACAGGCGCTGGCCGCCAGCGCCGCCGAACTGGCGGCCGAAAGTGGCCGCCGCGTCGTCGGCGTCAGTGCCGACACCACCAGCGACGACCAGGTGCGCCGCGCCGTCGCCGAAGCGGTGAGCCTGCTCGGCGGGCCGATCGACATCCTGGTCAACGCCGCGGCCGAACCGGCGGGCTTCGCCGGCCCGCCGCGGCTGCCGGAAATCACCGGCGCGTTCTTCCACGCCGAGATGGACACCAAGGTGATGGGCTACATCCGCTGCGCACGCGAAGTGGTGGCCGGCATGCGCGCGCAGGGCTGGGGCCGCATCGTCAACGTCAGCGGGCTGGCCGCGCGGCAGACCGGCAATGCCGTGGGCAGCATGCGCAATGTGGCGGTGGCGGCGCTGACGAAGAACATGGCCGACGAACTCGGGCCCTCCGGCGTGCAGGTGACCGTGGTGCATCCGGGCCTGACGCGCACCGAGCGCACCGCGCCGCTGATCGCCCAGCGCGCCAACGCGCAGGACGTGGCGCCCGAGATCATCGACGCGCAGATGGCCTCCGGCAACTCCATCCAGCAGTGGGTCGACGCCAGCGACGTGGCGCAGGTCGTGGCCTTCCTGTGTTCGCCGAAGTCGCGGGCGATCAACGGCGATGCGATTGCCGTGGGCGGCGGGACGCCGCGCAGCATCCATTACTGAGCGCCCCCATACCTGCCGCTTCGCGTCAGGGCCCCCTCGTCCTTGAACGCGCGGGCCGTGCGCCGGCCCGCCCCACATCGGCGTTAGAACTCGTGGTGCACGCGCACCGTCACCATGTTGCCGTGCTTCCTGTAGGTGGAGCCGCTCAGGTAGGCCGCCTGCCAGTGCAGCGTGCCCTCGCCCAGCGCCAGCTTGCCGAACAGCGCCGGGCCGGCGCGGTGCGATTGCATGTCGTGCACGGCCCAGTGTTTCCACTCACCCAGCTCACCGAAGCCCTGCACGCCGAAGTGCAGCCAGGGCTGCCAGCGGTGGCGCACCTGCCACTGGTACTTCAGCTGCGTGGGCTTGCCGCCCATCGCGCCGAAGCCGCGCTCGAACAAGGCATTGAAATTCAGCTGCGTGCGGCCGATGTCGGTCTGCAGCACCGGGCCGAACTCGATGGCGTGGCCGCCATCGTCGCGCTGCCGCTTCACCAGCAGCGTGTGGATCGCCAGGTCGAAGGGGTATTGGCCGGCGGTCAGCAGCAGGTCGTTCTGCCAGTTCAGCGTGCTCAGCTCCGTCGCCTCATCGGACGAGCCCCTGTAGCTGGCCAGCACGCCGGTGTGCCAGCGCCCGTTGACGTTCCAGCCGAAGCCGACTTCCGGCCAGCAGGTGGCCGGCGCGCCGGCCTTGTCGACCGTCCAGTAGCGCAGGTCGACGGTCTTCTGCCCCGGGTTGTCATAGGCAGTGACCACGTAATAACCAGGATCTGCGGCGGCCGCGGCGCTGAACAGCAACGGTGCGACCAGCCGGAAAATGCATCTCACGAAGAAGACTCCAAGCAGCAAACCTAACCCGGTAGCCTAGGGGTCGGCTGCTCAGGCAAAGCGCGGATAAGCGCCACCCCAGCCGACAATCCACCGATGCCCCACCCCCACCTTGCCGATTCCCGTTACGCCTGGTTGCGCCTGATGGTCACGCTGGCCCTGATGACCATCGGCAGCGCCGCGATGTACGTGGTTGCGGTGGTGCTGCCGGCCGTGCAGGCGGAGTTCGGCGTGGAGCGGGCCGATGCCTCGCTGCCCTACACCTTGATGATGGTCGGCTTCGGCCTCGGCGGCATCGTGATGGGCAGGCTGGCCGACCGCTTCGGCGTGATGGTGGTGGTGCTGATCGGCTCGCTGGGCCTGGGTTCAGGCTTTGTCGCGGCGGGCATGGCCGGCAGCCTGACCGGCTTCGCGCTGGCCCATGGCGTGCTGCTGGGCGCACTGGGCAGCGCCGCCACCTTCGCGCCGCTGGTGGCGGACACCTCCTTGTGGTTCGTGCGCCGGCGCGGCATTGCGGTGGCCATCTGCGCCAGCGGCAACTACCTCGCCGGTGCGCTGTGGCCGCCCATCGTGCAGCGGCTGGTCGAGGCCCACGGCTGGCGCCACAGCTACATCGGCCTGGGCCTGCTGTGCGTGCTGACGATGCCGCTGCTGGCGCTGATGCTGCGGCCGCGGCCGCCGATCGGCGTGGCGCCGGCCCCGGGGCCGCTGCAGGCCGTGCAGCCATCGAACCGACCCTTCGGGCTGAGCCTGAACCAGGCGCAGGCGCTGCTGTGCGTGGCCGGCGTGGCCTGCTGCGTGGCGATGGCCATGCCGCAGGTGCACATCGTCGCCTACTGTGGCGACCTCGGCTATGGCGTGGCGCGCGGCGCCGAGATGCTGTCGCTGATGCTGGCCTGCGGCATCGTCAGCCGGCTGGTCTCCGGCCTGATCTGCGACCGCATCGGTGGCCTGCGCACGCTGCTGCTGGGATCGGTGCTGCAGGGGCTGGCGCTGCTGCTGTTCATCCCCTTCGACGGCCTGCTGTCGCTGTACCTGATCTCGGCGCTGTTCGGGCTGTTCCAGGGCGGCATCGTGCCCAGCTACGCGATCATCGTGCGCGAACACTTCCCGCCTGCCGAAGCCGGGGCGCGGGTCGGCACGGTGCTGATGGCCACGCTGTTCGGCATGGCGCTGGGCGGCTGGATGTCCGGCAAGGTCTTCGACCTGACCGGCTCCTACCACGCCGCCTTCATCAACGGCATCGGCTGGAACCTGCTGAACCTGTCGATCGCGCTGTTCCTGTTCAACCGCTACCGCCGCCGGCAGCGGCTGTCAGCCGCCAGTGCAGCCGCCGTCGCGCCGGTCGTCGGCTGAGGTGTCGGCGGGCCGGAGCTCGCTGACCAAGTAGCCTTCCTGCAGCAGTGCACGGCGCAGCCAGTCGGGCTGGGCGCCCTGGCCGTCCCAGGTGTCGCCGGTGACCGGGTGGCGGTACTTGATGCCGGGGTTCAGGCGTGCGGGCGGGCTGGTCGGCAGCACACCTTCCAGCTCTTCGGTGGTGATGCGCCAGTACTCCACCAGGCCTTCGATGCGGGCCAGCGCGGCCCGTTGTTCAGCACTCAGGGGTTTGCTTCGTGTGGCTTGCATGCGTCGGCTATGCATTCACGGCCGCGGCGGCGGCAGGGGGATGAATTCTGTCTCGCCCGGCACCGGGTCGAAGCGCTGGGCCTGCCAGTCGGCCTGGGCCTGGGTGATGCGTTCCTTGCGGCTGGACACGAAGTTCCAGACCATGAAGCGATGGCCCAGCGGTTCACCGCCGATCAGCACCACGCGCGCAGCGGCATCGGCCTGCAGCCGGGGCGTGCTGCCTGCCGGCAGCACCACCATCTCGAACGGCGGCAGCGCTTCGCCGTCCAGCGTGAAGCCGGCGTCCACGCTGTAGAGCGCACGTTCCGGCGCCACGTCGGGCACCGTGAACGCAGCGCCAGCTTCGATGCGGAAGTCCAGGTACACGGTGGGCGACAGCGTGCGCACCGGCGAGCCGGCACCGAAGGCCTGGCCGACCAGCACGCGCACGGCCACGCCGGGCAGCTGGACCGCCGGAATCGCCTGCGCCGGCGTGTGGTCGAAACGCGGCGCATCCTCTTCGTGCTCGGCGGGGACGGCGCACCACAGCTGCAGGCCATGGCTGCGGCGCGTGACGCCGCGCAAGTCGTCCGGCGTGCGTTCCGAATGCACGATGCCGCGGCCGGCCGTCATCCAGTTGATCGCCCCGGGCTCGATGCGCTGCACCACGCCGGTGGAATCGCGGTGCATCATCGCGCCCTCGAACAGGTAGGTCACCGTCGCCAGGCCGATGTGCGGATGCGGCCGCACGTCGTGGTTGTCCAAGGGCTCGGCGGTGACCGGGCCGAAATGGTCGAAGAACAGGAAGGGCCCCACCGCCTGGCGGCGTGCCGAGGGCAGCACGCGGCGCACGGTGAAGCCGCCGCCGAGGTCGTGCGGGCGCGGGGCAATGCGGTCAAAGGTCATGGGCGCGGGCCGGGCGATGGATGCCAAGTCTAAGCCGGCCACCGTGACGGCCAGTGCCGGCGCGCTCAGCGCTTCAGGGCTGGCCCGGCAGGCCGATCATCCAGCCGACGCCGAAACGGTCGGTCAGCATGCCGAACCACGGCGAGAAGAAGGTCTTGGTCAGCGGCAAGTCGACCTTGCCACCTTCGGCCAAGGCGGCGAAGAAGCGGTCGGCCGTGACCTTGTCGTTCACCGAGATCGACAGCGAAAAGCCATTGAACTGGGTCTGGCCGGTGTTCATGCCGTCCGAGGCCAGCACCGTGGTCTCGCCGATCTTGAAGGCCGCATGCAGCACCTTCTTGCCGGAGTCCGGCGGCAGCATGCCGGGCGGCGACGGCTCCGGACTGTCCTCGTTGCGCATCAGCATCAGCACCTCGGCGCCGAGGGCTTGTTTGTAGAACGCGACCGCCTCTTCGCAGCGGCCGTTGAAGAACAGATAGGCTTGAACCAGCATGGCAACTCCTTCATGTCGGCGGGTTTCGGGCGCTGCCGTCGGGGTCCCATCATCTCGCGGTCTTCACGGCCGGCGCCATCCAGAGCACCCGCGGCAATTGGCGTGCCGCAGCCCGTCGACGCGGGCGCTCGGTGCATGGCCGATGCGAGGCGCCACGGTGATTCGCAGACAATTGCGCAAACCCGTACCGCTGTCGAATTTCACGGAAAGACTGCTGCTGTGTCCGAACCCGCCCTGCGCTCCTGCGATGAGCTGCCCGTGCCCGAAGGCTTTGTGCTGCGCGAGATCGGCGGCCCGTACTTCACCGCGCTGGGCCCGATCTACATGAAGCCGACGCCGCAGGGCGGCGCAGTGATCGCGCTGCGCGTGGCACACCAGCACACCAACATGGCCGGCATGACGCATGGCGGCATGCTCGCCACGCTGGCCGACGGCGCCTTCGGCATCAACATCGCGATGCTGCGCAAACGGCGCAGCGGCCAGGTCACCGTGTCGCTCAACGCCGACTACCTGTCCCCCGCGCGGCCCGGCGATTGGCTGGAAGCGCATGTGACGGTGCGCCGCATGGGCTGGCAGCTGGCCTTTGCCGATTGCCTGCTGCAGGTCGGTGAACGCCTGGTGCTGCGCGCAACCGCGGTGTTCTCGTTCGTCGCTGCCAGCGGGACGGCACGGCCGGACGCCAAGGACGGCTGAGCCCGCGCCGCGGGCCGCTGTCACTCCGGGCTTGCACGGCTGACGGACGCGTTGCCGCGCCGCACACTGCGAGGCCATGCAACGGAGGCTGGTCCGATGAAACCCACGCTTGTGTTCGAAGGCCAGGTCATCGACCCTGACGCGTTCTTCGACCGTTATCAGCGCGCCGCCGCGGCACTGCAGGCGCTGGGCATCGTCGAAGGCGATGTGGTCGCGCTGATGCTGCACAACAGCCCGCTGAACCTGGAGCTGATGCTCGCCACGCGCTGGCTGGGCGCCGTGTGGTGCCCGGTGAACTGGCACTTCAAGGCCGAGGAGTTGCGCTACATCCTCGCGGACAGCGGCGCCAAGCTGTTCTTCGCCGAAGACGCGCTGCTGCAGGCGCTGGGCGATGTGGCGCCGGCCGGCGTCAAGACGCTGAGCCCGGCCGCCTGGCAGGCGCTGCGCGATGCCGCGGCGCCGCTGGACCAGCCGGCGCGCGCGCCGCGCGGCCCGATGCTCTACACCTCCGGCACCACCGGCCGGCCCAAGGGCATACGCCGGGAGCCGTCCACGCCCGAGCAGGCGGCCACCGCGCTGGACCGTTCGCGCCTGGCCTACGGCCTGGAGCCCGGCATGCGCGCATTGCTGAGCGCGCCGATGTACCACAGCGCCCCCAACGCCTATGCGATGGGCGTGGCGCAGCACAGCGGCACGCTGTTCCTAGAAGCGCGCTTCGATGCCGAAGCGACGCTGCAGCTGATCGAGCAGCACCGCATCACCCATGCCTACCTGGTGCCGACCATGTACGTGCGCCTGCTGCGCCTGCCGCAGGCCGTGCGCGCGCGCCACGACCTGCGCAGCATGCGCTTCGTCGGCTCCACCGGCTCGCCCTGCCCGCCCGAGATCAAGCGCGCGATGATCGACTGGTGGGGCCCGGTGATCTACGAGGCCTATGGCTCCAGCGAACTGGGCTACATGAGCTTCCTGCGGCCCGAGGAAGCGCTGCGCAAGCCCGGCTCGGCAGGCCGGCCCATCGCTGGCGTGGCGATGCGCATCCTCGACGAGCAGGGCCACGAGCTGCCGCAGGGCCAGGCCGGGCTGATCTACGTCAAGCCGTCACTGGCGGCCAGCTTCACCTACCAGGGCAACGATGCCGCGCGCGCAGCGATGGAACGCGAGGGTTTCCTGACCATGGGCGACATTGGCTACCTCGACGACGACGGCTACCTGTTCATTGTCGACCGCTCGGCCGACATGGTCATCTCCGGCGGCGTGAACATCTACCCGGCCGAGATCGAGGCCACGCTGCAGGCGATGCCCGGCGTGGCCGACTGCGCGGTGTTCGGCATTCCTGACGCCGAGTTCGGCGAATCGCTGGCCGCCGCAGTGCAGCCCAGCGCGGACACCAGCGGCGCCGCGCTAACCCCCGAAGACGTGAGACGCTGGCTGCAGCCGCGGCTGGCCAACTACAAGCTGCCGCGGGTGGTGACACTGCATGCATCGCTGCCGCGCGAAGACACAGGCAAGATCTTCAAGCGCAAGCTGCGTGATCCGTACTGGCAGGGCCAGGCGCGGCGGATCTGACCCACCGCCCCCGACCCCGGCCACTCCCCGGCCGCCTTCAGCGAGGCGAGCCGGAGGCCATGCGGCCGATCAGTGCCCGGGTCTCCACTTCCGCGGCCGCCGCGGCGTCCAGCGATGAGCGGCACAGGCCGGCCTGCTCGTAGCGCAGGTTCTCGTACATCTGGGCCATGGCGGGAAAGACGCCCAGCAGGATCTCCAAGGTCGGGTCCTGCGGCACGGCAGCGAGTTCCGCGGCCAGGCGGGCGGCCACGGCACGGTACTGCCCGGCCCCCACCGGCGCCGCGCCCTGCTCGAGCCGCTCCAGCAACTGCGCCAGCGTCACCAGCACCCTCAGGCGCTCCGGTACTTCAATTCGCTTTGTCGCTTGCATGTCCATTGCCCCCTACGGGGTCTCGTGACTGACAGGGTTTGTACTTGGGGGTGATGCGCCGCGTTGCAAGCTCCCCTGCCGAACGGGTAGAGTCCGCCGCACTTTCCCCTGCCCGGAGTTTGTTGATCATGGCCCTGCTCACCCTCGGCACCGGCGACCGCATCCGCAGCCGCGACGACCTGGCACGCTTCGAGGCCGAGATGACGCTGGCCCAGCGCCTGCCCGAGCGCAGCATCCTGGACGTGTTCATCGGCAGTGCGGCGCGCCAGCCCGAACGCACCGCGATCACGATGCTGATGAGCGGCGCGCCCGACGAGCAGCCGCGCCGCGTCAGCTACCGCGAGCTGCTGGGCCTGGTGCGGCGCGCGGCCAACTTGTTCTCGTCGCTGGGCGGCCCGCGGCCCGGCGTGGCCTACATGCTGCCCAGCCTGGTCGAGACCCATGCCACGCTGTGGGGCGCCGAGACCGCGGGCTACGCGGTGCCGATCAACTTCCTGCTGCAGCCCGAGCACATCGCCGGGCTGCTGCGGGCCTCCGGCGCGCGCATCCTGGTCGCCCTCGGCCCGCACCCGGTGCTGGACATCTGGCAGAAGGCGCTGGCGCTGCGCGAGCAGGTGCCGGGGCTGACGCTGCTGCGCGTCTCGCCACCCGGCCTGCCGCTGGAAGACGGCGTGATCGACTTCCACAGTGCGCTGATGGCCCAGCCCGACGCGCAGCTGGTCTTCGGCGAGCCCGGCCGCGACGACGAGGTGTCGGCCTACTTCCACACCGGCGGCACCACCGGCACGCCCAAGCTGGTGGCGCACACCCACCGCAGCCAGCTGGTCGCCGCATTCGGCGGCGCCGTGCTCGGCGACATGCAGCCCGACGACACGCTGACCGCCACGCTGCCGCTGTTCCATGTCGGCGGCACGATCTTCTGCGCGCTGAGCGCCTTCATGGCCGGCGTCAGCCTGCTGGTGATGTCGCCCAGCGGCCTGCGCAACCCGGCCATGGTGCAGGGCTTCTGGCGCCTGGCGGCGCAGCACCGCGCCAGCCTGGTCGGCGCGGTGCCCACCTCGGTGGGTGCGGTGCTGGAAGTGCCGCTGGACGGCGCCGACATCAGCGCCGTGCGGGCCGGCTTCTGCGGTGCCGCATCGCTGCCCATCGCCGTGGGCGAGCGCTTCCAGCAGGTCACCGGCCGCAGCCTCCACGAGGTCTACGGCATGACCGAGGCCTCGGGCCTGATCGCCATCGATGCCGTGGCCAGTGAAGGCGGTGTCGGCTCGGTGGGCTGGGCCCTGCCCTACACCCAGGTGGTGGTCTGCCGGCTGGAGGCCAGCGGCCGCCTCGGCCCGCCCTGCGCGCCGAACGAGATCGGCGTCATCACCATCCGCGGCCCGCATGTCTCGCCCGGCTACCGCAACCCCGAGCACAACGCCGGCGTGTTCGACGAGGGTGTGCTCAATTCCGGCGACCTGGGCTTCATCGACGAACACGGCCGCGTGCACATCGCCGGCCGCGCCAAGGACCTGATCATCCGCAGCGGCCACAACATCGACCCGCTGATGATCGAGAACGCGATGGCCAGCCACCCGGCCGTGGCGCTGGC
>NZ_DATILJ010000190.1:0-14206 GCF_035476535.1 Aquabacterium sp.
GCCCCCCCGAGGGGGAGCTTTCGCCTTGGGGCGGCCCGGCGGCGAAATACTGGCCTGGACCTGGCAGCGCTTCGCCGAACTCGGCGTCGACGGCGTCTACGACATGCTGGCGCTGCGCTGCCGGATCTTCATCCTCGAGCAGGGCCCTTACCTGGACCCGGATGGCATCGATCGCGACAGTTGGCACCTGCTGGGCCGCGACGAGGGCGGTGAACTGCGCGCCTATCTGCGGGTCACCGACCCCGGTCTGAAGTACGAGGAACCGTCGATCGGCCGCGTGGTCCTGGATAAATCCCTGCGCGGCAGCGGCGCCGGCGATGCGCTGGTGCACGAAGGCGTGCAGCGCTGCGTGGCGGTATGGCCGGGGCGCGGCATCCGCATCAGTGCGCAGGCGCACCTGCAGCGCTTCTACGGCCGCCAGGGCTTCGTCGCCGTCGGTGACCGGTACCTGGAGGACAACATCCCGCACGTGGAGATGTGGAGGTCAGCATGACAGCCGATGTCGTGACCCATGAAGTGCTGAACCAGAGCACGCCGCTGGCCGATGTCAACCTGTACAGCGGCAACCGCGCACTGCGCGATGCGCTGCGCTTCAACGCACCGGCGCTGGACGACGCGGCGCTGGTCGCGCTGGGGGCCGAGGCCGGCTCGTCGGCGATGCAGCGCGATGCGCGGCTGGCCAACACCTTCTCGCCGCAGCTGAAGACCCACGACCGCTTCGGCCACCGCATCGACCAGGTCGAGTTCCATCCCAGCTACCACGCGCTGATGGCCCGCGCGATGCACCATGGCCTGCACGGCACACCGTGGTCGCGCGGGGCCGGTGCGCACATCGAGCGGGCTGCGGCCTTCATGCTCTTCACCGAGGCCGAACCCTCGGTGCTGTGCCCGATCTCGATGAGCTATGCGGTGATGCCGGCCCTGCGCAGCAATGCCGCGCTGCATGCCGATTGGAGCCCCGGCCTGACCAGCACGCAGTACGACGAGCGCTTCCTGCCCTTCGACCAGAAGGCCGGCCTGACCATGGGCATGGGCATGACCGAGAAGCAGGGCGGCTCGGACGTGCGGGCCAACACCACACGGGCCGAGCCCGATGGGCGGGACGACTGGGGCGTGCGCTACCGGCTCACCGGCCACAAGTGGTTCTTCTCGGCGCCGATGTGCGACGCCTTCCTGGTGTTGGCGCAAACGCCCGCGGGCCTGAGCTGCTTCTTCCTGCCGCGCTGGCTGCCCGACGGCACGGTGAACGCGCTGCGCATCCAGCGCCTGAAGCACAAGCTCGGCAACCAGGCCAATGCCAGTTCGGAAGTGGAGTTCCACGGCGCCGCCGCCTGGCGCATCGGCGACGAGGGCCGCGGCATTCCGCAGATCCTGGCCATGGGTGCGATGACCCGGCTCGATTGCGCGTTGGGCACCGCCGGGCTGATGCGTCAGGCGCTGTCGATCGCGCTGCAGCACACGTCGCAGCGCCAGGCCTTCGGCAAGCGCCTGATCGACCAGCCCTTGATGCAAAACGTGCTGGCCGACCTGGCGCTGGAAAGCGAAGCCGCCACCGCGCTGGCGCTGCGACTGGCGCGGGCCGTGGACCGCACCGAGAACGGCCACGACGAGCACGAATCGCTGATGCGCCGCGTGCTGACGCCGATCGCCAAGTTCTGGATCTGCAAACGCGGCAGCGCGTTCGCGCAGGAAGCGATGGAATGCCTGGGCGGCAACGGCTATGTCGAAGAGCAGGGCGAAGGCGTGATGGCCCGCATCTACCGCGAGATGCCGCTGAATTCGATCTGGGAAGGCGCGGGCAACATCATGGCGCTGGACCTGCTGCGTGCACTGCGCGGCGGCCCGGTGGCCGATGCCTTGGCGCATGAAACCGCACCGGCCCAGGGCGCACACCCCGCCTTCGACGCGATGCTGGCCCGCGTGCTGCATGGCCTGGACGGCGCCACCGAGGAGGCCCAGGCCCGCCGCCTGGCGCGCGACACCGCGCTGCTGCTTCAAGCCGCGCTGCTGCGCCAGCATTCGACCGACGCCGTGTTCACGGCGTTCTGCGCGTCCCGCCTGGCCGACGCCAGCGATGTGTTCGGCGCCTTGCCGGCCGGCTGCGACCTGAACGCCATCGTCGCACGCGCCCAATTCCACTGACCCAGAACCTATCTCTCAAAATGAGCGACCTGATCCTGCATCACTACCCGAGCTCGCCTTTCTCGGAAAAGATCCGGCTGATTTTCGGCCTGAAGGGCCTGGCCTGGCGTTCGGTGCTGATCCCGCCGATCATGCCCAAGCCCGATGTCATCGCGTTGACCGGCGGCTACCGCAAGACGCCGTTCATGCAGATCGGCGCCGACATCTACTGCGATTCAGCGCTGATCGCCCGCGTGCTGGAGGCGCGCCAGCCCACGCCGACCTTGTACCCGGCCAGCGTGCCGTTGGCGGTGCCCTTTGCGCAGTGGGCCGATGCCACGCTGTTCTGGGCTGCGGTGACCTGGACGATGCAGCCGGCCGGCGCGGCGGCGCTGTTCAACAACCCGGCGCCCGAAGTGATGAAGGCCTTCGGTGCCGACCGCGCGGCCTTCACCGGCACGATGCGGCGCCTGACGCTGGCCGATGCCGCCGTGCAGTTGAGGGGTTATCTGTCAGCGCTGCAGCAACAGCTGGCCCAGGGCGGCCCGTATCTGTTCGGTGACACGATCTCGATCGCCGACTTCTCGGTGGCCCATGCGCTGTGGTTCATCCGCCGCGGTGGGCCGGTGGCCGACATCCTGTCGCCGCATGAGGCGCTGAACACCTGGCTGGACCGCGTGCTGGCGATCGGCCATGGCCCGAACGAGCGGCTGTCCAGCGCCGAGGCGATCACGATGGCCGCCACCGCTGGCACGCAGGCCCCGACGCTGGTGGAAGCCGGCAAGGGCTTCGAGCCCGGCCAGGCCGTCACGGTGACTGCCACCGATTACGGCAGTGACCCGGTGGCCGGCACGCTGGTCGGCCTCAGCGCCGACGAGGTGGTGCTGCGCCGCACGGATGAGCGCGCGGGTGTCGTGCAGGTGCACTTCCCGCGCATCGGTTTCCAGCTCAAGAAGGAGAGTTCGACATGATCGATTTCAAAGGCCGCACCGCGGTCATCACCGGCGCTGCTTCGGGCTTCGGCCTGGAAACCTCGCGCCAGGCCGCGCACCTGGGCATGAACATCGTGATGGCCGACGTGCAGGCCGACGCACTGGCGCTGGCCGCCGGCGAGGTGGCCGCACTCGGCGCCCAGGTGCTGCCGTTCCGGCTGGATGTCTCCAAGGCCGATCAGGTGGAGGCGCTGGGCGAGGCCACGCGCAAGCGTTTCGGCGCGCCGCACCTGGTATTCAACAACGCGGGGGTCGGCTCGGGCGGGCTGATCTGGGAAAACAGCGCCAAGGACTGGGAGTGGGTGCTCGGCGTCAATGTCTGGGGCGTGGCGCATGGCGTGCGGGTGTTCACGCCGATGATGCTGGAAGCCGCCGCGGCGGACCCGGCGTATCAGGGCCACATCGTCAACACCGCGTCGATGGCGGGCCTGCTGAACGCGCCGAACATGGGCGTCTACAACGTCAGCAAGCATGCCGTGGTGGCCTTGAGCGAGACGCTGTACCAGGACCTGTCGCTGGTCACCGACCAGATCCATGCGCATGTGCTGTGCCCGTTCTTCGTGCCCACCGGCATCCACGCCAGCCACCGCAACCGGCCGCAGGACGATGTCAACACCAAGCCCACGCGCAGCCAGATGATCGCCGCGGCGATGAGCGAGAAGGCCGTCACCAGCGGCAAGGTGACCGCGGCCGATGTGGCCCGCAAGGTGCTGGACGCACTGCGCGAGAACCAGTTCTACATCTACAGCCACCCGAAGGCGCTGGCCTCGGTGCAGAACCGGCTGGAAGATGTGATGCACGCGCGCAACCCGACCGATCCGTTCAAGCACAAGCCGGAACTCGGCGTGCAGCTCAGGCAGGCGCTCCGCGCCAAGGCCTGATGGCGTCGGCCGGCGCTCAGCCGCCGGTGGCCGATGGCAGGCGCGTGGCAAACATCCACGCGCGCGCCGAATGCGCCATCACCGCCGGCAGGCCACCAAAGGCCTGGGCCAGCGGCGTGGCCTCTTCGAGGTCACTCTCGTCCAGCACCTCGGCCAGCGCCAGGTAGGCACACCACGGGCCTTGCCGTTCCAGCAAGGCCTGTTCGGCCTGCGGGTGCAGTTGCAGCGAGGCCAGCGCGTCGGGCAGGCGGGTGCGCAACAGCTGCGGCAGCATCGAGGCCAGGCCCAGCGTGAACAGCGCGCCGGGCCGGGCTTCGCCCTGGGCCTCGGCCAGCAGCTCGAAGAAGCGGGCCCGGGCCAGCGCCATGGCCTGCAGCGCCGCTGAAGCCGGCCGTGCCGGCGCCTGCTGCACCAGCAGCACGCTGACCCAGCGGTACAGCTCGTTGCGGCCCAGCAAGGCCACTGCCTGTTCGATCGAGCCCAGTTCACCGGCCGGCGATACGCTGGCGCTGTTGAGCTGGCGCAGCAGCCGGTAGGACAAGCTCACGTCGGCCTTGATCGCGGCCACCAGCGCGGGCGTTTCGGCATCGCGCGTGAGCTGGGTCATCAGCGCCAGCAGGCGTTGCGTCTGCGGCGTCAGCGGCCGCGCTTCAGGCGGCTCGACGCCGGCGTCGATGTGGCAGCAGGCCAGCCGCACACCGGCGGCGAGTGCGGCCTCCAGCGCGTCGATGCCGGGCAGGTCCAGCGCGATCAGCGACACGCCCGGCGCGCCGCTGCGCAAGGCTTGCAGCAGCGCCGCGGGTTCGAGCGCGCGAGCCTGCAGCGTGTGGAAGTCGGGCCGCAGCCCGGTAGCAAAGCGGGGCGCCGTGCCCTGGGCCCACCCGATCGCGGCGCCGGCACCGCGCCACAGCGCGATACGCTGCGCCAGCACCGCGGCGTCGGCCTTGTCGTCGTCGTCCACCAGCGCCAGGTGCATGCCCGAGATCAGCGGGTCGGCCGTGCTGCCGCGCGTCAGCCAGCTGGCCGGCAGTTCGCCGTAGGCCGCCTGGCCGTTCTGCGCACACAGCCGCATCGCACCCAGCAGGCTGCTGGCGCAGGCCGTGGCGGCGGCGGGGTCGCCGCGGCTGCGCAGCCGGCGCAGCGTGGCCTCGCCCAGATGGAATTCGAAACCGGCAATGCCGCCCTGGGTGGAAACCAGCGGCCGGCGGGCACCGATGGGCACGGCCGATGGCGCCGGGGCTGCCGCCGGCGGCTTGGCGGTGCCGGCATGTACCACGCGCACCGTGCCTCGCGGCGCGGTCACGGCGGGCCGGCGGCCGAGCAGGCGGTCGAACAGGGATTGCAGCATGCTGGCGAGGCTACGCCGATGGCGGCCACGCGGTCGGCGGAAAAGCGCTTCAAACGCGGGGTTGCCAAGTCGATTCAGCGCCCTGCTGGCCTACAGTGGGCGGCTCACTTCGGAGGTATTGATGATCATCGATCACGTCGGCATCAGCGTCAGCGACTACGCGCAGTGCAAGACCTTCTTCAGCCAAGCCCTGGCGCCGCTGGACATCGCGCTGATGGTGGAGGTGGCAGGCTGGGCCGGCTACGGCAGGGGCGGCAAGCCGGAATTCTGGTTCGGCCCGGGTGAAGCGCCGCAGCGGCCGATGCACCTGGCCTTCACCGCCGACAGCCGCGATGCCGTGCGCGCCTTCCACGCCGCCGCGCTGGCTGTCGGCGCCATCGACAACGGCCCGCCGGGCATCCGCGAGATCTACCACCCGCATTACTACGGCGCCTTTGTGATCGGCCCCGACGGGCACAACGTCGAAGCGGTGTGCCACAAGCCCGAGGCCTGAACCGATAGAGGCCATCGAGGCCGTCGACCGCATCGGTCGGTGATTGTGCTCGGGTGAGGGCGCGGTGCGCTCGCTTCGGGGGCTGGGCGCCTCGGTGCCCGCAACTACAATGGAAGGCTTGCCCGACCCTCGTAACCGCCTGGAAATCATGTCCTTGTCCCCTTCGTCCGCTGCTTCGGCCCCCGGTGATAAGCCGGCCACATCCACTGCCCAGGGACCTGCGCCGGAGTCGGCACAGGCGTCGGTGCTGGAGTCCGAACTGGCGGTGCTGCTGGTGGAGGCCCTGAACCTCGAGGTGGCGCCAGCCACCATCGACCCCACCGCGCCGCTGTATGGCGACGGCCTGGGCCTCGATTCGATCGACATCCTGGAACTGGCACTGGAAGTGTCGCGCCGCTATGGCTTTCAGCTGCGTTCGGACGACGAGAACAACCAGCTGATCTTCCAGTCGCTGCGCAGCCTGGCCGCGCACGTGGGCACGCACCGCACCGCCTGACGGAGCATCGCCGTGAAGCTGCGTCTGGCGCTGGGCCTGCTGGCGGTGGTCCTGTATGCGGTGCTGTCGCATTTTCTGATGCTGTACGCCGCCAGCGAGCCCTGGGCCGTGGCCGCGTTGTTCGGCCCCTTGCTGCTGCCCTGCCTGGCCCTGGCCTGGCGCCGGCGCCAGCCGCTGCTGCTGGGCGCCAGCGTGCTGGCCGCGCTGGCGCTGGTGCTGATCGTCGCGCGCGGCGGGCTGGGGGATGTCAAGCGGCTGTACCTGATGCAGCATGCCGGCACGCACCTAGCGCTGGGCCTGGTGTTCCTGGCCAGCCTGCGCGGCGATGGCCCGTCGCTGATCACGCAGATGGCGCGTCGCGTGCATGCGCTGTCGCCGGCGATGGAGACCTACACCGCGCATGTCACCCGGCTGTGGGTGGGCTACTTCTTTGCCATGATGCTGGTGTCCGTGGCGGTGTACGCCACGCTCCCCTGGAGTACCTGGTCGCTGCTGGCCAATGTGCTGACGCCGCTGGCCATCGCCGTGGTGTTTGTCGGCGAGCACTGGGCGCGCTACCGCCTGCACCCGGAATTCGAGCGCCTGACGCTGGCGCAGGTGCTGCATGCGCTGAATGGCGCATCGGGCGAGGCGGCGCGGTCATGAGCCGCGCCCGGCCGCCACGGCCCCGGAAGGGGCCACTCCATGGCCCTGGGGCTCATTCCCGCTTGGCGGGACCGGCCGCAGGCCGCAGGGTGCACCCATGAGGGCGGCTGCGATGCTGCCTGTCGTCCATCAGGCCGATCAGCGCCTGCCGCTGCTGGCCCCGCGTGACCTGGACCAGCCCCTGGCCTGGCGCCAGGGCCAGCCGATCAGTGGCCACCAGTTCCTGGCCGACGTGCAGGTTTTTGCCGAACGGCTGCCGGGTGAGGGCGCCGTGGTCAGCCTGTGCACCGACCGCTATGCCTTCAGCGTGGCCTTTGCCGCCGCGCTGTTGCGTGGGCGCGTCAGCCTGCTGCCGCCGAATGCACGGCCCGACACGCTGGCTCAGCTGCGCAGCGAGCACCCGGTGCTGTGCGCGGCCACCGACGACCCCGCGCTGCAGGTCGACGGCATGCCCTCGCACTGCGTGGCGCTGTCGCCGCCCGCCGGCATGGCGAGCGGGGCCGCCGCCTTGCCCGGCATTCCCGCCGACCTGCCGGATGTCGCGATGCCCTGCATCCCGGCCGGTCTTCGGGGGGCCTGCCTGTTGACCTCCGGCTCCACCGGCGTGCCGCAGCCCCATGCCAAGACCTGGGGCGAGATGAACCTTAACGTGCAGGGCGCCACGCAACGCCTGTGCGAGTACCTCGGTCGGCCGACGCTGGCCGGCCTGAACCTGGTGGCCACGGTGCCGGCGCAGCACAGCTTCGGCTTCGAATCCAGCGTGCTGCTCGCGATGCTGGGCGGCGCGGCCATCGATGCCGGCCGGCCGTTCTACCCGGCCGACATCGTGCAGGCGCTGCAGTCGCTGCCGCGGCCGCGCGCGCTGATCACCACGCCGTTCCACCTGAAGGCCTTGTTGTCGGCCGGCCTGGAACTGCCGCCGACCGACCTGGTACTGAGCGCCACCGCACCGCTGTCGCCACAGCTGGCACGACAGGCTGAAAGCGCTTTCGGTGGCCCGCTGGTCGAGATCTACGGCTGCACCGAAGCCGGCCAGGTGGCCACGCGCCGCACCGCGAGCAGCGAAGTCTGGTGCACCTTCGGCGACCTGCGCATCACGCGGCAAGCCAGCGGCGGCGGCGACGATGGCCGGGACGAATGCTTCTTCGTACAGGGCAGCGCCGTGCCGGCGCCGACACGCCTGGGCGATGTGCTGCGGCTGGACGACGCGCGCCGCTTCCGCCTGTTCGGCCGCGCCAACGACCTGATCCACGTGGCCGGCCGGCGCAGCTCATTGGGCCACCTGAACTATCACCTGAACAGCCTGGACGGGGTGCAGGACGGCGCCTTCTGGCTGCCCGACGAGGTGCCCGACGGCGTGGTGCGGCCGGTGGCCTTTGTCGTTGCGCCGGGCATCAGCGCGGCGGCCATCATCGCCGGCCTGCGTCGCCGGCTGGAAGCGGTGTTCGTGCCGCGGCGCGTGCTGCATGTCGACGCGCTGCCGCGCGAAGCCACCGGCAAGCTGACCACGCAGTCGCTGCGCGCCTTTGCGCTGGCGCAGCTGGATCGCCAGGGGCATTGATGGCCGACATCGTCTGCCAGCGCGTGATCCCGGTCGACCATCCGGCGTTTGCCGGCCACTTTCCCGGCCGTGCGATCCTGCCGGGCGTGCTGCTGCTGGCCGAAGTGGTGGAGGCGCTGCGCGAAGACGGCCAGGCCGGCGCATCAATGACGATCAGCGCCGCCAAGTTCCTGGCACCGGTGGGGCCGGGCGCGGTGCTGACGATCCGGGTGCAGGAAGCCGGCGCATCGCGGCGCTTTGAAGTGCTGCAGGGCGAGCAGCGGGTCGCCAGCGGCGCGCTGGGGGTCTAGCGTGAGCGGCGAGGCCAGCACCGCGGAAGGCACCGCTGCACGCGGCCGGGACAGTGCCGAGCCCGCGAGCCCGCGCGCTGCCACACATGGATCCTCGGCCAGCTGGGCCGCTGAACCCGAACGCAGCAACGCCTGGGCGCTGCGCATCATGTGCTGGATCGCGCTGCGCTGTGGCCGGCGCATCGCCCGTGGGGTGCTGTACCTCATCGCCCTGTACTTCGTGCTCTTCGCGCCCAAGGCCCGGCGCGCCAGCGCGCGCTACCTGGGGCGCGTGTTCGGCCGGCCAGCGCGCTGGCGCGAGCTGTACGCCCATGTGTTCTGTTTCGCCGCGACCATCCTCGACCGCGTGTACTTTCTGCGCGAAGGCGGCGCGGGCATCCGCATCGACGTGCACGGCCACGAGCATGTGCAGGTCTGTCTGGACGCCGGCCATGGCGCCTTCCTGACCGGCGCTCACATCGGCAGCTTCGAGGCCCTGCGCGCGGCCGGGCGCGGCGATCCGCAGCTGAACATCGCGATGGTGATGTACCCGGACAACGCGCGGCTGATCAACAACGCGCTGGCCGCCATTGCGCCGCACATCAAGCCCGACATCATCGCGCTGGGCCGGCCCGATTCGATGCTGGCCATCCGCGATCGGCTGGCCGTCAATGGCCTGATCGGCCTGCTGGCCGACCGTGCGATGCCCGGCGAGTCGGCCCGCGCCAACCCGGTGCGGCTGCCCTTCCTGGGCCAGGAGGCGGTGTTCAGCGACGGCCCGTTCCGCCTGGCCGCGCTGCTGCGCCAGCGCATGGTGTTCATGGTCGGCCTCTACACCGGCGGCGCGCACTACGAGGTGCGCTTCATGCCGCTGGCCGATTTCACGCGGCGCGCGGCGACGGCGCAGGAACGCGAGCAGCGCATCCATGCAGCGATTGCCGACTACGTGGCGCTCCTAGAATCCTTGTGCCGTGAGATGCCCTACAACTGGTTCAACTTCCATGACTTCTGGCGTGAAGACGGGGCCTGAGCGTGCACTTGCCGCAGGCCTGCGCCGGCGTGCCGCGGGCCTGCGCGGGCTCGTCGCCGCGGCCGTGCTGGGCCTGGCGGCCGCGGCGCCGGCTGCCGCGCTGGAACTGGCCGAGTTGATGAACGTGCTGTCCCAGGTGCGCAGCGGCGAGGCGCGCTTCACCGAGCAGCGCCAGGTCAAGGGGCTGGACGCGCCGCTGGTCAGCAGCGGCACCTTGAGCTTTGCCGCACCCGACCGCTTCACCCGCAAGACGCTGGCGCCGCGACCCGAGACCATGGCGGTGGACGGCAAGATCGTCACGCTCGAGCGCAATGGCCGCAGCCGCAGCCTGGTGCTGGATGCAGCACCGGAGATGGAAGCCATCGTCGAATCGGTGCGCGGTACCTTGACGGGCAATGCACAAAGCCTGCAGCAGCACTTCAAGGTCAAGGTCAGCGGCACGCTGGCGCAGTGGACGCTGGAGCTGCTGCCGATCGAGCCGCGCCTGCAGGTGATGCTGGCCAGCGTGCGCATCAGCGGCCGCCGTGCCGAGCTGCGCACGGTGGAGATGCGCCTGGCCGACGGCGACCGCTCGCTGATGCAGATCGAGCCGGTGGCCAGCGCGGCCCACACGGCCGCCGCCGCTTCCGCGGCGCCCGACAAGCGCCCGTGAGCCGCGTGCGGCCGCCCGAAGGGGCTCAGCTCCCGCTTGGCGGGAAGGCGCGCAGCGCCAAGGGTGCACTCATGACCGACGCGCCGCTGAGCCCGGCGCGGCGTGCCACGGCCTTGCTGCTGTGGCTGGCCGTCATGCTGCTGGGTGGCTGGGTCATCGCACGCAGCAGCTTCTCGGCCGACCTGTCGGCCTTCCTGCCGGCCAGCCCCGATCCGCGCCAGCGCGTGCTGATCGAGCAGATCCAGAGCGGCGTGGCCGCACGCACGCTGATGCTGGGCATCACCGGCGGCGACGCGCTGCAGCGTGCCGAGGCCTCGAACCAGCTGGCCAGCGCGCTGCGCGACAGCGGCCTCTTCGACCAGGTGCACAACGGCAATACCGCCACCTGGCAGGCCAGCGGCGCCGGCGAATGGCTGTTCGCGAACCGCTACCACCTGAGCCCGGCGGTGGAGGCGCGGCACTTCACGGTCGACGGCCTGCGTGAGGCCTTCGACGACACGCTGTCGTTGCTGGGCACGCCGGCCGGTGCGGCGATCAAGCCGCTGCTGGAGTCGGACCCCACCGGCGAGACGCGGCGCATCGTCGAAGCCATGCTGCCGCCCGATGCACCGCGCAGCCAGCACGGCGTGTGGGTGTCGCGCCAGCTGCCGCGTGCAGTGCTGCTGGCGCAGACGCGCGCGGCCGGCGGCGACCTCGATGGCCAGGCGGCGCTGCTGGCGCAGGTGCGCGCCGCGTTCGCGAAGATCAGCGCGCAACCGGGGCTCGGCGTTTTGCAGCTGCAACTCAGCGGCCCGCCGGTGTTCGCCGTCGACAGCCGGGCGCAGATCGAGCGGGAGGTGATCCAGCTGGCCATCGTCGGCACGCTGCTGATGGGCGTGGTGCTGCTGCTGGCCTTCGCGTCGCTGCCGGCGGTGGCGGTGGCCTTCGTGCCGGTGGCCAGCGGCGTGGTCGGCGGCGTCGTCGCGGTGAGCCTGGGCTTCGGCACGGTGCACGGCATCACGCTGGGCTTCGGCAGCACGCTGATCGGCGAGGCCGTGGACTATGCGATTTATTACCTGATCCAGGCCCGCGGCGCCGCGCAGCCGGGCACCGGCTGGTTGCACTGGCGCCGGCTGTCGTGGCCGACGGTGCGGCTGGGCTTGCTGACCTCGATGTGCGGCTTCGCGGCGCTGATGTTCTCGGGATTTCCGGGCCTGGCGCAGCTGGGCGTGTTCTCGCTGAGCGGGCTGCTGGCCGCCGCACTGGCCACGCGCTTTGTGCTGCCGGCGCTGATGCCCGACGGCGCCGCCGGCCTCGGCCTGCGGCGCTGGCTGGGCGAGCAGGCCGCGCGCGCGTTGCGCTGGCTGCCGCGGGCACGCATGGCGCTGCTGGTGTTGGGCGCCGTGAGCCTGGGCCTGCTGCTGTGGCAGCGCGGCGAGCTGTGGCGCGGCGACCTGGCCTCACTGAGCCCGGTCTCGCGCAGCGCGCTGGCGCTGGATGCCAACCTGCGGGCTGACCTGTCGGCCAGCGATGCGCGCACGCTGGTGGTGGTGCCGGGCACCGACGCGCAGGCCGCGCTGCAAGCTGCCGAGTTGGCCGGCGCCAAGCTCGACGCGCTGGTGGCGCAGGGCCGTCTGGCGGGTTACGACAGCCCGGCGCGCTGGCTGCCCAGCATCAGCACGCAGCAGGCCCGCCTGGCCAGCCTGCCGGATGCCAACACCTTGGGTGAGCGGGTGAAACAAGCCGCTGCCGGCGGGCCGCTGAAGGCCGAACGCCTGCAGCCCTTTGTCGATGCGGTGCAGCAGGCCCGCCAGCGCCCGCCAGTGGACCGCGCCGCGCTGCAGGGCAGCCCGCTGGCGCCGCTGGTCGACGCCCTGCTGTTCGAGGCGCCGGCCGACCCGAAGGCCGGCGGTGCGCGCTGGCGCGCGATGCTGTCGCTGCAGCCAGGCCCGCCTGCCGGCCCCGGCGGCAAGACCGGCCAGCCGCCGCTGGACGCCGAACAACTGCGCGCCGCGCTGGCCGATGTGCCGGGCCTGCAGGTGGTGGACATCAAGCAGGAACTCGATGGCCTGTACCAGCGCTACCTGCGTGAAGCCGTGTGGCAGGCGCTGCTCGGCGGCCTGGCGGTGGTGCTGCTGCTGGCAGTGGCGATGCGCTCGACCCGGCGCCTGCTGGCGGTGTGCCTGCCGCTGGCGCTGGCCGTGCTGTTGACGCTGGGCGGGCTGATGCTGGCGCAGGTCGCGCTGGGCATCCTGCACCTGGTCGGCCTGCTGCTGGTGGTGGCCGTCGGTTCGAACTACGCCTTGTTCTTCGACCAGTTCAGCACTGAAGGCGCGGCCGATGCAGACACGCTGGCCTCGCTGGTGCTGGCCAACCTGACGACGGTGCTGTCCTTCGGGCTGATCGGCTTGTCGCACATCCCGGCACTGTCGGCCATCGGCCAGGTGGTGGCGCCCGGCGCCTTGCTGGCCTTGCTGCTGTCGGCGGCCTTCGTGCCGGCGCGTCGTGCTGCGGCGGCGCCGACCATGGGAAAATCCGCCGCCGCCCACGAACCGCCGCTTTGACTTCTCCTGCTTCGCCACTGCCGAGCGTGTCCACGCCGATGACGCTGTTCATGCGCGTCACGGTGGGCGTGCACGCACTGTCAGCTGCTGCGCTGCTGCTGTGGCCCGATGCCTGGGCCTGGCCCGTGGCAGCCCTGGTGCTGAACCATGTCGGCCTGATGCTCGGCGGCTTGTGGCCGCGCGCCACCTGGCTGGGCCCGAACATCACCCGGCTGCCGCCCGCCGCCGTGGCCCGCGGCGAAGTGGCGCTGACGCTGGACGACGGCCCGGACCCGGCCGTCACGCCCCAGGTGCTGGACCTGCTGCAGGCCCACGGCGCCCGCGCCACCTTCTTCTGCATTGCCTGGCGCGCGGCCGAGCATCCGGCGCTGGTGCGCGAAATCGTCGCGCGCGGTCACAGCGTGCAGAACCACAGCTTCCGCCACCGCCACAATTTTTCGCTGCTGGGTCCGCGCGGATTTGCCGCCGAGCTGAACCGGGCCCAGCAGACCCTGTCGGCGCTGACCGGCGAGACGCCGCGTTTTTTCCGCGCGCCGGCCGGCTTGCGCAATCCCTTCCTGCAGCCGGTGCTGGCCCGCCTGGGCCTGACGCTGACCAGCTGGACCCGCCGCGGCTTCGACACCCGCGAGGCCGATCCGCAGCGGGTACTATCACGTCTGATGAGCGGCCTGGCCGCCGGCGACATCCTGCTGCTGCACGATGGCCACGGCGCGCATGCCGCCGACGGCCGGCCGGTGGTGCTGCAGGTGCTGCCCGCGCTGCTGCAGCAGATCCGGCAGGCAGGGCTGCACTGCGTCACGCTGCCCGACGCCATGCCGGAACCCGTGGCTGTCACGCCTGATTTCACGCCTTTGACTTCCCGCCAATGACTTCACGCCCATGACGGCGCCCAGCCGATGACCGCTCCCGTCCTGACCACCCGCAGCCTCGGCGAACCGCCGCCGCGCACCGTCGCCACCGATGCCGCCTGGCGCGCGCTGCACCAGGCCGCCTGCTCGCCGTACCAGCAGGCCGGCCGCTTTGCCTGGCACTTCGCGCGCGGCAAGCTGGGCCGCGACCCGGTGTTCCGTGGCCTGCTGGAACGCGGCTACCTGCCGGCCCAGGGCCTGGTGGTCGACATCGGCTGCGGCCAGGGTTTGCTGGCCAGCCTGATGGCGGCCATCGACGCGCTGCAT
>NZ_DATILJ010000191.1:0-6432 GCF_035476535.1 Aquabacterium sp.
CGCCGGCCAGCCGCTGTCCGCCGCGGTGCAAGGCGCACGCGCGCGCTTCCAGTCCGATGTGATGAAGAGCTGCCACCACGGCGCCACCGATGTCACCGATGAATTCCTGCAGGCGGTGAACCCCTTTGCCTTCGTCGTCTCCTCCGGCGACGAAGAAAGCCATGTGCACCCACGGCCCGACCTGCTGGGCCGGCTGGGCAAGCAAGGGCGTGGCGCGGCGCCGCTGCTGCTGTCCACCGAACTGTTGCGCTCGACACGGGAGGCCGAGGCGCCGGACGCGCTGGGCCGCATCACCCGGCTCGACGAGAAGATCGAAGCGGCGATCCGCGCCGGCACCGATCCCGCCCCCGACCAGGCCAGCCGGCTGCAGCTGCTGCAGCAGCTGACGCGCCGCAACGTCGAGGTGTATGGCGCGATCTCGCTGCGCAGCGATGGCCAGCGCCTGGTGATCGCCTTCCTGATGGAGCGGCCACGCGGCACCAAGCGCTGGCAGACCTACTGGTATCGGCACCAGGGTGCGGCCGGGTTCGTGCCCGAGCCCGGCTGACGTACGGCCCGACGCTGCACCAGTGGGCACCACGCAGCACCGCGGCTCAAGCGCGTCGGCGCGCCCTCACCAGCGCTGCCCGGACACGAAGCGCTCCATCGGTTCGAGCACGGCATCCGTATCGCCGCACCAGATCAGATGATCTTCCCCGGGCAGCACGAGCAGCGTGGAACCGGCGATGTGCTCGGCCAGGTAGCGTGCCGCGCCCTCACGAACGATGCGGTCACCGCGGCGCTGCACGATCAGCGTGGGCAGCCGCAGCCGCGGCAGGCGGTCTCGCACATCCATCCCGGCAAAGGCCCGCAGCACCGGCGACACGCCGTTGCGGGACAGCGACTGCCGCAGCATGCGGGCCCACCAGTCGCGCCCCTCGGTGTCGTGCACCCGGGACGGCGCGAACTGGCCCCAGCTCGTGGCCTGGCCCCAGGCGGTGCGCAACTCGCCCAGCCAGCGGTCCAGTTGTTCGGTGGTCGGCGCCCACGGGTAGTCGTCGTCCCAGGTGCTGCGCGCGCCGGCGCCGCAGAGCAGCAGGCCCTGCGCATGCCGAGGGTGGGTGTGGGCATAGTCGATGGCGATGGTCCCGCCCACCGAGCTGCCGAGCAGCCAGACCTGGTCCACGCCAAGGGCCCGGCGCACCGCCTCGACATCCTCGACCCCGGCGCTCAGCGAGTGGCGGACCGCCACGCGCTCCGACAGGCCGGTGCCGCGGCGATCCATCAGCACCACACGCCAACGGCGGGCCAGCCGCTCCAGGATGGCGCGGATGGCGGGCTCTTCCCAGGCCACTTCGACATGCGACCACAGCCCGAACAGCACGATCAGCGTGACGTCCCCGCTGCCCAGCGTCAGGAAAGCGACAGCGCCGTCGTCGGTGTCCGCAAAGCGGATCGGCGGCAAGCGGCTGACCAGCGGCGCGTGGTGGCTGGCAGCGGCCCGAAGCCGCACCAATGCCTGCTGGTACGCGGCCTCGATCTGCGCTGACGGTCGCATGCCCAGTTCGCTACGCATCACGTCGGCACAGGCGAAGTACGCGGCCTCCACGGCGGCGGCATCGCCCACCTGTGCGCGGGCGCCGATCAGCACCGCATGGCCGGTGTCGGACAGCGGCTCCAGCACCAGCAGGCGGGCGGCCGCTTCAGCCGCCAGGCCGGCCTGCCCGCTGGCCTCCAGTTGCTCGGCGGCGCAGCCCAGCGCCCGCACCAGCAGACTGCGCTGGTCATTGCGGCGCGCATCCAGCCAGTCGTTGAACAGCTCGCTGTCCAGGCTCAGGCCATCGGCCACTTGGTGGGCGTCGACGGCCAGCACCGTCTGCAAGCACAGGCCCGCGCCTTCGGCCGCTGGCGATGCCAACAGCGCGCGTGCACTGCGCCGCACCTGCGCCACATCGGAATCGATGTCGGCCACGGTGGTGTCGAGCCACACCGTGTCGGCATCGCCCACGAGCAGGGTGCCGCGCAGCGCGGTGTTCATTTCATGGCATAGGCGCCGCAGGCGGGCCCGCCCCACGTCCGCCGGAACATCGGGCCATAGGGTCTCGGCGATCTGCGCGCGGGCCAGCCTGCGCGCGCTTTCGAACAGCAACAGCAGCAACGCGATGCCGCGCTTGAGCCGCAGATCCACGGCTTGTCCGTCGACCACGACGCCGGGGTAGCCCTTGCATTGCAGCTGAACCTGTTGGCGGCCAAGGGTCTGGGGCATGGCGCCGATTTTCACACCAGCACTCGCACGGGCGACCGGCCGCCGCGCCAAAGGACGCTGGGCGGACGCCCGATTCGTACGCTGCGCAACCACTGACGCTTTCAAGGAGTCCTCCATGTCCTGGCTCGAAATCCTCTCGCTCGCCCTGTTGCCGGCCTTCCTGGTCCTCGACCTGTTCCGCCCGCCGGCGCCGGGCGTGCGCAGCCGCTGGTGGCGCAGCCGCGCCTTCGTCGTCACGGCCCTGAACTTCGGGCTGTCGCTGTTCATCGGCCAGCTCTGGGGGCAGTGGCTGGGCGAGGCGCATGTCTTCAACGCCAGCGTGCTCGGCACCGTGGGCGGTGCCGTCGTCGGCGTGCTGGTGTACGAGTTCTTCCACTACGGGTACCACCGCAGCGCACACCGCTTCACCTGGTTGTGGCGCCTGGGGCACCAGATGCACCACAGCGCCGAGAGCCTCGACGCCTGGGGCGCCTTCTACCTGCACCCGGCGGACGCGGCGATCTTCACCACGCTGAGCAGCCTGGTGTTGTTCGGCCTGCTCGGCCTGAGCCCCGAGGCCGGCGCCTGGGCCTCGGCCACGCTCACTTTCCTGGCCATCTACCAGCACGCCCACCTGCGCACGCCGCGCTGGCTGGGCTACTTGGTCCAGGGCCCGGAGAGCCACGCGGTGCACCACCAGCGCGGCGTGCACGCCTTCAACTACGCCGACCTGCCGCTGTGGGACATGGTGTTCGGCACCTTCCGCAACCCCCGCGTCGGCCGTGAGCACATGCCGCTGCAAGGCTTCTATCCGGGCGCCTCCGCGCGCATTCCCGAGATGCTGCTGGGCCGTGATGTGAGCGAGCCCCGGGCCGCGACGAATCCGGCCGCGCCGGCTCACCCGGCTTCCCACCCCTTCAATGTCTGACCCAGGAAGCACCATGACACTCGAAGACTCTGCCGGCCATGCCCTCAGCGGCGCCACGCCGACTGCCCTGGACGTGCTGGAAACCGCGCTGCACCAGTTCCGCTGCTTCATCGGCGACCCGGTGGCCAGCCTGGACGCCGCGCTGGCCGCCGCGCCGGAGCTGGCCATGGGCCACCTGTTCAAGGCCTGGCTGCACCTGCTGGGCACCGATCCCGCCGGCACGCCCGTGGCCCAGGAGGCCCTGCGACAGGCACAGGCGCTACCGATGACCGAGCGCGAGCGGGGCCACGCCACAGCGCTGGGCCACCTGCTGCAGGGCCGCTGGCGTGCCGCCGGCCGCACGCTGGAAGACCTGAGCATCCTGTACCCGCTGGACACGCTGGCGCTGCAGGCCGGCCACCAGATCGACTTCTTCACCGGCGACTCACGCATGCTGCACGACCGCATCGCCCGCGCGATGCCTGCCTGGCACCGCTCGATCACCGGTTACCACGCCGTGCTGGGCATGCTGGCCTTCGGCCTGGAAGAGACCGGCCGCTACTCACGCGCCGAAAGGGTCGGCCGCCAGTGTGTGGAACTCGAGCCGCGCGACGGCTGGGGCCAGCACGCGGTGGCCCATGTGCTGGAGATGCAGAACCGGCGCCAGGAGGGTGTGGCCTGGATGCGCGGCAACTGCGCCGGCTGGAGCGCAGACAGCTTCTTTGCCGTGCACAACTGGTGGCACCTGGCCTTGTTCCACCTGGGCCAGGACCAGATCGACGAAGTGCTGGCGCTGGTGGACGGCCCGATCTGCGGCGGCGCATCGCAGGTGGTGGTGGACATGATCGACGCCTCGGCGATGCTGTGGCGCCTGCAGCTGCGCGGCGTGGACGTGGGGCAGCGCTGGCACGCGCTGGCCGAGCGCTGGACCCGGCTGGCCGGCGCTGGCCACTATGCGTTCAACGACATGCACGCGATGATGGCCTTCATGGGCAGCGGCCGCGCTGATGGCGCGGCAGCGCTGCTCGCGACCCAGGCCGCGGCCCTGTTGGCCGACAACGACAACGCCGGATTCACGCGCGACGTCGGCCACGCCGCCACCCGCGCCATCCAGTCCCATGCCGAAGGCCGGTATGCACACGCGGTGGATCTGCTGCGCCCCGTGCGCAACATCGCCCACCGCTTCGGCGGCAGCCATGCCCAGCGCGACCTGCTGGACCTGACGCTGATCGACGCCGCGCAGCGCAGCGGCCAGCAGCCGCTGGCCCAGGCGCTGCTGGACGAACGCGCCAGCGCGCAAGCCTGAGAGCCTGCGAATCTCTCGTTCGTGCCCGACATCTTCACAGGCTCTGACCCCATGGTGCGATCGAAGCAGACCATCCCGCGCGGGCCTGTTGTCAAGATCGCAGCTGACGCGACACACTCCTGGCCATAGAGGACAAGCACCACGCGATCACCATGCGCCTGACTGTTCACCCCCTCACGCCCGAGCGCTGGGCCGACCTGGAATCCATCTTCGCGGCCAAAGGCTGCTCGGTGGCGCGCGGCTGCTGGTGCATGTTCTACCGCCTCAGCGGCCAGGCCGAGGCGCTGCGCCCGGGCGAGAGCCGGGCCGCGCACAACCACGATGCGCTGCAGGCACTGGCCGTGCAGGACCCGCCGCCCGGGCTCATCGGCTACCGGGACGGCACGCCGGTCGGCTGGATCTCGCTGGGCCCGCGCGAAGACTTCGCACGACTGGCCAAGTCGCCGGTGATGAAGCCGGTGGACGCGCAGCCGGTCTGGTCCATCGTCTGCTTCGTCGTGCCCAGCGAGTACCGCGGCCAGGGCGTCAGCGCCGCACTGCTTAAAGGCGCCATCGCCTATGCGCGCCGGCGCGGCGTGCGCCTGCTGGAGGCCTACCCGATCGACACCGCGGCGGACCCCGCCGCCCAGTCGTCGTGGTTCGGCGTCAAGACCTTGTACGACGAGGCCGGCTTCGACGAAGTGGCGCGCCGCAAACCCGCGCGGCCGGTGGTGCGGCTGGCGCTGGCGCGGCGGAAGTAGCCGCTGTTCAAGAAGACCCGGCAGGCTCCGGCAAGAGAGATGGACCCAGCCCTTCCATCGAGGCCAGCGCCAAATGCATCGGGCCGCGAGGCGTCGTGGCTTATCCTCCACCTCGCGGCCCCAAGCTGTCGGCCGCGCATCATTCCAAACGCTTGGCCTCACAGAAATCCCCATGCGCCGTCGCCACCTGCTGTTCGCCTTTCCGATCGCACCTGCAGCGCGCGGCCAGAATCAGTCCCTACCGCTCGCAAGTCCGGTGGACGCGGTCAACTTCTACGTCATCCCCACAGATGACATATCCGAGCACGCCGCTGCCGACATTGCGCGCGCACTCACCAAAGAGACCGGTCTGTGGATCAAGTCGACACTCTGGACACCGGCCAGCAGTACCGAACCCTTTCCCGGCACAAATCAGTACGCCGCCGAAGACTACTTTCCTCTTGGCGCCACGGCAGCGAAAATGCTTCGCGAGGCTTCGCCAAGAACCTACTTCATCGTGCTCACGAACCGGGACATCAACTCGAAGTCTCGCAACTTCCGATTTCAGTACTCGATGCACAGCCCTATGGCAAACACGTCGGTATTGTCGATTGCACGCCTGCAATACAACGTCGACGGCTCGCAGTCAACTCAAGACGTGGTAGCCACCCGCGTGGCAAAGATGCTCCTGCGTATTATTGGCGAGATGCGCCTGGGTTGGAAGCGCGCCAGTGATCCAACCGACCTCATGTATGCGCCCATCATGTCCATCGAAGACATCGATCGCATGAACCTGTCCCACACAATTCAACAGCGCAAGCAACGGCTGTGAGACCCACCCTTCCGTCAAGGCGGGAGCCAGCAGCATTCGGCCACCGAGCGGGTCGCTTGTGCTCCGCCTCCCGGGCCAATCGGCAATGCCGCCGTCTTCGCCTGAAGTCGAGTGTTAACCATTCAGCACCATGCTCAGCGCCACCGCATCGACTGCGATTGATCTGTACCAGCGCCATGTGTCGCCCTACAAAGGCTTCTGTTGCGCGTACCGTGTGCACACGGGCAGGCGGTCATGTTCTGCCTATGCGAAGGCCGTGGTGAACAGGCTGGGCGTGTTCGCGCTGCTCGAAGCCATGCCACGCCAGTTCACACGCTGCAAGTCAGCCTACGCAGCCTTGAAGCGTCAGCCCG
Source organism: Aquabacterium sp. (assembly GCF_035476535.1). Taxonomy (GTDB): domain Bacteria; phylum Pseudomonadota; class Gammaproteobacteria; order Burkholderiales; family Burkholderiaceae_C; genus Pseudaquabacterium. The sequence goes on from NZ_DATILJ010000191.1 coordinate 6,342, forward strand.
CTGCGTCCCGATCGGATGAGAACCGAAAGAAGAAGGAGAAGTGGTGGCACAACTGCGATTGCAATCCGTGCGACTGCGTCGACCTCCCATG
>NZ_DATILJ010000192.1:0-20538 GCF_035476535.1 Aquabacterium sp.
CGGCCGGTAGCGGATGGACTTGACCGGGCTGTTGTCCAGCCAGGGCAGGAAGAACAGGATGATGACCGCACCGCCCATCACCACCACGCCCCAGAACTTGGCATCGAAGTACTTCAGCAGCGCAATGGCGATCACCGCGGCCACCGGCACGACGATCTTCGCCTTGCCCTTGAGCGCCAGCAGCGAGACCACTGCGGCCAGGCCGACGATCACGCACAACACCGTGACCATCGGGTCGGTTGTGGCGCGCAGCATCGAGTAGTACGGCGTGAAGTACCAGACCGGCGCAATGTGCGGTGGCGTCTTCAGCGGATCGGCCGGGATGAAGTTGTTGTACTCGAGGAAGTAGCCACCGAGTTCCGGGCCGAAGAAGATGATCGCGCAGAAGATCATCAGGAACACGCTGACGCCGAACAGGTCGTGCACCGTGTAGTACGGGTGGAACGGGATGCCGTCCAGCGGCAGGCCGGTCTTTGGGTCCTTCTTGGCCTTGATCTCGACACCGTCCGGGTTGTTCGAGCCCACCTCGTGCAGCGCGATGATGTGCGCCACGACCAGGCCCAGCAGCACCAGCGGCACGGCAATGACGTGGAAGCTGAAGAACCGGTTCAGCGTCGCATCGCCGACGACGTAGTCGCCACGGATCAGCAGCGCCAGGTCCGGGCCGACGAAGGGCACGGCGGCGAACAGGTTCACGATGACCTGGGCACCCCAGTAGCTCATCTGGCCCCAGGGCAGCAGATAGCCCATGAAAGCTTCGGCCATCAGGCACAGGAAGATGCCGCAACCGAACAGCCACACCAGCTCACGCGGCTTGCGGTAGCTGCCATAGATCAGCCCGCGGAACATGTGCAGGTAGACCACGACGAAAAACGCGCTGGCACCCGTGGAGTGCATGTAGCGGATGATCCAGCCGCCCGGCACCTCGCGCATGATGTACTCGACCGAGGCAAACGCCAGGTTCGCATCCGGCTTGTAGTGCATCACCAGGAAGATGCCGGTGACGATCTGGATCACCAGCACCAGCATCGCCAGCGAACCAAAGAAGTACCAGGTGTTGAAGTTCTTCGGAGCGTAGTACTCCGACATGTGCTCCTTGTACATCTTGGTGGCCGGGAACCGGTTGTCCACCCAGGTCATGAGCTTGACACCCAGCGGCGCGTCTGCGGGTGCTTGCTTGAAATCTGCCATGTCGAGACCCTCGTGTGCCTATGTTCTTTGCGACTTCCGGCCCTCAGGCCTTTTTGTCTTCGCCGATCATCAGCACCGTGTCGGACAGGTACATGTGCGGCGGCACCTCGAGGTTGTCGGGCGCTGGTTTGTTCTTGAAGACCCGACCGGCCAGGTCGAAGGTCGAGCCATGGCAGGGGCACAGGAAGCCGCCTTGCCAGTCGTCCGGCAGCGAGGGCTGCGCGCCGGGCACCAGCTTGTCGGTCGGCGAGCAGCCCAGGTGCGAGCAGATGCCCACGGCCACCAGGAACTCGGGCTTGATCGAGCGGTATTCGTTGCGCGCGTATTCGGGCGTCAGTTCGCCCGGGTTGCGCTGCGACTTCGGGTCGGCGACCTCGGCGTCAGTCTTCTTCAGTGATGCCAGCTGTTCCTTGGTGCGGCGCAGGATCCAGACCGGCTTGCCCCGCCATTCGACAGTCATCTTTTCGCCGGGCTTCAGCGCGCTGATGTCGGCTTCGACTGGCGCACCGGCGGCCTTGGCGCGCTCGGAGGGGGCAAAGCTGCTGACGAAGGGCACTGCGACCGCTACGCCACCGATGGCGCCGGCGCCAGCGGTGATCGCCACCCAATTGCGCCGACTTTGATCCACAGGGCTGTCGGCTGCGGGGCTGTCACTCATGGGATTCCTCGGATGAAGAGCTGTGTTTGTACTTCAGGGCAACCCGGGATTCTAGCGGAGTGATCGGGGCCTTCCCGCCTGTGCAAGGCCCGGTTGACTTCGAAGGCCACTGCGCAATACTGCCCGAGCGCCGCTTCCGTGGCGCGAACACACACCCTTTCAGAGGAGCGAGAAGCACATGGGATTCGCCAGCGAGTTCAAAGAGTTCGCGATGAAGGGCAATGTCGTCGACCTCGCGGTGGGCGTCATCATCGGCGCGGCGTTCGGCAAGATCGTCGATTCGGTGGTCAAGGACCTCATCATGCCCATCGTCAACCTGGTCCTCGGTGGCCAAGTCGACTTCTCGAACAAGTATCTGGTGCTCTCGGGCAGCGTGCCGGCCGGCGCCACGCTGGTCGAGGCGCAGAAGGCGGGCAACGTCTTCGCCTGGGGCAACTTCGTGACGATCACGATCAACTTCATCATCCTGGCCTTCGTGATCTTCCTGATGATCAAGCAGATCAACCGCCTGAAGCGCGCCGAACCCGCCGCCCCGCCACCACCGCCCGCGGAAGACGTGGTCCTGTTGCGTGAAATCCGCGATGCCCTGACCAAGCGCTGAATCCACTTGTATCAATGGCAGCATGATGCTGCCGCTTTTGGCCGCATACTTCGCAGCGTTGAAGGGCGTCGCCTGGGGAGCCGGGCAGCGCCTTGCCGTCGTGGTACCCGGCCGCCATGAACCTGACCCCTCCTGTTCGTCTCCCTGCTGCTCTTGAAAGTGCTGTTCAGCGTGTGCGCATGGCCGCACGTTCGGCAGCGGAACGCACCGTCGACAGCCTCGGCCTGGCCGCACTGTCGTCGAACAATGTGTTTCACCGCGATGGCCTGCTCGGTGCGCAGTTCGAACTGAACCGCAAGCTGGCGATCTTTGCGCTGACCTTCAATGAGTCGCTGGACCAGCGTGTGGCCCGCGAGGCCGGCACGCTGGAGGCGCAAGGCAGCGGCGCGCAGACCAACTGGGACGCCTTGAGCCTGGTGACCGACCACGAGGTCGAGATCCAGGTTTCGGCCGACCGCTTTGCGCTCGAAATCTCGCATGCCTGCGAGTGGGAGATCCGCGAACTCGATGCCTACATGGGCACGCTGCTGAAGCTGGGCCGTGCCGACCCTGAACGCAACCCGCTGCGCGCCGAGGTGGTGGGCCAGGCGATGATCCGCGCGGTCGATGTGGTGGCCGACCGGCCCGAGACGCGCAAGGTGCTGCTGGCCGAGATCGGCCGTTCGCTGGCCAATGCGATGCGGCAGACCTATGCCGAGATCGTGGCCGATCTGCGCAACTCGGGCATCAAGCCGGTGGGCCTGCAAGTGCGACAGAACCCGCACGACGCCGCGGGCCGCGGCAACACCGGGCATGGCAGCCTGCACGGCGACATGGCCGACAGCATGCAGGGCCGCGGCCCGGCGCATGACCTGTCCGCCAGCGGGCGGCTGCAGCCGCGCGGCGGCCCCAGCAGCGGCCGCGGCCATTTCGGCCCGACCACCAGCGGCGGCTTCACCGGCCGCGGAACGCCGATGGGTCGCGTCGATGCCGAGATGATGTCGCTGCTGCGTCGGCTGTCGCACAACGCCGCGGCGATGGTCGATACCGGCAACAGCGACTTCGGCGGCTACGGCGGCGGCAGCGGTTACGGCGGCGAGGCGGGCGCGTCGGGCATGGGCATGCTCAGCGGCCCGATGATGGCGCCGAACCTGATCGTCGCGCACCGCGAAGAGTTACGCCAGGCGGCCACCGGCGCGCTCGATCACATGGTGATCGACGTCATCGCCGGGCTGTTCGACCAGATTCTGTCCGACCCCAAGGTGCCACCGCAGATGGCGCGCCAGATCGCCCGGCTGCAATTGCCGGTGCTGCGCGCGGCCTTGGGTGACACCAGCTTCTTCTCGTCACGCAAACACCCGGTGCGGCGCTTCGTCAACCGCATCGCCTCGTTGGGTACGGCGGTCGACGATTTCGATGGCGAACAGGGCCGTGCCCTGCTGGTGCGGGTGCGCGAACTGGTGCAGGAAGTGGTCGAGGGCGACTTCGAGCAGATCGAGCTCTACGAACGCAAGCTCAACGACCTGGAAAGCTTTGTCGCCGAACAGGCCCAGGCCGAAGTGCAGGCCCAGGGCGCCGCCGACCAGGTGCTGGGCCGCAAGGAAGACCAGCTGCGGGTGCAGCAACGCTTCGGCCAGCAACTCGACGGTGCGCTGCACTCGCTGCCGGTGCCCGACTTCCTGCGCGACTTTCTCGGCCGCATCTGGAGCAAGGCCATTGCCAGTGCCGAACAGCAGCATGGCGCCGACAGCGTGCTGGCCCGGCGCATGCGCGAAGTGGGCCGCGAGCTGGTGATGAGCGTGCAGCCCAAGGGCGTGCCGGCGCAACGCCAGGCCTTCCTGCGGCTGCTGCCGGCGCTGATGAAGGATCTGAACGCGGGGCTGGACCGCGTGCGCTGCGCCGAGAGCGTGCGGCGCGACTTCTTCTCGAAGCTGCTGCCCGCGCATGCCGAATCATTGAAGGGTCAGGCCCTCAGCACGCTGGAACACAACCTGCTGGCCAAGCAGGTGGAAGGTGCCTTGGCCACGCCGCTGCCCAAGACTGCCGAGTTGCCGCCGGTATCGGCCAGCGCGCTGCCGGTGCTCAACGACGTGGTCACGCCGGGCGATTTCAGTGCCGAGGAGGCCAAGGCCGTCGGCTTCGTCGACGAAAGCAAGGTCGACTGGAACGGCGCCGTCGACATCGACCTGGCGGCCGAGCCCGAGATCTCGGCGGTGGACATCGACATCGATGGCCTGCCCGCGCCGGAGGCGATGGAGCCCACGCGCGGCAAGTCGCTGGCCGACCACGTGCAGATCGGCTTCGCCTACCAGATGCACATCGAGGACAGCTGGCAGAAGGTGCGGCTGGCGCATGTCAGCGCGGCGCGCACCTTCTTTGTCTTCACCCACGGCGCGAAGCAGCGCAAGACCATCTCGATGACCTACCGCATGCTGTCGCGCATGTGTGAAACCGGCCGCATGCGCGCCTTCGAGAACGCCTACCTGCTGGAACGCGCCACCGCCCGGGCGCGGCGCCAGTTGGCCCAGCTGAAGACCCCGGCGGCCAGCACCGCCGGCCAGCGCGCCGGCAACTGATCTCGCAACGGACCTGATCAGGCAGGGTTCACACCGCCAGCCTGCGCGCCATGGCCAACGCGGCCTGGAAGCTGCGCGCATCGGCGATGCCGCGACCGGCGATGTCGAAGGCGGTGCCGTGGTCCGGGCTGGTGCGCACGAAGGGCAGGCCCAGCGTGACGTTGACGCCCTGCTCGACGCCGAGGTACTTCACCGGGATCAGGCCATGGTCGTGGGTCATCGCCACCACGACGTCGAACTCGCCGGGGTGGCCGGGCGCATTGCGGGCGCGCATGAACACCGTGTCCGGGGCGAACGGCCCGCGCGCATCGATGCCTTCGGCCACCGCGGCAGCAATCGCCGGGGCGATGAAGAGCCGCTCCTCGTCGCCGAACAAGCCGCCCTCGCCGGCATGCGGATTCAAGCCGGCCACGCCGATGCGCGGCTGCGGAATACCCCACTGCCGCGCCGAGGCCTGCACGATGCGCAGCGTCTGCAGCACCGCATCGAAATCCAGCAGCTCGATCGCCCGCCGCAGCGCGACATGGATGGTTACCAGCACCACCCGCAACTCGTCGTTGGCCAGCATCATGCGCACTGCGGGCGCGCCTGCCAGCGCCTGCAGCATCTCGGTGTGGCCAGGGAAATCGACCCCGGACGCCGCCAGGGCCTCCTTGTGGATCGGCGCGGTGACGATGCCAGCCACCGTGCCGGCCAAGGCCAGGCGGGCCGCCGCTTCGATGCAGCAGGCTGCGGCGCGGCCGGCCGCGGCCTGCACCTGGCCCATCGCCAGCGTCGCCAGCCCATCGGCCAGACCGGGCGGCTGCCACACGGGCACGCAGTTCGGCGGTGCCGGGTCGTCAGGGGCGTCGAGCACGGCCACCGGCAGCAGCAGGCCGGTCTGCGTCAGCGCGCGCCGCATCACCTCGGCGCTGCCGACCACCACGCAGCGGCCGGCGTCATGGACGGCCAGTGAACGCACGATGATCTCCGGGCCGATGCCCGCCGCGTCGCCCATCGTCAGTGCCAGCGGCGTGTCATGCAGGGTGCGGCTCGTCATGCCGGGTTCTCGATCTCGATGAACTGGTGCGCGAGACCGAAGTGCTCGGCCAGGTGCGCGCCAACCGCCGGCGCGCCATAGCGCTCGGTGGCATGGTGGCCGCAGGCCAGGAAGGCCACACCGGTCTCGCGCGCGATGTGGGCCTGCGGCTCGGAAATCTCGCCAGTGAGGAAGGCATCGGCGCCAGCGGCGATCGCCGCCTCGAAATAGCCCTGCGCGCCACCGGTGCACCAGGCCACGCGGTGCAAGGGCCGGCCGTCGCCGGGCAGCAGCACCGGGCTGCGCTGCAAGCGCTCGGCCACATGCGCTGCCAGAACCCTGGCATCCCACACCGCCGGGCCCACGGGCGCGGCGCCGATGAAGCCGAGGTCCTGCTCGCCGAAGCGCGCATCGGCCGCCAGGCCCAGCTGCCGACCCAGCTGCGCGTTGTTGCCCAGTTCGGCATGCGCGTCCAGCGGCAGGTGGTAGGCGAACAGGCTGATGTCATGCGCCAGCAAGCGCGCCACACGCTCGCGCAGCCAGCCGGTCAGGCGGCCGTCCTGGCCGCGCCAGAACAGGCCGTGGTGCACCAGGATCGCGTCGGCACCCGCAGCGATCGCCGCGTCGATCAATGCCAGGCTCGCGGTCACGCCGGAGACCAGTGTCTGCACCCTGTTCTTGCCCTCGACCTGCAGGCCGTTCGGCCCATAATCCTTGAACCGATCCACCGCCAGCAGCGCGGCCAAGTGGGCTTCGATCTCGATACGCTGCACCATGGCAGGTTGTCCTTTTTCCGATGCGCAGACTCTGGCTGATTTTCTCGCAGGCCGCCACCGTGGCGCTGGCGGTGCTGTTCGTCATCAACACGCTGAAGCCGCAATGGCTGCTGCGTGACGGCCGGCCGCTGACCGAGGTCGTGGCGCTGAACACCGCGCCGCCGCTGCCGGCACCAGGCGCCAGTGCCGTACCGGCAGGGGGTGCCAGCGCCGTGCCGGTGATGTTCACCGGCTACCAGTCCGCGGCGCGCGCGGCGGCGCCTGCCGTGGTGAGTGTCACCGCCAGCAAGGCCGGCGCCCGCAACCCGCATGCGCAGGACCCGAGCTTCCGCTTCTTCTTCGGCGAGCGCGCGCCGGAAACCCAGGTCGGCTTCGGCTCCGGCGTCATCGTGTCGGCGCAGGGCATCCTGCTGACCAACAACCATGTCATCGCCGGCGCCAGCGAGATCGAGGTGCGCCTGTCCGATGGCCGCGAGGCGCGCGCCGAGGTGGTCGGCACCGATCCCGAGACCGACCTGGCGGTGCTGCGCATCACGCTGGACAAGCTGCCGGCGATCACGCTGGGCAACATGCAGGCGCTGCAGGTGGGCGATGTGGTGCTGGCCATCGGCAACCCGTTCAACGTCGGGCAGACGGTCACTTCGGGCATCGTCAGCGCTCTGGGCCGCCAGGGCCTGGGCCTGTCGACCTTCGAAAGCTTCGTGCAGACCGATGCCGCGATCAACCCCGGCAACTCCGGCGGCGCGCTGGTGGATGTGCGCGGCCACCTGGTCGGCATCAACACCGCGATCTTCTCCCGCTCGGGCGGCAGCATGGGTATCGGCTTCGCGATTCCGGTGGACGTGGCGCAGCAGGTGATGGAAGGGCTGCTGCGCGACGGCCAGGTCACGCGCGGCTGGATCGGCGTGGAGCCGCGCGACCTGACGCCGGAGTTCGCCGAGAACTTTCACCTGCCGATCAAGGACGGCGTGCTGATCACCGGCGTGCTGCAGGATGGCCCGGCCAGCAAGGGCGGGCTCAAACCGGGTGACGTGGTGGTCTCGGTCGGCGGCCAGCAGGTCAGTAACACCGCGCAGTTGCTGCACAGCGTGGCGGCGCTCAAGCCCGGCAACACCGCCACCATCGGTGTGCAACGCGGCGCGCAGGCGCTGCAGCTGAGCCTGACGATCGCGCAGCGGCCCAAGCAGACAGTTCGCCCCCGCTGAAGCCGAGCGCTCAGGTCTCGGCCGTGGGCTGCTCGGCGTCCGGCGCCTTGGTGTGCTTGATGAACAAGTGCGCGGCCCAGATGCCCACCTCGTACAGCAGGCACATCGGGATCGCCAGCGACAGCTGAGACACCACGTCCGGCGGCGTGATCACCGCGGCGATGATGAAGGCCACGACGATGAAGTAGCCGCGCCATTCCTTCAGCTTCTGAATGCTGACGATGTTCAGCCGCGCCAGCACCACCACCGCGATCGGCACCTCGAAAGCCGCGCCGAAGGCGATGAACATGGTCAGCACGAAGCCCAGGTAGGCCTCGATGTCCGGCGCTGCGGTGATGCTCTTGGGCGCGAAGCTCTGGATGAACGCGAACACCTTGCCGAACACGAAGAAGTAGCAGAACGCCACGCCGCCGACGAACAGCAGCGTGCTCGACACCACCAGCGGCAACACCAGCCGCTTTTCGTGGCTGTACAGCCCCGGCGCCACGAAGGCCCAGATCTGGTACAGCACCACCGGCAGCGCCAGCATGAAGCCGCCCATCAGTGTCACCTTCAGCGGCACCAGGAAGGGCGAGATCGGATTCGTCGCGATCAGCTTGGAGCCTTCGGGCAGCTGCGCCACCAGCGGCATGGCCAGATAGTCGTACAGCGCGCCCGGGCCGGGCCACAGGCACAGCGCCCCAAAGGACACCGCGATCGCGATCAAGGCCCAGACCAGGCGGTCGCGCAACTCGACCAGGTGGGAGACGAAGGGCTGTTCGGTACCGGCCAGTTCGTCGGGCTTGTCGTTGGCGCTCATCGCTTCATCGCCGGCGGCCGGAAGCGGGCCACCCGCGCGGCGCCCGATTGCGCGTGAGCCCGCACGCCGGCGCGCTGCTTGTACCAGCGCGGCACGGCGCTGCGCTTCAGGCGCCACTTCTTGTTCGGCCGCTTGTATTGCGGCGCGGGCGGCGCGATGCTGCCGTCGGCACTGCCGGCCAGGCCCGTGCCATCGAGGCCGCTGCTCAGTTCTTCGTAGCCCTTGCCGAAGGCCGCGCTGGCGGCGTTCACCTCGCTGCGGACACTGGCCTCGACATCACTGGCCGCCGTCTCGAACTGCGACTTCATTTTCTGCAGCTCTTCCAGTTCGATCGAGCGGTTGACCTCGGCCTTCACGTCGGCCACGTAGCGCCGCGCCTTGCCGAGCAAGGTGCCCACGGTGCGGGCGACACGCGGGAGCTTCTCGGGGCCGATGACGATCAGCGCGACCGCGCCGATCAGCGCGATCTTGTCGAAACCGAAGTCGATCATGCAAGGGGCGTCAGGACTTGGTCTTGGCCTCGACGTCGACAGTGTGCGGGTCGGACGCCTTATTGCCGCTGACCTGCTGCGGCGGCTGTTGCGCCGCGGCGGCCGCGTCGGCGGACGTGGTGCCGTCGCGCACGCCATCCTTGAAGCCCTTGACCGCCGAGCCCAGATCGCTGCCGACGTTCTTCAGCTTCTTGGTGCCGAAGATCAGCACCACCACCGCCAGCACGATCAGCCAGTGCCAGATGCTGAGTGATCCCATGACAAACTCCTGAAGACAGATAGACGGATTCTAGGTGACCCGTCTCTGCATGCTTTGTGAACAGGCCCGGATCACCCCTTGAGCCAGGGCCGCGGCCCACCCATCACATGCAGGTGCATGTGCTGCACCTCCTGCAGGCCGTCCCGCCCGGTGTTGATGACATGCCGGTAGCCGTTGATGACGCCGAGGTCCAGCATCAGCTTCGGCGAAATCGCCAGCATCTTGCCCATCAGTGCCTGGTCGTCCGGCGTGACATCGACCATGCTGGTGATGTGTCGCTTCGGGATGATCAGGATGTGCACCGGTGCCCAGGGGTGGATGTCGTGGAAGGCGAAGATGTCCTCGTCTTCATAGACCTTCTTCGACGGGATGGCGCCTGCAACGATCTTGCAGAAGATGCAGTTCGGGTCGTGGCTCATGGTGAGGGACAAGGTCATGGGGGCATCAGATGGGCATCGGCCGGCGGTCGTTCAGCGCGAGCCAGCCGCGCACGACGCGGTAGAGGAACCAGATCGAGATGATGGCCCAGGCGATCCAGCCCGGCAGCACCAGCAGCACCCACAGCGGGATCGTCACCGTGTAGGCGATGGCGGCAAACACCACGCTGCGGATGCGCCAGCGGAAATGCGATTCCTGCCAGGTGCCGGCCGCATCGCCGCGCTTGACCAGGTCCAGGATGAAGGCCGCCAGCAACAGCAGCACACTGCCCTGCGCGCCCGGCAGCACGGCGCCGATGGCCACGATGGCATGTAGCGCATAGCTGATGTGGCCGATGGTGCGCAGCGAGGCATCGGCCTGCGCATCTACCACGGTCAGCGAAGAAGTCGGCTCGGTCATGATCAACCCCCTTCCTTGTCGCGTTGCTGCACCTTGCGCAGCGCAAACTCTTCCAGGCCGGACAGACCCTCGCGCCGCGCCAGTTCGGCCAGCACATCGGCCGGCTTCAGGCCGAAGGCGGCCAGCGCGATCATCGAGTGGAACCACAGGTCGGCCACCTCGTAGACGATCTTCTCCGGCACGCCGTCCTTGGCGGCCATCACCGTCTCGGTGGCCTCTTCGCCGATCTTCTTCAGGATCGCATCGGTGCCTTTGCTGAACAGGCGCGCGATGTAGCTCTTGTCCGGGTCGCCGCCGGCCTCGGGCTTGCGCGATTCGATGATCGCGGCCAGGTGCGCCAGGAAGTCCTGCGAAGTGATGTTGCTCATTTCTTGTAGATCTTGTCGGGGTCTTCAAGCACCGGCGCGGTGGTCGACCAGCGATCGCCATCGAGCTTGCGGAAGAAGCAGGAATGGCGGCCGGTGTGGCAGGCGATGCCGGGGTCGTGGCCGAGCTGGGTCACGGTGAGCAGCAGCACGTCGGCATCGCAGTCGACGCGGATCTCGTGCACCTGCTGGAAGTGGCCGGACTCTTCGCCCTTGTGCCACAGCTTCCGGCGCGAACGGCTCCAGTACACCGCCTGGCCGATCTCGGCCGTGCGCGCCAGGGCCTCGCGGTTCATGAACGCGAACATCAGCACATCGCCGGAGCCCTGCTCCTGCGCGATCACCGGCACCAGGCCGTCACCGTCCCACTTGATGCTGTCCAGCCAGTCCATGGCGGGAGTGTACGAGGGGGGCGCATCAGGCGGCGGCGCGCGGCAACCGCAACTCGAAGCTCACGCCGTCGGCAGTGTTGCGCGCCGCGATCGTGCCGCCCATCTTCGCCATGTAGGTGCGCGCGACGAACAGCCCCTGGCCACGGTGGCCCTCGGCCGCAGAATCGGGCTGGTCCGACACGCCGTACTCGAAGATCTTGTCCAGCATCTCCGGCGCGATGAATTCGCCCTGGTTGTGGATCTCGACCAGCGCCTCGCCCGCGCCGAGGCGGAGCCGCAGCGTGATCGGCGTGCCGGGCCGGCGGTGGCGGTCGGCATTGCGCAGCACATGCGTCACCACGTCTTCGAGCGAGTACTCGTCGGCACGCACCGGCACCGCCTGGCCGGGCGATTCGAACTGAACACCGGCGATGCCCACCGCGTCGGCATTGGCCGCGACATGGCCCAGGAACTCATCCAGCTGCAGCGGCGCCAGCTGCAGCGTCGTCGATGCGAAGGCTTCGCTGGGTGAGGCCTGGCCGTACAGCACGCGCACCGCCTGCTGCATGCGGCTGATGTAGCGGCGGCTCGGGTCGTCGGCATCGCCGTGCAAGGCCAGCAAGGACTGCAGCGGCGACATGATCTCGTGGCCCACCGCATGCCACTGGTCCTTCTCCTGCGCGGCGCGGATCTGCGCGCGGCGCGCATCCTCGTTGACGCGCTGCAGCAGGTCTTGCAGGCCTTGCGCCAGCACACCCAGTTCATCGCCGCCGCGCAGATCGCTCAGGTCCACCTGCGTCAGGCCATCGGCCGCGCGCACGCCGCTGGAAACGCTGGCCGCGCGCCGGGTCAGCAGCGTGATGCGGCGGATGATGCGCAGCTCGATCAGCGCCCAGGCCAGCAGCACGGCAGCCAGCATCGCAGCGACGAACCACATCAGCCGTGTCGCCACCGCAGCCAGCGTCTTGTTGACGCTGCGCACATCGCCACCGAGCTCGATGTCATAGCGTCCCAAGGACGTGGCCACGAATTCGCGCAGGGCCAGCGGCGCGTCGTAGCCCGCCACCGGCAGGCGGCGGATCAGGCTGTCGAGCCAGCGCAGGCCGGCGGCCTCGCCGCCACGGCCGGTGATGTCCAGCAGATCCTGCGCCGCGCCCTGGCGCCGGATGCGCAGGCGCTCGCCGGGCAGCAGCTGCTCGCCCAGGTCGGCCAGCGCAAACGGCGGCTCGGCACCGGGGGCATCGCTGTCGAACAGCGCTGCGCCCTCCCCCGGTGCCAGCACCTGCAGCCGCACCTGGATCTGGCCCAGATCCGGCGGCGGCCAGACGATGCGACCGCGCTCGGGCTGGAACAGCGCATCGCGGAAGATCTCGATCGGCAGGCGCAGCGACAGGAACGAGCGCTTCATGCAGCCCGGCTGTGCTGGATCGGCCGCTTCATCGATGCAGCGTCCGTCCTGCCACAGCCAGCCGCGAAAATCGCGCACGTTGCGTGTGCCATGAACGATCGGCACACCGTCGACATACCCCGTCAACCGGCCGCGCAAGCCCGGCGCGCCGGACGGGCCCACCGTGCCGCCTTCAGCCAGCGCTTCGAAGAGTGCGATCCAGCGGTAGGTCTGGCCGCGCATCTGCACCGAGACGCGCACGCGGTGCGCAGCGCTGAAATTCAGGTCACCGCTGGCGTGCGAGACCAGTGCGCCACTGGCGAAGCTGCCCGCCACGTAGATGAAGCCACCGGCGAACGGGTTGTTGCCCACGGCCACGCACAGCGCCGAGCCATCGGGGTACTGCACCAGGCAGCCGGCCATCTCCACCGCCTGCTGGACCTTGGTCTTGTCGTCGAAATCGACGCCCGAGAACGGCAGCACCAGCGGCCTCAGCGGCGTTGCCGCTTCGCCGCTGGCGCGCGGGTTCAGCAGCGCCAGCTGGCCCGTCGGATGGCGCAGCCGCGCGACGATCTGCGCCTGGGTCTTGCGCAAGCTGTCCTGGTAATTGCGGTAGCCGAGCTGCTTCTCCTCCTGCAGCACGCCCACCGCCATCGCCAGCGTGGCCAGCGCCAGCAGCAGGAAAACGCCGCGGAAGAACAGCCGCAGGCGCAGCGGCACGCGCACCGGCAAGCGCCAGTCGGTCGGCCAGCCGGGCCAGCCGGGCGCGCCTGGAGTCACTTCGCCGCGACCCATCTGAAGCCGCGCATCGGCACGTTCTCGATGCCATCGAAGGCCGGATCGATCTCGCGCAGCGCATCGCGGATGGTGCTGACGTGCTTGCGCACGTTGTCGCGGTTGCGCCCGCTCTTGACCACCTGGAACAGCTCGTCGTAGCTGACCACCTCGCCGCGCCGCTGGTGCAGCGTGAGCAGGATGCGCTGCGCCGTCAGCGGCAGGTTCAGGCGCTGGCCGCGCCAGATCGGCGTGCTCTGGCGCAGCGGGTCGATCGACAACTCGCAGTCCTGCGCCAGGGGCGGCGCGGCGACCGCCGGCTTGTCGCGCACCGCCCGCAGCATGTCCAGCAGCGTGTCGATGAAGTCGTCCTCGCTGAAGGTCGTCTTCTGCAGGTAGTCCCAGGCGTCCAGCGCCTTCATGATGCCGCGGTAGATGGCCGCCGGCATCGCCGACACCACCAGCACCGGCGTGCCATGGTGCAAGCGGTTGATCGCGTTGATCAGCGCCACTCCGGCATGGCGCTCGCGGCCGAGCTCGATGTCCAGCACCACCAGGTCATAGCGCTCGCGCTGCAGCGCGGCCTCAGCCTCGTCGCGGCTGAACCAGGGGTCGATGCGGATGCCCGGCCGCGCCGCTTCGATCCAGCCCTTGAGCTGGTTGCTGGTCGGCACATCGTCTTCGATCAGGGCCACGGTCACCATGGAATGCGGTCTCTCGGTTCGCTGCGGCCGATTGTCCGGTGGCCGCGCGCGGCCGGGTGTGAAGCTTTCTTCCGCGGCCGGAAGACAGTCGCCCGGCGCCGCGCTGGCAGCTTCCGCGGGGTCTGCGAAGAATGGGTTTCGTCGATGCCCCACAGCACACGACACCCTCAACAACCCCGGAGCACCCACGATGAACCCCCGCCTGAACGCCCTGACCCAGATGCTGGGCCGGGCCTTCCGTTCCACGGCCACCACCTTGCGCAGCCGCACCGGCCTGTTCGTCGGCACCGCCGCGATCGCCATCGGCAGCTACTGGCTGCTGGTGCACCCGCCAGTGCAGACCGTGGCCGGCGGCGAGGTGGTGATCCGCAGCAACCAGCTCACCGGCGAGACCAGCCAGCACCGCGAAGGCACGTTGTTCGTGCTGCCCGGCCTGCATGCGCTGCACCGCTATTCGCTGCGTGATCAGGTCTACCGTCCGCAGGACAGTGCCAAGGCCAACGGCCCGGCGCCGTTCCAGTCGGTCGAGGGCCTGTCGCTGGGCGTGGACCTGACGATCCGCTACGCGATCGACCCGACGCGTCTGGCCTCGACGGCCCGCAGCCTGCCCGAAGACCTGGGCGCCGAGGTCGTGAAGCCGGCAGTGCAAGGCGTGATCTACAAGACCTTCACGCGCTACACGGTGCGCGAGATCTTCTCGGCCAAGCGCGCCGAGATCCAGGCGCAGATCGAAGCCGAGCTGAAGCCGCGCCTGGCCGCCGACGGCATCCTGCTGCGCACGGTGCAGATGGGCCAGGTCGACCTGCCGGCCGAATACCGGCAGGGCATGGACCGCCTGCTGGCCCAGGAACTGGAGACCGAGAAGATGCGCTACACGCTGGTGCTGAAGGCCAAGCAGGTCGAGCAGACCGCGCTGGAAGGCGAAGCCGAGCGCGTACGCCGCGAAAAGGCGGCACTGGCCGCTGCCAACGAGCAGGTGATTGCCGCCCGCGCGCAGGAAGAAGCCATGAAGCATGTGCTGCCGTTCAAGGAGAAGCAGATCCAGCAGCGGCAGCTGGAGGCCGAGGCGGAAAAACAATCGCGCATCCGTGCCGCCGAAGGCAGCGCGCAGGCCCGGCGCATCGAAGCCGCGGGCGAAGCCGAATCACGCCAGAAGCTGGCGGATGCCGAAGGCTATCGGCTGGAGCGTGTCGGCAAGATCGCCAGCGCGCAGATGGCCCGCGACGGCGCGCTGATCACCAAGCACCCGCTGCTGATCCAGAAGACGCTGGCCGACAAGCTGTCGGACAAGATCGCGGTGATCATCGCGCCGCCGCCCAGCGACGGCGGCTTCATCGGCGCCGCCTTGCTCGGCAAGCTGCCGACTCCAGCGCCGGCTGCGCAAGCTGTTGACGACACCAAGGAAGGCAACTGATCATGATGCTCAGCGTGCTGGCCACGATGGCCATCGTCACCCAGGATCAGTCGGCGCTGCGCGCAGCGCCGCGCGATGCCGCCCCGCAGCAGGCCGTGCTGTGGCAAGGCGATGCGCTGGAAGTGCGGGGGCGCAAGCTCGACTACCTGCAGGTCTGGGACCACCGGCGCGAGCGTGCCGGCTACGTCCGCGCCTCGCAGGTGCGCAGCGCGACGCTGGAAGCGGCCGATGCCGGTGAACTGCTGTCGGTGCTGCGCTTTTTGCGTGATAGCAACGGCGCCGAGGCGCTGGGCATCGCCTACGCCGCGGCCTATCTGCAGGCGGTGCCGGCGATCCGGATCGACGCCGAGCCCTTCGACGCCATCGGCACGATGGCCGACCGGCTGGCGCGGCGCGCCTCGCAGCGTGCCGGCCAAACGACGCCGGCGACGATCGCCGCGCACCTGGAGGTGGCGAACCACTACGGCGTGCGCATCGCCGGCACCGAGCGCGACGGCGCCCTGCAGCCCTGCTACGACGGCGAGGCCTTCCGCCGCGTGCTGGCGCTGCCGTCAACACCCGAGCAGCGCGCCCGTGCGGCGCTGGGCCTGACCCGCCACGATTGCGTCGATGCCAGCCTGACGCCGGTGCAGCGCCTGCCGCTGGACCAGTGGCGGGCGCAGGTGCTGGACCAGCTCAGTGCCGAGCAGTTCGCGCAGTTGCCGGAGCAGACCAAGAACCGGCTGCGCCTGCGCCGAGCCGGCGTCTGGGCCAGCCTGGCCTACCAGTTCGCACGCCGCGGTGAACCGGCGGCGCCGGCCGCGCAGCGCGCACTGGCTGAACTGGCCGGTGTGAACAAGACCGAGCTGAGCGACGACGATCGAAGCGACTACAACGAAGCGGCGATCCGCGTCGGCGCCTCACGCTGGGCGGCCGAGCCGGTGGCACCGACAGCGCCCGGCCTGACGATCCAGACGGCAACCGGCCAGCCCGGCGAGACCTGCGTGGCGCTGGTCGATGCACGCCAGCCGAACACCAAGCCCTTGGCCCAGCGCTGCACCTATGGCCTGGTGTGGGCGGCCTCGGTGCGCGCCTCGGCCAATGGCAATGCGCTGGCGCTGGCCGTGCAGCCGCTGGACACCTGGCGCGAGCTGTGGCTCTTCCGCCGCAGTGGCAAGGACTGGGCCATCGACGTGCTGCCGCCCGCCGCCAACGGCCCGGAGCTCGGCTATGTCGAGTTCGCCGGCTGGGTGCCGGGCGCGGAGCGGCTGCTGCTGGCCCGCGAGAGCAAGGTCGAAGGTCGCGTCAAGCGCAGCTTCGAGGTCACGAAGCTCGACAGCTTGCAGCCGGAAAAATCGGCCAGCACGCCGGACCTGCTGGTGCTGTTCGGCCGCTGGCAGGATGCCGCGTGGAAGCGCCAGACGGTGAGCCTGCGCTGAGGGTCTCAAGGCCATGTGGCACTACCACGGTCCTGGGTCCCCGCGGGGAGCGGCCGGCCGCGACCGGCTTTGGGGCCGATCAGATGTTGTCGAGGTAGGTGAAGGTACCGTGCTCCTTGACCTCGACCGCGGCCCGCTGCATGGCCGACATCGCTGCGCGGTACAGCGAAGTGGCCAGGCTGATGCGGCGCACGCCGGCCGCCTGCAGCTCAGCCACGCTGAACGACTTGCCCTTGATGCCGACCATGAAGCTCAGCGGCTTGTCGCCGAGCGCCTGCACTACCGCGCGCACCGCCGCGAGATCCGGCAGACCCGGCGCAAACAGCACATCGGCGCCGGCCTTGGCATAGGCCTGCAAGCGGTGGATCGTGTCGTCCAGGTCGGGGTTGCCGCGCAGGAAATTCTCGGAACGCGCAGTGAGCACGAAAGGCACGGTCAGCGCACGTGCCGCCTCGGCCGCGGCCGCGATGCGTTCGGTGGCTTGTTCGATGCTGTACAGCGGCCGCTCGGGATTGCCGGTGGCGTCCTCGATCGATCCGCCGGCCAGGCCGATCCCGGCGGCCAGCCGGATCGTCTCGGCAACGTAGTCGGGCGCGTCGCCAAAACCTTGTTCGAGGTCGGCGGCGACCGGAATCCTCACCGCATCGACGATGGCCTTGGCATGCGCCAGCGATTCGTCGCGACTGATCTGGCCATCCCGCCGGCCCAGTGCCATCGCCGCGGCGCCGCTGGACGTGGCGAGCGCCGGAAAGCCGAGTTTTTCCAGCGCCAGCGCCGAACCGGCATCCCAGGGATTGGGCATCACAAAGACCTCGCGGGCCTGATGCAATTGCCGAAAACGAATGGCCTTGTCCTGCGGAGTGCTGCTCATGGATGTCCTCCAGGTAGGCGCGCAGTATGGCCGCGGGCCGATGTCCCGATTCCTGTGCGGGTCGTTCGGCTCGGCTGCCTGACAGGTCGGGCGTCCCTGCAGGGCCGGTCATCGGCTCGGCCCGACGGCCGCGGTCACCGCCCGGAAGATGTCGTTGCGAATGAGCGTCAGGGCCTGAGCTCGTGACTGGCTCGTTTCGGAGACAGCGGATGTCGTGGCCACCACCAGATCCATCGGCGGATAGACCCAAATGAACTGGCCGCCGTATCCGCTGGCCAGGAAGGTTCGCTTCGGACTGCTGGCCGGGCCCACCCACCACAGGTAGCCGTAGGCGAGGCCCGCGGGCGGGCCGCCAGCGTTATGCGGCTGGACTGCCGCGGCGGTGAATTCCCTTGGGAGAAGTTGCCGCCCCTGCCAAGCGCCCTGCTGCAGGACCAGTTGCCCCAACCGGGCCATGTCGCGCGTGCGCAGGCTGAGCCCGGAAAATCCGACGGTGTGGCGATGCCGGCCACGCGCCCACTCGAAGGCCGTGATGCCCATGGGCTCGAACAGGCCCTCTCTTGCAAACGATGACGTAGCTTGCCCGGTCGCGGCTTCCAGTGCGATCGACAGCAGGTTCGCGGCGAGGTTGTCGTACTCGAACGTCGTGCCTGGTGCGGCCCGGCGCGGGCGCTGCATCAGGAACTGCGGGTTGTCCGCGTCAGCTCGCGAGAAACGGCCGGCAGGCTCGAATCCCGCCGTCATCGTGAGCAGGTGCCTGATCGTGACGGGCGGGTAGGTCGTATCCGCGTCCTGCAACGCGGCCGTCGGCAGGAGCGTGGCGACGGCTTGATCCAGCGACTTCAGCGCGCCGCGCTCGAGGGCGATGCCCACCAGCAGCGCCAGAACACTCTTCGTGACCGACTGAACGTCGTGCAGCGTGTTGGCATCCGTTCCGGGCTTGTAGTGCTCGAACAAAAGGTCTCCGCGCTGCATCACGACCACGCTGTCGACGTCCGGAAAGGATGCCGCGATCGTCGGATGCAAGGCCTCGAACGGCGCGTGGCGATCACGGGTCTCGGCACTCGCAGGTCCCGTCGGAGAGGGCGGTGCAGAGGACGGCGAGGACTGCCCGAATGCCACTGAACACGGCAGGACTGCACTCATCAGCCCAGCCGCCAGGAACCGTCTTGTCTGCAGCATCGAATGCTCCGGTACGAATTGATGACACCCACGCTCAGGCCGGCGCCGAATGCGACCAGCCGGCCGTGCATGGCGGCGGCGGCGCCGCAACCATCAGTCCCGCTGCGGCACGGGTCGCGGCGATTGCAGCCGCGCCACCGCCTGTTCGCCCAGGCGCGCCTTCAATGCCTCGCGCAACAGGTACTCGACCTGCGCGTTGGCGCTGCGCAACTCGGCCGCAGCCAGGCGTTCGATCTCGGCCCACAGCGCGGGGTCGATGCGCAGCAGGAAGGACTTCTTGTCGGGGCTGGCCATGGTTCGCGACAGACGATCAGTCGCCCCACCAGAACCGCTGCTCGCGCGCCTGGCGCGGCAGGCGGGCATCCTCGCGCTTGGCGCGATGGCCCCCCAACAACAGCAGCAGCACGAGGCCGCCGATGCCGGGCCACAGCGCCAGCTCTGCCAGACCGCGCCAGGCGGTCAGGCCGGCCAACAGCAGCATCAGCAAGGCGAAGATCGTCAACAGACGCTGCATCACCGCTCCGCGCAGCGTCAGTTGTACAGCGTGCCGGTATTGACCACCGGCGTCGCGTCATGGTCCGAGCACAGCACCACCAGCAGGTTGCTGACCATCGCCGCCTTGCGTTCGTCGTCCAGCGAGATCAGGCCGCGCTCTTCCAGTCCCTTGAGCGCCAGCTCGACCATGCCGACGGCGCCCTGCACAATCTTCGAACGCGCGGCCACCACCGCTTCGGCCTGCTGGCGACGCAGCATGGTGCCGGCAATCTCCGGCGCGTAGGCCAGGTGGGTGAGCTTGGCATCGAGCACCGCAATGCCGGCTTGCGCAAAGCGCGCCTCCAGTTCAGCACGCAGCGCGGCGCCGACCTCCTCGGTGCCCGAACGCAGTGTGATCTCGGCGCCGGTGTTGCCGTGTTCGTCGACCTGCAGGTTGTCGTAGGCGTAGCGGGACGCGAGATGGCGCACCGCGGCTTCGGCCTGGGTCAGCACATAGGCCTCGTAGTTCTCGACATCGAAGCTGGCGCGCGCAGTGTCTTCGACACGCCAGACGATGGCCGCGGCAATCTCGATCGGGTTGCCGCGCAGGTCGTTGACCTTCAGCTTCTCGCTGTTGAAGTTGCGGGCGCGCACGCTCATCTTGGTCGCCACGAAGAACGGGTTGGCCCAGCGCAGGCCTTCATGGCGGTCTGTACCGCGGTAGCTGCCGAAGAACATCAACAGCGCCGCCTGGTTGGGCTGCAGCATGTACAGCCCCGCCCAGCACCACGCGGCCAGGGCAAACAGCAGCACCGCGATGGTCACGCTCACCGGCCCGGGGCGCGAAGCCACCAGCGCAATCGCGGCCAGCGCTGCGACCAGCCCGATGCCGATGCTGGCGAATCCATTGCGTGTGCTGGCGTCCCGCTCCTGCGCTGGCTGATGAGCCATGGCTGTCTCCCGGTTTGCTTTCAAAGTGATATCACTTTAATAGCTCAACTCGCGGACGTCAACACTTCTTTGGAGCGCATCGGGAAGGGTCGCGAACGGCCCATTGCGGTCGTTCGGTTGTTGTTCTGAGAGCCGACATTCGATTGTTGAGTCCTGCGGAGTGGCCGGGATTCCGCCCCGGCGGGCGGGTAACTTCTTTCTGCTGGCTCAGAAAGAAGTCACCAAGAAAGAGAGCCA
>NZ_DATILJ010000193.1:0-1788 GCF_035476535.1 Aquabacterium sp.
CGGCGCGGTGATGCTGCAGCGACCCGAGCTGTTCAAGGCCGTGGTCTGCCAGGTGCCGCTGCTGGACATGCGGCGCTACCACACGCTGCTGGCCGGCGCCTCGTGGATGGCCGAGTACGGCAACCCCGACAAGCCGGAAGAATGGGCCTGGATCTCGACGTACAGCCCGTACCAGAACGTCAAGCCTGGCCTGAAGCTGCCCAATGTGCTGTTCACCACCTCGACGCGTGACGACCGCGTGCACCCCGGCCACGCCCGCAAGATGGCCGCGCGCATGCTGGAGCAGGGCTACAAGCCGCTGTACTACGAGAACATCGAAGGCGGCCACGGCGGCGCGGCCGACAACGCGCAGAAGGCCGACATGATGGCGCTGGAGTTCTCCTTCCTCTGGCAGCAACTGGCGCGATGACCTGCGGCCGCCTGTGGCGAAGCGCCATGCCAGTGGCGGCGCTGCTCGTGGCCTGCGCCGCTTCAGCCCAGCCCGCGCTGCCAGCACCAACGGCAGCATCGGTGCCCGCGCCGGAGGACGGCTACCTCTGGCTCGAAGAGGTGCAAGGCGACAAGGCCCTGGCCTGGGTGCGCGAGCGCAACGCATTGGCGCGCGAGCAGCTGCACAAGCACCCGGCCTACGCACCCACCCGCGACGCCCTGCGCGCGGTGCTCGACTCCACCGCCCGCATCCCGACGCTCAGCCGCCACGGCGACTGGCACTACAACCTCTGGCGTGACGCCGAACACCCCCGCGGCCTGTGGCGGCGCGCCACGCTCGCCGAGTATCGCCAGCCACAACCGGCGTGGGAGACGGTGCTGGACCTCGATGCGCTGGCCCGCGCCGAGAAGGAGAACTGGGTCTGGGGCCAGGCCTTGTGCCTGGGGCCGAGCTACCGGCGCTGCCTGATCAGCCTGTCGCGCGGCGGTGCTGACGCCAAGGTCTGGCGCGAGTTCGACACCGTCGACCGCGCCTTCGTGGCCGGCGGCTTCACGCTGCCCGAGGCCAAGTCCGACGTGGCCTGGGTCGATGCCGACACGCTGATCGTCGGCACCGATGTCGGCGCCGGTTCGATGACCGACTCGGGCTACCCACGCATCCTCAAGCGCTGGCAGCGTGGCCAGCCGCTGGCCGCCGCGACGACGGTGTTCGAAGCCGAGCCGGCCGACGTCTCCGCCGATGTCGAGGTGATCACCACGCCCGGCGAAGAACGCACGGTCTTCACGCGTTATGTCAACCGCACCGACCAGCGCCGCTGGCTGCTGAAGGGCGACGGCAGCCGCACGCCGATTCCGGTGCCGCCCGATGCCCGCATGCGTTTCTGGGAATCGCGGCTGCTGATCGAGTTGAGGAGCGATTGGCAGGTGAACCCCGCGCAACACCACCCGCGCGGCGCCTTGCTGGTCACCGACTTCGCCGCGTTCATGCAGGGTGAGCGGCGGTTTCAGCGCCTGTTCGAACCCAGCGCCACGCGTTCAC
Source organism: Aquabacterium sp. (assembly GCF_035476535.1). Lineage (GTDB taxonomy): Bacteria > Pseudomonadota > Gammaproteobacteria > Burkholderiales > Burkholderiaceae_C > Pseudaquabacterium. Next base: position 1,469 of record NZ_DATILJ010000193.1, read on the forward strand.
TGGCCAGCTACACGACCACCCGCAGCCAGGTGCTGCTGAACGTGCTGGACAATGTGGCCAGCCGGCTCGAGGCCTGGCGGCCGCTGGACGACAAGCGCTGGCAGCGCCGCGAAATCGCCACGCCGACGCCCGGCACGCTGGCACTCACCGGCCTGCACGACCCGCTGCTGAAGGGCGATGCGCTGGCCGAGACCTTCTGGCTCAACCACAGCGGCTTCCTGACGCCGGACACGCTGTACATCGCCGAGGCCGCACGGGACACGCTGCAAGCGGTGAAGTCACTGCCGGCATTCTTCGACGCCAGCGGGGCACGCGTCGAA
>NZ_DATILJ010000194.1:0-42140 GCF_035476535.1 Aquabacterium sp.
CCTGATCCTTCTGGCTTGCCTGGCCTCGACGGCCGCGGCGGCCGGCACCGTGGAGGTGAAGTTCACCAAGCCGGAAACCTTCACCGATGTGCGCGACAACATGATGCGTCGCGACGAGGTGCTGGCGACATTTGCAGACCGGCTGAAACAGCTGGCCGCCAAAGGCCTGCCGGCCGGGCAGACGCTGCAGGTGGAAGTGCTGGACATCGACCTGGCCGGCGAGATCTGGCCGCGCTCAGCACGCGACGTGCGTGTGCTGCGCGGCCGCGCCGATTGGCCGCGCATGCAACTGCGCTACACGCTGCGCGAAGGCGACCGCGTGGTTCGCAGCGGCGAAGACCAGCTGTCCGACATGAACTACATGATGAGTTCGCTGCAGTTCTCGAGCAGCGGGCCCTACGCCTACGACATGCGCATGCTGGACAACTGGTTCCGCGAACGCTTCAATCCGCCCAAGCAGTAGTCAGCCCCACCCACCGCCCAGCACGCGCGCGCTTCCCTCACGCGCGTTTGCGGGCCTTGCCGGGAGCGGCCGCCGCCTGCAGTGCATCATGCAGCGCGATGTACTCCAGCGTCAGCTTGTGCCGCGCATCGAGGTGGATCATCGGCAGCGCAGCGTCGTGTGATTCCTTGATGCGCACGCTGGCGCTCAGGTAAGGCTCCAGCACCGGCAGGCCTTCGTCCACCAGTTCCTGCACCAGGCGCTGGGGCAGCTTGGCCCGCGGCTGGAACTGGTTCACCACGATGCCGGCCACGGTCAGCCCCTTGTTGTGGTCGGCCTGGATCTCCTGCACGCTCTCCAGCAGCGCATACAGCGCACGGCGCGAGAAGTCGTCGCAGTCGAACGGGATCAGGCAACCCTGCGCGGCGATCAGCGCGGAGCGGGTGTAGAAGTTCAGCGCCGGCGGCGTGTCGATGTAGATCTGGTCGAACTGCCCGTCCAGTTCGGCCAAGGCGTCGCGCAGCTTGTAGATCTTGTAGCGGGACTCCAGCTTGCTGTGCAGCTCGTCCAGCAGCGGGCTGGAAGGCATCACCTGCAGGTTTTCGAAGCGGGTGTCGGCGATGAATTCGTCGGTGGTCCGGGCCCGCAGCGTGAACTTCAGCGTCTGGTCGAAGAACTCGGCCAGCGTGTCACGCGGTGTGTCGGTGGCGTCGCCCAGCAGGTAGCGCGTGGAGTTGCCCTGCGGGTCCAGGTCGATCACCAGGGTGCGTTGCCCCTGATGGGCGCTGATGGCCGCCAGGTTGCAGGTGATCGTCGACTTGCCGACGCCGCCCTTCTGGTTGAACACGACGGTGCGCATGGGTGGAACTCGCGGGTGCTGCCGGATCGGCTATCCGATAATTATGCTGCAGCGCAACACATCGACACACGACCGCCGGGCCTGGGATCTACCCTGCATTCATCGGTCTGATCGGCGCTTTGCCGCCGGACGGTCGGCGCACAATGCAAGGCATCGAGGCGACAAACCGACCGCACCATTGGGCGGAGTCCGGAACCCGTCACCGACGCCGAGAGATCCGGTCACATGCTCTGCTGTGTCCGTGGGCATCAGGGCCACCAAGCGGTGGCCCTTTGCTTTTGTGCGCCCCGATCGGGGGATGCCTCAGCGCGACAGCGCCACGATGCGTTGCCGCAACTGCGGCATCAAGGAGAGCGCCACCTCCCGCCCTGCATCGATGGTCTGCTTGCGCACGGTGAAGTCGGCGCCCGACGAGCCGGCCAGCCGCGGCCGCATCACGATGTCGGCGTCCTTCAGCTCCAGCGTGTTGATGCTGCGGCCCATGATCGCGAAGGTCTGCAGCAGCAGCCGCATCATGTCGCCGGTGGCATTGCCGTCCGGCGCGTTCGAGATGTCCACCGCCACCACCAGCTCCGCGCCCATCTGCCGCGCAAAGCGCACCGGCACCGGGGAGACCAGGCCACCGTCCACGTATTCGCGGCTGCCGATCTTCACCGGCTGGAACACCGCCGGCACGGCACTCGAGGCCCGCACTGCCATGCCCGGGTCGCCGCGCTGGAACAGCACCGGCTGGCCGTTGTCCAGGTCGGTGGCCACCACGCCGAGCGACAGCGCGAACTGCTCGATCGTGCGGCCGCCCGTCTGCTCGCGCACGTAACGCGCCAGCGCCTCGCCGCGGATCAGCCCGCGGCCTGGGAAGGACCAGTCGGTGATCGCCGATTCGTCCATCGCCAGCGCCAGCCGCGACAACTCGGCGCCCGATTTGCCGGAGGCATACAGCGCCGCCACCAGGCTGCCGGCCGAGGTGCCGACCACCAGGTCCGGCCGGATGCCAGCCTCTTCCAGCGCCTGGATCACGCCGATGTGCGCAAAACCGCGCGCCGCGCCGCCGCCCAGCGCCAGGCCGATGCGGGGCGGGCGCAGCGCCTTCGGCGGCAGCGGGTCGGCGGGTGTCGCCGGCGGCGTGGGCGGCAGCGGCGCGGTGAAGCAGCCGGCCAGCGTGAGCCCCAGCAGGCCAGCGCCGGCCGCGCGGCAGGTTTGACGTCGATTCATCGGGCGATTCTCGCAAGCTCTCGCCAGGCCGGCGGGCGGTCGCGCACGCTCTATATGCCTTATCAGTATTTGTAGACAACTTATTTGTAGTTCGCATTTATAAGGACCATGTCTACAGTCCAGCCCTCAGATCGCCAGCCGCAGCCACGATGTACACCTATACCGAATTCGACCGCCAGTTCGTGCATGCCCGCGCCGCGCAGTTCCGCGACCAGCTCGAGCGCAACCTGAGCGGTGAGTTGTCCGACGACGACTTCCGCCCACTGCGCCTGCAGAACGGCTGGTACGTGCAGCGCCACGCGCCGATGCTGCGGGTGGCCGTGCCCTACGGTGAGTTGAGCGCGAAGCAACTGCGCCAGTTGGCGCAGATCGCCCGCGAGTTCGACCGCGGCTATGGCCACTTCACCACCCGCCAGAACCTGCAGTACAACTGGATCCCGCTGCCCCAGTCGGCCGACGTGATGGACCGCCTGGCCGCCGTCGACATGCACGGCATCCAGACCAGCGGCAACTGCATCCGCAACATCACCAGCGACGCGCTGGCCGGCGTCGCCGCCGACGAGATCGTCGATCCCCGCCCCTACTGCGAGATCCTGCGCCAGTGGAGCACGCTGCACCCGGAGTTCGCGTTCCTGCCGCGCAAGTTCAAGATCGCCGTGTCCGGCGCCGCCGAAGACCGCGCGGCCATCGCCTGGCACGACATCGGGCTGCAACTGGTGAAGCGTGACGCTGGCGAGATCGGCTTCAAGGTGCTGGTCGGCGGCGGCATGGGCCGCACACCGGTGATCGGCAGCGTGATCAGCGAGTTCGTGCCCTGGCAGCAGATCCTCGTCTACATCGAGGCCATCGTGCGCGTCTACAACCGCTATGGCCGGCGTGACAACGCCTACAAGGCGCGCATCAAGATCCTCGTCAAGGCCGAAGGCCAGAAGTTCTTCGACGCGGTGGCTGCCGAGTTCGACAACATCCTCACGCACGATACCGAGGGCGGCGCCCACATCATCCCGCAGGCCGAGTTCGACCGCGTGGCCGCCTGCTTCGTGCGCCCCGCCGGGGTACAGCCGGTCACCGTGTCCGTGGCCGCCGCCAATGACGCCACCGACCAGCCGCAGGCCTACACCCGCTGGCTGGAGCGCAACGTGCACGCCCACCAGGTGCCGGGCTACCGCGCCGTGACGCTGTCGCTCAAGCGCGCCGGCGTGCCGCCGGGCGATGCCACCGACGTGCAAATGGAGCAGGCCGCCGAGTTGTCCGAGCGCTTCAGCCACGCCGAATTGCGCGTCACGCACGACCAGAACCTGCTGCTGCCCTGGGTGCGCGAGACCGAGTTGCGTGCGCTGTGGCAGGCCGCCAAGGAGGCCGGCTTCGCCACGCCGAACATCGGCTTCCTGACCGACATGATCAACTGCCCCGGCGGCGATTTCTGCGCGCTGGCCAATGCCCGCTCGATCCCCGTGGCCGCGGCCATCACCGAACGCTTCGACGACCTCGACACGCTGTACGACATCGGCGACATCGACCTGCACATCAGCGGCTGCATCAACAGCTGCGGCCACCATCACAGCGGCCACATCGGCATCCTCGGCGTCGACAAGGACGGCGCGGAGTGGTACCAGGTCCTGCTCGGCGGCTCCGACGGCTCGACGATCAGCGGCGCGCCAATACCCGGCAAAGTGATCGGCCCCTCGTTCGCAGCCGAAGAGGTGCCCGACGTCATCGAAGCGGTGATCGACACCTACCGCCAGGAGCGCGCAGCCGGTGAGCGTTTCATCGACACCGTGCGCCGCATCGGCATCACCTCGTTCAAGACCGCCGCCGACGCGCAGCGCCACCTGACCGCCCGGGCAACAACATGAAGTTCATCGACTCCCGCCAAGACCAATGGCACGCCGCCGTCGGCGAAGACGGCCCGATCCAGCAACCGGCGCCGCGCCCGCACTGGCTGCTGAGCCTGGAGCAATGGCACGCCGTGCGTGAAGCCTGGCCGGCAGGCCTGGCCACTGGCGTGATCGTGCCCAACGACGCCGACATCGAAACCGTCGCGCCCGACCTGCCGCGCCTGGCACTGGTAGCGCTGCAATTCCCGAAGTGGATCGACGGCCGCGCCTACAGCCAGGCCCGCATTCTGCGCAGCCGCTACCGTTTTGCCGGCGAAGTACGCGCCACCGGCGACGTGGTGGTCGACATGATGCCGCTGCTGGCCCGCACCGGCTTCGACGCGGTGAAGCTGCGCCACGACCAGAAGCAGGCCAGCGCCGAACGCGCGCTGAACTTCTTTGCCGGTCACTACCAAGGTGATGTGGGCCAGCCGCAGCCGGCCTTTGCCCGTGACCTCACCAGCGAACTGGCCGCGCACGCGGCGCAGGATGCCGACCGCTTCGTCGGCGAAGGAATCTGACATGAAGACCCCCACGCTCAATTCTTTCGCTGCCCCCCGAGGGGGCTTCAGCGCCCTTCGGGCGGCCGGGCGGGCACTGTGATGAGTGCCATCGACCTGTACGCCCGCGCCACGGCGGGCTTCGATCAACGTGTGGCCAACACGATCTCCCTGTTGCGTGAAGCTGCGGAAACCCACGCCGGCCGCATCGTGCAAGCCACCAGCCTGGGCGCCGAAGACATGGTGATCACCGACTTGATCGCGCGTCACCACCTGCCCATCGCCATCGGCACGCTGGAAACCGGCAAGCTGCACGCCGAGACTTCGGAGCTGATCGGCCGCATCGAACACCACTACGGCCTGGCCGTCGAGGTCTATCGGCCGCAGCAGGAGGCCGTGGTGCATTTCGTGCGCAACAACGGCGAAGAGGCGATGTACCGCAGCCTGGAGTTGCGCAAGGCCTGCTGCGGCATGCGCAAGCTGGAGCCCTTGTCGCGCATGCTGGCCGAGCGCAGCGCCTGGGTCACGGGGCTGCGCCGCGAACAAAGCGATGCCCGCAACGAAGTGCCCTTCATCGACCAGGACGACCAGGGCCGCGCCAAGCTGAACCCGCTGGCCGACTGGAGCTGGAACGACATCTGGCACTACATCCGCTCGAACGACGTGCCCTACAACCCGCTGCACGATCAGTTCATGCCCAGCATCGGCTGCGCGCCCTGCACGCGCGCCATCGCGGTCGGCGAACCTTTCCGCGCCGGCCGTTGGTGGTGGGAAGACGAAGCCGCGAAAGAGTGCGGCCTGCACGTCAACCAGGCCGACGAACCCGCGGTCTCGATGCTCAAGCCGCAGGAGGCCACCGCATGAATGCCCGCGTCAACCTGGACCAGTTGCTGCCCGAGCTGGACCACCGCCACCTCGACTGGCTGGAAGAAGAAGCCATCTTCATCCTGCGTGAAGTGGCCGCCACCTTCGAGCGCCCCGCGCTGCTGTTCTCCGGCGGCAAGGATTCCTGTGTGGTGCTGCGCCTGGCCGAGAAGGCGTTCAAGACGCGCGTCTCCGGCAACGACTTCAAAGGCAAGCTGCCCTTCCCGCTGCTGCACGTGGACACCGGCCACAACTTCCCCGAAGTCATCGAGTTCCGCGACCAGCGTGTGGCCGAGATGGGCGAGCGCCTGGTCGTTGGCGACCTCGAAGACTCGATCAAGCGGGGCACCGTGCGCCTGGCCGACCCGCTGGAATCGCGCAACGGCCACCAGACCGTGACGCTGCTCGAAGCGATCGAAGAACACCGCTTCGACTGCCTGATCGGCGGCGCCCGGCGCGACGAAGAGAAGGCCCGCGCAAAGGAACGCATCTTCAGCCATCGCGACAGCTTCGGCCAGTGGCAGCCCAAGGAGCAGCGGCCAGAACTCTGGACGCTGTTCAACACCCGCCACCGCCCCGGCGAACACTTCCGTTCGTTCCCGATCAGCAACTGGACCGAGTTGGACGTCTGGCTCTACATTGCCCGCGAGAACATTCCCTTGCCCGGCCTGTACTTCGCGCATGAGCGCGAAGTGATCCGCCGCAAGGGCCTGCTGGTGCCGGTGACTGCGGTGACGCCGCCGCAGGCCGATGAAACCGTCGAGACCGCGACCGTGCGTTTCCGCACCGTGGGCGACATGACCTGCACCTGCCCGGTGGAAAGCGACGCCGAGAATCCGGCCGACATCGTCGCCGAAACGCTCACTGTCACCGTCAGCGAACGCGGCGCCACGCGCATGGACGATCGCACCTCCGATGCTTCGATGGAGCGGCGGAAAAAAGAAGGGTATTTCTGATCATGTCCGCTGTGCTGAAACAACCTGCTGACCCCCTTGAAACCGTGAAGGGCACGGACCACCGCGAGGCCGTCAAAGGCACGGATCACCGTGCCTTGCGCTTCCTCACGGCCGGCAGCGTCGACGATGGCAAGAGCACGCTGATCGGCCGCCTGCTGTTCGACAGCCGCGCGATCCTGGCCGACCAGCTGGACACGCTGGAGAAGCGCGCCGCCGGCGAGCCGATCGACCTGTCGCTGCTGACCGACGGCCTGGAGGCCGAGCGCGAACAAGGCATCACGATCGACGTGGCCTACCGCTACTTCGCGACGCGCCACCGCAAGTTCATCATTGCCGACGCACCCGGCCACGAGCAGTACACCCGCAACATGGTGACGGCCGCAGCGGGCAGCGATGCGGCCGTGGTGCTGGTCGACATCACCAAGATCGACTGGCAGGCTCGACCGGTCCCGCTGCTGCCGCAGACACGCCGCCACGCGCTGCTGGCCCACCTGCTGCGCGTGCCGAGCATCGTGTTCGCGGTGAACAAGCTCGACGCGATCGAACAGACCCAGGCCGCCTTCGAAGCCACACGCGACGCGCTGCTGGCCTTCGCCGAAGAGGCCGGCATTGCGGTGGCCGGCATCATCCCGGTCAGCGCACTGCGTGGCGACAACGTGACCCAGCCGCTCGATGCCGCGTGGTACAGCGGCCCCTCGCTGCTGCAGCTGCTGGAGAGCCTGCCGACGACGCAGGAACGCACCGAAGGCGCGCTGCTGCAGCCGGTGCAGTTCGTCGCCCGGGACCCTGGTGAAACAGGGGAAGGCACCGGCAACCAGCCGCGCACCTTCTGGGGCCGCATCGCCCACGGCAGCGTGAAGGCCGGTGATGCGGTGCAGGTGTTCCCGAGCGGCCAGGAAGCCGTGGTGGCCGAGGTGCGCCGTGCCGGCAGCACGGTTGACAGCGCGCAGGCCGGTGAATCCGCCGGCATCGTGCTGGATCGCCAGCTGGACATCTCCCGCGGCGACTGGATCGGCAGCCCCGGCACGCTGAAGCCCGTGCAGCGCTTCAACGCGACGCTGGCCTGGCTGGACACCGAAGCCGCGCAGATCGGCCGCAAGTACTGGGTGCGGCACGGCAACCGCTGGGTGCAGGCGCGCATCGCGGCCATCGAGCACCGGCTGGACATCCAGAGCCTGCAGCCGATCGACGCGCATGAACTCGCCGTCAACGAGATCGGCCATGTGGTCATCGAGTTGCAGCAGCCGCTGCCGCTGGAGGCCTATGCCAACAACCGTGTCGGCGGCGCATTGATCGTCGTCGACCCCGCCAGCAACCGCACCAGCGGCGCGCTGCTGGTGCGGGAATGAAGGTGTGGGCCACGTCGTCTTCATCGGCGCAGGGCCGGGCGCGGCCGACCTGATCACCGTGCGCGGCCTGCGCCGCCTCGGTGAAGCCCAGGTGGTGCTGTTCGACGCGCTCACCGACCCGGCGCTGCGCGAAGCGGCACCGCAGGCGAGCTGGATCGATGTCGGCAAGCGCGGCTTCGGCCATGCCACGGGCCAGCCGGCGATCAACGCGTTGCTGGTGCAGCAGGCGCAGACGCATGAGCGCGTGGTGCGACTCAAGGGCGGCGACCCCAGCGTGTTCGGCCGCCTCGAAGAAGAAATGCAGGCCCTGGCCGCGCACGGCATCGGCTTCGAGGTGGTGCCCGGCGTCACCGCCGCGCTGGCCGCCGCGGCCGATACCGCACGGCCGCTCACCCGGCGCGGTAGCGGCCGCAGCGTCAGCCTGACCACCGCGATGACGCATCTGGGCACGCTGCAAGCCAAGCGCAGTGCCGACACCGAAGTGTTCTACATGGCTGGCCAGCAGTTGCCAGCGCTGTCGGCCAAGCTGCTGGAGGCCGGCTGGCCGGCCGAGACGCTGGTGAGCGTGGTCTCGCGCGCCGGCTGGCCTGACGCCTTGGCCACCCAGCACCAGGTGGCCGGCCTGGCTGATGCGGCGCAACAGCATGCCGGCCGACCGGCCGTGGTGACAGTGGGCGCCGGCGCGATGCCGGCTGCCGCCCGCCGGCCCGAGCCGCCCTCCACCGCCGGCAGCCAAGACCCCGACACTTGACAGATCTCAACCCGCCAACCCTGGGCCCGCGCCTTAAAATCGTCGGTTCGTCCCCGTTCTTCCAACCTTGGTTCGCCCCATGACCCACGTCGTCACCGAATCGTGCATCCGCTGCAAGTACACCGACTGTGTCGATGTCTGCCCGGTCGATTGCTTCCGCGAAGGCCCGAACTTCCTGACCATCGACCCCGATGAGTGCATCGATTGCGCGGTGTGCATCCCCGAATGCCCGGTCAACGCCATCCTGCCCGAGGAAGACGTGCCCAGCCACCAGCTGGCCTTTATCAAGCTCAACGCCGACCTGGCCAAGGGCTGGCCCAGCATCACCAAGCGCAAGGCGCCGCTGCCCGATGCCGACGACTGGAAGGACAAGACAGACAAGCTGTCTGAACTGATTCGTTGAACTTGCCATGTCCATCATCGAGACCGACGCCGTCATCGTCGGTGCCGGTCCGGTCGGCCTGTTCCAGGTCTTCGAGCTGGGGCTGCTCGAGATCAAGGCCCACATCATCGATTCGCTGGCCTATGCCGGCGGCCAGTGCATCGAGCTGTACCCGGACAAGCCGATCTACGACATCCCGGCCGTGCCGGTGTGCACCGGCCGCGAACTGACCGAGAACCTGCTCAAGCAGATCGAGCCCTTCGGCGCTACCTTCCACCTGGGCGAGGAAGTCACGGTCGTGCACAAGCAGGCCGATGGCCGCTTCCATGTCGAGACCGGCAAGGGCACCCAGCTGCTGACCAAGACGGTGTTCATTGCCGGTGGCGTCGGCTCGTTCCAGCCGCGCATACTGAGGGTCGAAGGCCTCGATGCCTTCGTCGACACCCAGCTGTTCTACCGTGTGCGCGATCCGTCGCAGTTTGCCGGCAAGGACCTGGTGATCGCCGGCGGCGGCGATTCCGCGCTGGACTGGGCGCTGAACTTTGCGCAGGAAGGCCCGCACCAGGCCAACAGCGTGATCCTGATCCACCGCCGCGACGGCTTCCGCGCAGCGCCAGCTTCGGTGGCCAAGATGCGCGAGCTGTGTGATGCGCTGCAGATGCAGTTCATCGTCGGCCAGATCACCGGCATCGACACCACCGACGGCCGCCTGACCGGCGTGCGCGTCACCGGCAACGATGGCGTCACGCGCCTGGTGCCGCTGGACATGCTGCTGTCCTTCTTCGGCCTGAGCCCCAAGCTCGGGCCCATCGCCGAATGGGGCCTGGGGCTGGAACGCAAGCAGATCGTCGTCGGCACCGAGACCTTCGAAACCAACGTGCCCGGCATCTTCGCGGTGGGCGACATCAACACCTACCCGGGCAAGAAGAAGCTGATCCTGTCCGGCTTCCACGAGGCCGCGCTCGCGGCATTCGGCGCCGCGCCCTACGTCTTCCCGGACAAACGCGTGATGCTGCAATACACCACCACCAGCCCGAAGCTGCACAAGGTGCTGGGGGTCGAGACGCCGAACTTCGACGATTGACCACGGTCATCGCGGCGCCGATGCACCATCGGCCATAATTCGTTCTCCACGCGGCCTACCCGGCGGCGTGGCTTCGCTAGGGGTGTTGTGCCGCGTTGATACGGCGCAACTGAGAAAGTCCCTTTGAACCTGTTTGAGGCGAGCCTGTGGCGAGCCTCAAAGTCCCCGACAGGGGGCTGAGGTAATCCTCGCGCAGGGAAGCAGTCTTGATGTCTCGCTACGCCGTCCTGGCGTGCCCGTCTTCCGGCTTGCCCACCTGCCATCTCGATTGAAGGCAAGACGATGGCATTCCGAACCACATTCATCCTCTCGGCGCTGGCCCTCGCGGCGCTGCAGGCCACGGCCCAGGAGGCAGCACAGACTGTCACGGTCACCGGCCGATCGGCGAATCCGCCACTCGGTCTGGCAGGCTTCGGCGATGTGCCGCTGGGCCGGCTGCCACTGTCGGCCACCAGCATCGGCGGTCCGCAACTGCAGGACGCCGGCATCACCAGCCTGGCCGACATCACGCGGATGGACGCCGCCATCAGCGACGCCTACAACGCACCCGGCTACTGGAGCATGCTGGCGGTGCGCGGCTTCGTGCTGGACAACCGCTTCAACTACCGGCGCGACGGCCTGCCGATCAACGCCGAAACCGCGATCGCTCTGGGCAACAAGAGCAGCATCGAAGTGCTCAAGGGCCTGTCCGGCATCCAGGCCGGCACCAGCAGCCCCGGCGGCCTGGTGAACCTGGTCGTCAAGCGACCGGTCCCTGCGCTGCGCAATGCGTCCATCGCCTGGGCGCAGGACAACAGCCTCGAAGCCGCGGTGGACCTGTCCGACCGCAGCGGCGCCGATGCTGCCTTCGGCTGGCGCCTGAACGCCAGCGCGGCGCGGCTGGATCCAACGATCAATGCCAGCGAAGGACGGCGGCACCTGGTGGCGCTGGCCACCGACTGGCGCTTCAGCAAGACCAGCCGGCTCGAAGCCGAAGTCGAGATCAGCCACCAGCGCCAGCCCAGCATGGCCGGCTTCAGCGTACTCGGCAACCGCGTGCCTGATGCGAGCGCCATCGACCCCAACACCAACCTCAACAACCAGCCCTGGAGCCTGCCGGTGGTGCTGGACGGCCGCACCGCTTCACTGCGTTACACGCAGGAGATAAACCGTGAACTGAGCGTCACCGTGCACGGCATGAGCCAGCACCTGCGCAGCGACGACCGCGTGGCCTTCCCCTTCGGTTGCAGCGCGGAGAACAACTACGACCGCTACTGCAGCGATGGCAGCTTCGACCTCTACGACTTCCGCAGCGAAGGTGAACGACGCCGCAGCGATGCGCTGGACCTGTCGCTGGCCTGGCGCGGCCAGATCGCCGGCATGGCGCACCAGCTCGGCACCGGCGTGCTGTTCAGCCGCTACCAGGCACGCTTCAATCGCCAGGCCTTCAATTGGGTCGGCATCGGCACGATCGACGGCCTCAGCGTCACACCGCCCGATCCAAGCTTGACCGACGAGAACACCCACCGCACCGAACGCAGCACGGAATGGCGTCTTCAGGACGCGATCACGATCACCGAAGACACCAGCCTGTTCGCCGGTGTGCGGGTAAGCCAGCTGCAGCGCGACAGCGTGCGCACCGACGGCTCTCGCCCGACGGGCTACGACCAGCACCTCACCACACCCTGGCTTGCGTTGAGCCACATGCTGAGCCCACGCGACATGGTCTATGCCAGTTGGGGCCAGGGCGTGGAATCCGAAGTGACGCCGAATCGCCCGCGCTTCAGCAATCCCGGCCAGGCGCTGCCGGCGATGAAGAGTCGGCAGATCGAAGCCGGCTACAAGCGCCGCAATGGCGCGCTGGACGGCGGCATCGCACTGTTCGAGGTGCACCGCCCCGCCTGGAGCGACATCGGTTCCTGCACCGACGACGAACCCGGCAGCTGCACGAGGAAGATCGATGGCGAAGCCCGTCACCGCGGCATCGAGGCCGAGCTCGACTGGCGCGCCGGCGCCTGGAACCTGCGTGGCAGCGTGATGCTGTTGCGCGCACGCCGCGAAGGCGCCCAGGATCCTGCGATCAACGGCCTCAAGCCCACCAACGTGCCCGAGCGCAGCCTGAAGCTGCAGGCCGCCTACAACGTGGCGGCCCTGCCCGGCCTGGCGCTGCTGGGCTACGTGACCCATGAAGGCCGCCGCGCGGTACTGCCCGACAACAGCCTGCAGATCGGCGGCTGGACCCGCGTCGACATCGGCCTGCGCTACGCCATGAAGCTCGACGGCCGCACGCTCACCTGGCGCGCCGGCATCGACAACCTGGCCGACCACCGCGCCTGGAAGGAAGCCCCCTTCCAGTTCGGCCACGCCTACCTGTACCCGCTGCCGGAGCGACAAGTTCACGTCTCGCTGACCGCCGACTTCTAGAAGCCCCGAAAATTCAGGCTATACTCCAAGGCTCAATTCCTCGATAGCTCAGTCGGTAGAGCGCCGGACTGTTAATCCGTAGGTCCCTGGTTCGAGCCCAGGTCGAGGAGCCAAAATTAGCGTTAGGAATCAAGCACTTAGGTCACAAGCCTAGGTGCTTTTTCTTTTCCACCGCCCGCCAGCCACCAAAGGACACCCCCAGATGAACGAAGCAACTTCAGCAGAGCAATTCGCCCAGAACGCCCTGCAATCGGCAGCCATGGAGAAGAACCTGTTGGCCTTGGCTGAACTGGCGGAGTCGGCCGACCAACACCAGCAAGGTGAGCACATCCGAGGCATCGTCGCGACGACCATCGCCCATCTGTCCTCGGACGCGACAGCTGCGACGCGCGAGCTTGCAGCTCAGTGGCGGGCCTGGGCGCTGGGCTTGGTGGACGGGTCGGTACCCGCGGCGATCTGAAGAATGAAGAATTGGGCACACACGGCCCAGCGATGCAAGCACCTGCTGTCGACAACCCAGGTGCTTTTTTCTTGGGCGGGTTCGGCCTCAAGGTCGGGATAGGTCAGCATCACTCACTCGGCTCACTCTCGCTCAGGTAAGAGCCGGTCGGTGCTGCTGCAGCCACGCCTGCGCGTCATCAAGAGCCGGCTTGGCCCGTTGTCGTGCGTCCTCACCGTAGACCGCCCGAAACATGATCTGGAAGCTAACGCTTCAGTGCCACGGCGCCCTCCGGCGCCCGCCGCTGGTCGATCGGCAACTCGAGCGTGAAGGTGGCGCCGCTGCCGTGTCCGTCGCTGTCGGCCTGCAGCGTGCCGCCCATTTCCTGCGCCGCCAGCACGCAGGTGTGCAAGCCGAATCCGTAGCCGTTGCGGCGCGTCGTGAAGCCGTGGGAGAACACGCGCACCAGGCGGTCGGCCGCGATGCCTTCGCCGTTGTCGATGACGCGCAGGCGCAGCCGGGTACCGGCCACCAGGCCGGCCACCGGCCGGCCGTCGGCCACCAGGCCGGTCACTGACCGGCCGTCGGCCATCAGGCCCGCCTCGATCGTGATGCGCGCGTCGGCCACGCCATTCAGCGCCTGCTTCGCGTTGCTGATCAGGTTGACCAGGATCTGCACCACGCGGTGCCGGTCCAGCGGCAGGGCCGGCAACTCGGCAATGTTCTTCGCCACGGCGACGCGATGGCGCAGCAGCGCGTCGGCGTTCATGCGCAATGCGTCCTCGATCAGTTCGCCGACCTGCACCGATTCAAGCAGCCGCGCCGTGCCAGCGTAACACTGCTGGGTGGCGACGATCGCCTTGATGTGGTCGATGCTGCTGCACAGGCCGTTCAGCTCCTGGCCCATCGCCTGCTGTTCGGCCTGCAGTGCCGATGCGAGTTCGCGCAGATAGCTTGGCAGCAGCCTGCCGCGCACATCCTGCGTCAGGAACTCGGCGAGGCCGGCGCCTTGTTCGTCGATCAGCTGCACCGCACGCTGCAGGCCCTTGGCCTGGGACCCGCGCAGTTGCGTGCTGACGAGGTTGGCCGAGACGTTGACGCTGTTCAAGACGTTGCCGACGTTGTGCAGCACGTTGGTTGCGATCTCGGCCATGCCGGCCTGACGCGCGGCGGCGACGAAACGGGCCTGTGCCTGCTCCAGCTCGCGCGTGCGTTGCTGCACCCGCTGCTCCAGGCTGTCGTAAAGCTGCACGTTGGCCAGCGACACCGCCAGCTGGCCGGTGATCAGGCGCACCGCGTCCAGGCGCCCGGCGCCGAACGCCGCGCGGCTCAGGCGGTTCTCCAGCAGCAGCAGTGCGCGCAGTTCGCCCTGGTGCACGATCGGCTCGGCCAGCAGCGAACAGGCGCCGCGCAGCTGCGGGTCGGCGGCGAAACGGTCGTCGCGTGCCGCGTCGTCGACGACCAGCGATTCGCGCGTGCGCTCGACATAGCGCAACACCGACAGCGGCAGCGCGCCGCCGGCCGCCGGGTCGTGCCACTGCGCGTCGCTCCACAGCAGCACACGCACGGCCGTCGCGCCGGTCATGTCGCCGAGCAGCGCGACAACGCTGGCGTGCAGCCGCGGCAGGCTGGTTTCGGAAGCCAACGCCTGCGACGCCCGCACGATGGCGAGCATGTCGATCGCATCGGCCGAGGCCGCTGCGCCGCGAGAGACGGCGGCTGCGCCGGCGCCAAGGCTTGCGGCACGCAGCGGCTCATCGGCAGCAGCGCGCAGCCAGGCGTATTCGGCATCGAGCCGCCGTACCGCGCCGCCGGCGCCCCAGGCGGCGAAGCGGCGGCGCGCCTCGGCGATCAGCGCCCGGCCGGCATGTTCGAGGCCATGCGCGAAGTGAAAGCGCGCCGCGCGCTCGGCAATCAGCGCCGCATGCCAGGGCCGCTGGCGCAGCGCCACTTCGCGCAGCGCGGCTTCGAACGCGCAGGTGGCCGCCCAGGGCTCGCCGGTCGCCCACGCCCGCTCCGCTTCGAGCCAGGCGAGCAGATGGCCGAAGTTGGCCGGCGCGTCGGCGGCCCGCTCGGCCATCCAATCGCGGCAGACATCGAATTCGGCAAGCCGGGCGAGGTTGCCCGGCGTGCTGCGCAGCTGATCGGCCAGGGCCAGGCCGCGCAGCAGCTTGACCTGCGTGAAGGCATAGAAGTGATGCGGATGACGATCGGCGCTTTCCTGACCGGTGTGCGCCGGCAGCGCAGTCCCATCGCCGCACAGCGCCGCGGCCAGCGCACACAAGGCATGGCGGCGGGCGTCCTGGATCGCATCGCCGGCCGACACGGCCGCGAACCACTGGGCCAGCGCTGTCGGCGCGCCGGGTTCGCCGGCCAGCACCGCTATCAGGTGCCGCAGGCCGGTGAACGTGGTGTTCGCAATGCGGTTGCCGGTGCGCTCGCTGAAGGCCAGCGCCGCTTCGACCTCGGCGCTGAAGCGGTCCAGCGTCGGCGCGCAGTCGATCAGGGCCGACATCAGCGGCATGTAGGTGAAGCAGGCGTTCTGCAAGTCACCACCGTGCAGCAGGCCTTCGCGGGCCCGCGGCAGCGACGCCAGGCTGTCTTCCAGGGGCTCGAACCAGTGGCCGGCGCCCAGGCCGAACAGAAAGCGCGCCTGCGAAGCGGCCGGCTCGAAGCCGCGCGCCTCGCCGACCGCCAGCACGTGGCGCAGCGTCTCGTAGCCGCGCCGGTAGTCGGCCGCTGTCGTGCCGCTGACATGGCAGACATGGGCGATCGGTCCCACCAGTTCAGCGCAGGGCCCGTGCAAGGCCCACAGCTGCATCGCCTCGCTGACCAGCCAGCGCATGCCCGCCAGGTCGCGGCGGTGCAGCGCGGGCATCAAGCGGTTCATCAGCTTGCCCGCGCTGAGCACCGCCGGCGCGCTGGCCGGCGCGCGCTGCAGGTCGTCATGGGCATGGGCCGCCATCGCCTCATGGCAGCGCAGCAGGTCGTCCGAGGACACCGCCGCAGGCGCCTGGAAGCCGAGCTCACCCAGCAGCCCGAGGCCCAGCGCGGTGGCCTCCTGAAGCCGGCCGCGGTTGCTCAAGGCGCTGATCTGCACGCAGGCCGGGTCGACACGCTGCAGCAGGTCGGCGCTGCCCGCTTCGATCGCCTGATAGGCGATGTCGGCTTCATCCAGCCGGCCCAGCGCGTACAGCGCGGCGTGGTGTTCGATCTGCACGGCGGCATGCAGCGGATCGCTGCGGTTGTCGAGCAGGCTCAGCGCGGCGGCGAGCAGGCGCTCGGTGAGCGGCAGGTTGAGGGTGCGCAGCCCGCTCGCCGTGCCGCGGAAGCGCTGCGCCGCGAGCCGGCGTTCGCCGCTGTCGCGCAGCGCGCCGACCGCCGGCAGGTACTGCTCGGCAGCGAAGTCAGCGAATGCCGTCGATGCTGCCAGGCGGCGCGCCAGCACCAGGTGCAAGCGGCGCCGGGATGCTGGCGTGAGGCAGGCGTAGGCGGCTTGCTGCACGCGGTCGTGGCGGAAGCGCACGGCGCCGTCACCACCGGTATCGGCCAGCAGCAGGCCATCGTCCAGCGCCGGCGCCAGCCGCTCGTCGAGCGCATCCGGCGACAAGCCGGCCGCGGTCTGCAGCAGCGCAGGCTGCACCACGCCGCCCAGGCAGGCCATCAGGCCGAGCAGGCGCTGGCTGTGCAGCGGCAGCCGACGCAGGCGCGTGCGCAGCAGGTCGATGACTTCGCTGCGGCCGACATGGCGGCGGATCGCCGCCGGATCCCAATGCCAGCTGCCGGCACTGGCGCGCTGCGTCAGCGCGCCTTCGTCGCGCAGGGCATTGACCAGCTCGACGGTATCGAAGGGGTTGCCGCCGCAATGCGGCGCCAACGCTTCGGCGAATGCCGACGCTTCGGGCACCGGCAGGCGCAGCATTTCACCGAGCAGCGCGGCCAGTTCGGCCGGACCGAGATTGTTCAGCACCAGCCGCAACGGTGCCGCCGGCTGCTGGTGCCAGCGCGCCTGCATCGCTGTCAGCGGATGGGCGGCGTCGATCTCCGATGCGCGGTAGGCGCAAACCAGCAACAGGCCTTGCGCGCGCGCATCGGCAAGCATGGCATCGACCCAGGCCAGCGGCGAGGGTGCGGCCCATTGCAGATCGTCGAGCACGACAACCAGCGGCCGCGTCACCGAGGTGATGGCGCAGATCAGGTCGACCGCCGCGCGCACCTGGCGTCGCCCGGCGATGGCCGGATCGTCGCCGGGCGGCTCGGGCGCGACGCCGAGCAACAGCGCGAATTCGGGGTTCGACCAGGCCACCAGGCCGGCGTTTGAGCCCAGCCCGTCGAGCAGGCGCGCACGCAAGGGCGCCAGTTCGGCTTCGGGCTCGGCCAACAGCAGCCGGCCGAGCGCGCGGAAGGCCTGGTGCACCGCGTCGGTCGACCGGTCCTGGCGGTACTGGTCGAACTTGCCGCTGACGAACCAGCCCCGCTGCGCCACCACCTGCGGGCGCAGCTCGTTGATCAGCGTCGTCTTGCCGACGCCGGGGGCGCCGGCCACCAGCACGCCACGGCAGCCGTGCCGGCTGTCATCGAATGCGCGGCGCAGCAGCGCCAGTTCGGCGTTGCGGCCGACCGGGCGCGGCGGCGCGACCAGCCGGGCCGCGAAGTCGCGCTCGCCGACGACGACAGGCTGGCCTACGCTCAGCCGCTGCAGGTCGTGCAGCAGCCCGTCGGCGCTTTGATAGCGGCGCTCGGGCTCCTTGTCGAGCAGGCGCATGACGATGTCCGACAGCGCCTGCGGCAGGCTCGGGGCCAGCTCGGCCGGCGGTCGTGGTACCAGCGCGAGGACGTCGTGCACGAGCTGCAAGGGATCGCCGGCGTCGAACGGCGGCCGGCCGCACAGTGCCTCGTACAGCAGGGCACCAAAGGCATAGAGATCGGCGCGCTGGTCGGCGCGGCGACCGGTGCGGCCGGTCTGCTCAGGCGCCAGCCAGGGCGCGGCTTCCAGGCCGGCCGCGCCGATGGCCTGCTCTTCGGCACCGGCCCGGCTGAAGCCGGTCCACAGCGGCCGCGGCTCGGCCAGCAGCACGTTCGCGGCGCAGAGTTGGTGGTGCACGATGCGGCGACGGTGCAATTCGGCCAGCGTCTGCAGCAAGGGCATGGCGATGGCCAGCAGCGCCGGCATGGTCAAAGGCCCGGCGCGCAACAGCTGCGCCAGCGGCGTGCCGCCGGCGTCTTCGAGCAGCAGCACCGTGCTCGGCTGCGGGCCCGCAGCGAGTTGCGGCACGCCGGCCACGCCGGTGAGGCTGGCGAGCAGCGCGCGTTCGGCCGCCCAGCGTTCCCGCGCGTCGGCGCCGAACGTCTGCTTTCGGATCAGCGTGCGGCCGCCCAGGTGCAAGCGCACGACGGCGTGGCGCGCGCTGGACGACAAGGGTTCGGCGCCGGCAAGGATGTCCCAGTCCGGCGGAATTTCGGGGCGGGCACTCATCGTCGTCGCGGCATGTCTCGTCGGGCTCGCGGCGGCCAGGATCGGCCGCTTTCCAGGCGTATCGACGCGCGGCGCCGCTTCTTGAGCCCGCCGTCACCGGCGTTACCGGCTCACCGGGGCGCTACCGGCTTTCGCGCTCGAAGCGGCGCGGCCCGGCGATCGCCGCGGCAAAAGCGCCGAGTGCCGTCTTCAGACCCGCACTGTCCTTCACGTGGATCAGGGCCGGATCGTCGGCGCCCGGCTTGACGCCGGCCTGATCCAGCAGCTTCGCGCCGGCCCCCAGCACCAGCAGCGGCTTGCCATGGCGGTAGGTGTCCCGCACGAAGGCCAGTGCATCGGCGTCGCGCATCAGGGCCTGCACGGCCGTCGCACCATCGGGCAACACCACCGCATCGAACAGGAAGCCGGGTTCGTTCTCCCAGGAGGCATCGGCCTCGATCGGCGTGTCTTCGGCGCTGGCCAGGCGGCCGATGTGCGGCCCCACCAGCCGCGCCACCGCACCGGCCTCCTGCAGCGCCCGCTGCACCGGGGCCAGCAAGGCCCAGCTCACGCCAGGTGCCACCAGCAACGCCACCTTGCGGGCCTTGATCGAGCCGTCGCCCGGCCGCGCGCTCAGCGACAGCGCGGGCGAGCGCTCGACCTCGGGCCGGGCCGGCGTGGCCAGCGCGCGCGGCAGGGGCGGTGGCAGCGTGGCCATGCCGAGCTGGCCGCTCAGTTCGCGCGCCAGTGCTTCCGACACATTGCGCAGCGAGGCCACCATGCGTTCGCGAATCGCAGGCACCGTGAGCTTGCTGAGCTCGAAGCGAAAGGCCGCCCGGATGTGGGCCTGCTCGGCCGGCGTCTGGCTTTCGTAGAACAGCGTCGCCTGGGTGTAGTGATCGGCAAACTTCTCCGGCTTGCCGCGCAGCTTGGCCTGCTCTTCTTCGGCGCGCAGCCGCGCCGGCACGGTCACGAAGCCCTGCGCCGCACCGGCCTGGAAGGGGCAGCCGCCGGCCAGCGAATTCGGCTCGTAGGCCACGCGGCCGCGGTGGATGGCCTGCCGATGCATGCCGTCGCGCTGGTTGTTGTGCACCTGGGCGATCGGTGCGTTGATCGGCAACTCCTGGAAGTTCGGCCCGCCCAGCCGGCTGATCTGCGTGTCGACATAGGAATGAATGCGACCGGCCAGCAGCGGATCGTTCGAGAAGTCGATGCCCGGCACCACGTTGGCGGTGCAATAGGCCACCTGCTCGGTCTCGGCGAAGAAGTTGTCGGGATTGCGGTTCAGCACCATGCGCCCCACCGGGATCAGGGGCACCAGTTCTTCCGGCACGATCTTCGTCGCGTCCAGCACGTCGAAGCTGAACTGCTCGGCCTGCGCCTCGGTGAAGATCTGCAGGCGCAATTCCCATTCAGGGTAGGCGCCGCTCTCGATGGCTTCCCACAGGTCGCGCCGGTGGAAGTCCGGGTCGGCGCCGGAGACCTTCACCGCTTCGTCCCAGACCATCGAATGGGTGCCCGCCAGCGGTTCCCAATGGAACTTGCAGAACACCGACTTGCCTTCCGCATTCACCAGCCGGAAGGTGTGCACGCCGAAGCCCTGCATCGTGCGGAAGCTGCGCGGAATCGCGCGGTCGGACATCACCCACATCAGCATGTGCGTCGACTCGGGCATCAGCGAGACGAAATCCCAGAACGTGTCGTGGGCGCTGGCGGCTTGCGGCATGCCGTGGTGAGGCTCGGCCTTGACGGCATGCACGAGGTCGGGGAACTTCATCGCATCCTGGATGAAGAACACCGGGATGTTGTTGCCGACCAGGTCCCAGTTGCCTTCGTCGGTGTAGAACTTGACGGCAAAACCGCGCACGTCACGCGCCGTGTCCTTCGAGCCGCGCTCGCCGGCCACGGTGGAGAAGCGCACGAACACCGGCGTGATCTTGCCGGCGGCCTGGAGCGGCGCGGCGCGGGTGTATTTGGCCTGCGATGCATAACACTTGAAGTAGCCGTGTGCCGCCGAGCCGCGGGCATGCACGATGCGCTCGGGCGTGCGTTCATGGTCGAAGTGCGTGAGCTTCTCGCGCAGCACGAAGTCTTCCAGCAACACCGGTCCGCGCAGGCCGTTCTTCAGCGAGTTCTGGTTGTCCGAGACCCGCACGCCCTGGTTGGTCGTCAAAGGGCGGCCAGCCGCATCGACGCGCACGCGGTCCAGCGTGTCGATCGTCGCGTTGAGCCCTTCGACGGCCAGGCTGCCGGACTTGTCGCTGCTGTTGGCTTCGGACAGCGTGCTGGCCGATGGCAGGCGCGAGCTGGCGTCGACGGTATCGCCCTCAGGTGGGGCCTTGGCGTTGTCTGCGCCGTGTTCGGCGGCCTTGGTGGTGTTGAACGGCCGGGCCGCGGCCAGGCGCTCGACTTCGGTTCGTTGCTGGACAGCAGGGTTCTTGGGCATGGCAGTGTCTCGGTGGAAATGCGAAGAGGGCGCGGAGGGGTCGGGCCTGGCAAGTCACGTCGTGTGGCAAACCATGTACCCGGTGACCTCGCTGCCGCACGGCCCGCCGGCCAAGCCGCATGCGCAGGCAAGTCCTACCGAGAGTCGGGCTGCCGGCCCGGCACCGGCGGCAATGTGCGGGCCAGGTCGGCGTCGGAGTGGCCATCGCCGACGGGGTCCGCGCTCTCGTCTTCCGGCAGGCTGTCGTCGGTGCGCTTGCGGGGCGGTGACGCATCGGCGGCCGGCGCAGCATCGGTGTCCATGAACGACAGATCCGGATCCTCGTCGTCGTGCAGCGTTTCAGGCGCAGGGCCCGGTTTTGGGGACGCAGGCATGGTCTTTACCCTTCGATGGATGAAAGAGTCCTGCATCGCTCGGGCAGATGTCGTGCCTGCCGGCGGCTGCGAAGCCGCGATGACCCCAGGCAGCCGCTCGCTGCGCCGCCGCAACGACGGCGATGCGGCGCGCGCCGAGGCTCACCCCGTATCCATCGCCGCGGCGCCCGTCACCCAGGCCGACAGGCCGCTGGTGGCCACCGCGCACAGCACGGCTTCGGCGATCTCCGTCTCGCTGGCGCCGGCCTTGCGCGCACCCTGCATGTGCACCGAAGCCCAGGGGCTGTAGTCCGCCGCGAGCACGGTGACCAGCATCAGTTCCGAGTACTTGGGCCCCAGCGGCGTGCCGTTGATCGTGCCTTCGCGCAGCAGGTAGTAGGCGTCGGCACCGGTGGGCAGCAGCGCCATCAGCTTGCCCAGTGATGGCGGCATCGTGCCGAAGTAGGCCAGGAAGTTCCGCTCGGCCTCGCCGGCTTCGACGTGGATTCCGGGCTCTGCGTCATCACCCCCGGTCTGCCCCGGAAACTCGGCTTCGAGCGCGGCGATAAAGTCCAGCGCCGCGCCTTCGCCGCGCACGCTGCTCAGCACGATGGCGGCCGACGAGGCCTCGGTGAAGCTCAGGCCCAGCGCGCGTGCGCGGCCGAGTTCGCGGCGCGCCATCTCGGGATAACGCCGCGTCGTGGCGGCCATGGCGACGTACAAGGCCTTGAGGCGGGCCGGCAATGCGGCATCGCTGTCGATCACGCTCCTCAGCCGGCGGTAGCCGCCGACCGTCATCGGGGCGATGCGTCGCAGCAAGGGCGAGCGCAGCAGCGGGTTGTCCTGGGTCATGGGGGGCTCCTGGATTCGATGCGTGCGGCAATGGCGGTGTTCAGGGCGCTTCGAGGATCGTCACGCCGCTGACGCCCGGCGCACCGTAGACATGGGTGTAGCCCAGCCGCGGCTGGCCCGGCACCTGGCGAGCACCGGCCTGGCCGCGCAGCTGAACACAGACCTCGACCACCTGGCGCAGGCCCGAAGCGCCCACCGGCTCGCCGTTGGCAATGCAGCCGCCGTCGGTGTTCACCGGCAGGCGGCCGCCGATCAGCGTGTCGCCCTGGCGCAGCAGGTGTTCCTGCTCGCCATGTTCGCAGAAGCCGTTTTCGGCCATGTGGATGATCTCGCTGCCGGAGTCGGTGTCCTGCAGCTGCAGCACATCGATGTCGCCGGGCCCGACGCCCGCGGCCTCGAAGGCGGCGCGCGAGGCCGTCACCGTCGGCGACGGGGCGGACAACGCGGCCAGGCTCGGGCTGAAGACTTCGAACGAGCCGTGGTGGCGTGTTCGCACCACCGCCGCGCGCACGAGGATGGGCCGCGCCTGGTAGCGCCTGGCCACGCTGGCGCGGCACAGCACCAGCGCGGCCCCGCCCTCGGCCGGGCTGCAGAACATGAACTGGCGCAGCGGCGGATTGAGCGGCGCCGAGTTGGCGATCTCCTCGTACGACATGCCGCTGCGGCGCCAGGCTTCGGGGTTCAGCGCGCCGTTGGCATAGGCGCGCTGCGCCACCCGCACCAGCGCGTCTTCGCTGATGCCATGCTCATGCATGTAGCGGCGGATCTTCAGTGCGAAGAACTGGGTCGTCAGCATCAGCCCGGTATGGCCGTACCAGTCCTCCAGCCCCCAATCGCGCGGCCGCGGGTTGAAGGCCCCGCGCGGATGTTTGTCGAAGCCGACGGCCACGCCGATCTCGGCCACGCCCGAGCGCACAGCCGCGACCACGCTGGCCAGCGCGCTGCCGCCGGTAGCGCAGCCGTTGGCGACATTGACGAACGGCGCCCCTGTCAGGCCCAGGTCGTTGCACAAGGCGTCGGCGTTGCCGGCATCCTGGCTGCCGCCGTAGGCGATGCCGACATCGTCCCAGCGCAGGCCGGCATCCTTCAGTGCTGCGCGCACCGCGACGGCGCCCTGCTCTCGTCCTGACACGCCCGGCGTGCGGCCGAAGGCATGCAGGCCGATGCCGATGATGGCCACGTCGTCGGTCATGCAGCCCCCTTGGCCCTGCGGGCCGTCCCCCCGAGGGGGAGCAAGCGCCTTCGGAACCGCCGAGCGTCGCTCATGCGCCCCCCTCCGGCTCGAAGGCAAAGGTCAGCGCAGCCGCCACGCGCTCGGGCGCACCGTAGTGCGCCAAGGTCAGCACCATGAGCATGCCGATGTGCAGCTGCGCCGCATCGGCCACCGTAAGCCGCGCCTCGACCTTGAGGCCGGAGGGCATCTCGACATAGCCCACACCATAAGGCTGGAAGGTCTCTGCCGTCTCGCCGCCGTTGTACGGCGCCTTGGGCAGGAAGGCCTGGATCGTCCACGACCACAGCACGCCGCGATCGCCCAGTTCGCAGGGCTCGAGCTTCAGCGACAGGCAGCGTGTGCAGCTGCGGCACGGCGGGAAATAGTGCTCGGCGCAATCGGCGCAACGGCTGCCCAGCAGCACCGGGCGTGCGCCGTCACGCAGCCGGATGTGCGGGCAGGCCAGCTCGGGCGGTGCAGTGCTCATCATCGACCCCTTTCGACTACTGGGCGGTGACGCCGCCATCGACGACGAGTTCCGCGCCCGTCATGTAGCTGGACGCGTCGCTGGCCAGGAACAGCACCGCCTCGGCGATTTCTGCCGCCTGGCCGAATCGGCCGATCGGCGTGTGGGCCAGAAACTGCGCCGCCAGCTCGGGTTTGGCGTAGGCAGCAGCCGTCAGCGGCGTCTGCACATGGCCTGGGTGAACCGAGTTGGCGCGCACGCCGTTGCCGGCCGCCGCGCACTCCAGCGCCGTGACCTTGGTGAACAGGTGCACCCCCGCCTTCGCCGCGCAGTAGGCGCCGGTGTTGGGCCCCGCCACCAGCCCGCGGATCGAGGACATGTTGACGATGGCGCCACGCCCGGAGTGCGCCAGCAGCGGCAGCGCATGCCGGGTGCCGAGGAAGACGCTGTCGAGGTTGACCGCGAGCACCGCGCGCCATTCGGCCAGCGAGGTGTCGGCGATCGACTGGAAGCGGCCGAAGCCGGCGTTGTTGACCAGCACGTCCAGGCGGCCCAGGCGCTGCTCGATCGTCTGGATGACCCGAGCCCAGTCGGCCTCCCGGGTCACATCCATCACCAGCGCCAGGTGCGTCAGGCCCGCGGCGGGCAGCTGCGGCACGGCCTCGGCCAAGCCCTGCTCGTTGCGATCGGCCAGCACCACGCTGGCGCCCTCCTGTGCGAAGCGCAGTGCCGTGGCCAGGCCGATGCCGGACGCGGCGCCGGTGATCAAGGCCACCTTGCCTGCCAGTCGACTCATGGCCGCTCCTTTTGCGAACTTGGCTGATCTCGCTGCACCAGACTCAGCAAGCTCGCGAATGCCGGGTTGCGACGCTCCAGCACGGCCTGGGTGCGGTCGCGGATCGCGTCGTCGAAGGCGCTGGTGGTCAGTACGTAAAACTGGTTGGACAGCACGGCCTGCAGCACCTGCTCGGCCACGTCATCGGGGCTGATCGCGCTGCGGTAGAGCTGGTCGGCCACCGCCTGGAGTTCCGGCGACTCAGGCGCCGCGCCGGCGCCCGGCAGCAGTTCGGCCGGCCGGCTGCGCTCGGACTCGTAGATGCGGGTGTTGACCAGCCCTGGGCAGAGCAGCGTGACGCCGATCGGCGCCTGCCGCTCCAGCAAACCGGCGTACAGCGCCTCGGTGACCCGCACTGCCGCGTGCTTGGCCGCGCTGTAGGCCACCGATCCGGCGCTGCTGACCAGGCCCGCCACTGAAGCCGTGGTCACCACATGGCCTTCTTCGCCCTGTGCCAGCATGCGCGGCACGAAGTGGTGGATGCCATGCACCACGCCCATGCAGTTGACCTTGTTCGACCAGGTCCAGTCCTCGAGCGGGGTTTCCCAGACCAGCCGATGACGGCCCGCCGGCACGACACCGGCGTTGTTGCACAGCAGATGCACCGCGCCATAACACTCATAGGCCGCGTCGGCCAGCGCGCGGACCTGGTCAGACTCGGCAACGTCGGTCTTCACGGCAAAAGCCTCGACGCCCTTGGCGGCCAAGGTCGCGACGGTCGATTGCGCCGCGGACAAGTCGATGTCGGAGACGACGATCTTCATGCCGGCAGCGCCGAAGCGCCGCGCCATCGCGGCACCCATGCCGCTGCCGGCACCGGTGATGACGGCAACGCGTCCATCCAGGATCTTCATGTCATTGGCTCCAATGCGCGGGGCTCCGTTCGGGACTTGTCAGAGTTGCAGCAGGTGATCGTGACGGCTGTCGGCCCATTGCGGTCTTTGGGTTGTTGTACTGAAAGCCGTCGTTCGAATGCTGAGTACTTGCAAGTGGCCGGGATTTCGTCCCGGCGGCCGACTCCCTTTCTTTGCTGGTGCAAAGAAAGGAAGCAAAGAAAGCACCTGAACGTCCATCCGTGCATCCGCACGCGCAGTGCAGCCGCGCCAGTGGCGGCACCGCCTCTGGCATTCTTAATACCCCGAACCGTCGGTCACCAGATTGGCACATACCACGCCCTGGCATTCGAAAGCAGGCGCCGCTTTCGCTGCTCGCCGGTCACCTTGCGCCCATTCGTCCAGAGGCTTGAACGCTTTCGAATGCCAGCGTTTGGTCACTGCCAATCTGGTGACCGACGGTTCGGGGTATTAAGAATGCCAGGGGCGCGTTCACAATTGTGCCTCCGTGCTGGAGTGACGGAGGCACAAATGAACGTTTGGTTTTCAGGTGCTTTCTTTGCCTACTTTCTTTGCACCAGCAAAGAAAGTAGGTCGGCCGCCGGGACGAAATCCCGGCCACTCCCGAGTACTCAACAATCGAATGTCGGCTCTCAGCACACCAACCGAAAGACCGCAACGGGCCGACAGCAGCCCTCAACGAATTGAGCCGACGCTGAGTCCGCACCTCCAAAAGCAACGTCGTCATTCCTGCGGCTCCCCATGACCGACGCAGGCTTGGGCATGAGAAAGGTAACAAGCAAAGTGCTCGTCTCGGCTGCCGAACAAGGCGGCATTGACCATCAAGCGCCGAAAGTGGTGGCTGACCGCGAGTTCGTCGGTGATGCCGACCCCGCCGTGCATTTGAACCGCTTCATTGGCCACCTGCCGAGCGGCGCGGGCGATGTAGGCCTTGGCGGCGCTCACCGCCTGCGCACGCTCGCGCGCCGGCCCCACCAAAGCCTGTTGCGCATGGGCGGTGAGTGCGGCCGCTTCTTCCTGCAGCACGAACATCTCCACCACGCGGTGCTGCAGCACCTGGTTGTTGCCGATCGCGCGGCCGAACTGCTGGCGCAGCTTCAGGTACTCGCAGGTCGCTGCGACCAGCGCGCGCATGATGCCCAATGCCTCGGCGCACAGGGCCGCCGTGGCCTCCTGGAGCGCGGCTTCGATCGCCGCGTCAGCAGCCGGACCGGCGACTAGCGGCTCGCCAGCCGCGCCGCGAAACTCGAGGTTCGCAGCACCCCGGCCATCCACCAGCCGATAGCGCTGACACTGCACGCCGAGCCCTTGCGCATCGACCAGCAGCAGCACGGTCTGACGGTGGCGGGCATCGTTCGCAGCAACAAGCAGCTGATCGGCCACGTCGCCATGCAGCACCGCGCTCATCTTGCCGTGCAGCGCGCCGTCGCGCCATTCACAACCCGCGGGCGCGCCGGTGAACCCGAGCTTGAGCCCGCCGGTGGCCAAGCGCGGTGCCAGCGCCGTCCGTTGCGATTCGCTGGCCAGGCGCACGACCAGCCCGGTGGCCACGATGGCGCTGGCCAGGATCGGCTCCATCAGCAAATGGCTGCCCACCACTTCCATCAGTGCGCCGATCGCCATCGGGTCGGCGTCGAGGCCACCATGTGTCTCGGGCAGCCGAAGCGCCAGCCAGCCCATCTCGGCTTGCTCACGCCAATGCTCCGCGCTGAAGCCGCCGGGCAATTCAAGCAAGGGTCTGCGCTGCGCCAGCGCATAGCGCCCGGCCGCCCAGCGCTGTGCCGCGTCGCCGAGCATGCGGGCCATGTCAGGGTCCATTCGGTGGTCCATCGCGTGGTCCATTCCGCGATCCATCGTCACAGCCCCAGCACCGTCTTGGCGACGATGTTGCGCTGGATCTCGGACGCCCCGCCGAAGATCGTCGCCGCCCGGTTGTAGAGATGGTCCTTGATGAGGCCGCCCGCATCGTCAGGCCCCAGCGGCGGCGCGCTGGCCGCATGCAACGCGGCCACATCGAAGGCCACTCCTGCCGGCCCGAGCACATCGATCAGGGCCTCGGCGACGGCCTGGTACAGCTCGGTGCCGCGCAGTTTGATCAACGAGGCCTCGGCACCATGATCGGTGCCGGCCATCATGGCCTCGATGCCGCGATAGGCCATCGCCTCCAAGGCCTGCGCACGCAGTTGCAGCTCGCCGATGCGATGCATCAGCGCCGGATCGCCCTGTCGTTCCCCTTGTCGTCCCCCGAGTCGTCCCGCCTGCCGGCCCGCCTCGTCGGCCGCCAACCACAGCCGTTCGACGGCATGCCAGACCATGCCGACGATGGCCCCGGCGGTGCGCTCGTTCTTCAGCAGGAACTTGGCGTAGGTCCAGCCCATGCCCTCCTCGCCGACAAGATTCTCCAGCGGCACGTCGACATCCTGCAGCCACACTTCGTTGACGTGGTGGTAGCCGTCCATCGTCGCGATCGGCCGCACCGTCACGCCGGGGCTGTGCATGTCCACCAGCAGGAACGAGATGCCCTGCTGCGCGCGCGCCTCACGCTGCGTGCGCACGAGGCAGAACATCCAGTCGGCCCACTGCGCATAGGTGGTCCAGACCTTCTGGCCATTGACGATGTAGCGCTCACCGCGGCGCTGCGCGAAGGTGCTCAAGGCCGCCAGGTCCGATCCGGCGCCAGGTTCGGAATAGCCTTGGGCCCAGAAGTCTTCGCTGCTGGCGATGCGCGGCAGGAAGCGCTGCTGTTGCGCTGTCGTGCCGTAGGCGCAGATGACCGGGCCAACGTATTTCACGCCGAAGGGAAGGATCCAGGGGCAGCCGAGGCGGGCCAGTTCGTCTTCAAAGGCAAAGCGCTCGAGCAGGGACCAGTCCTGCCCGCCGTGGTCACGCGGCCAATGCGCAATGGCCCAGCCCTTGCCGTGCAGCAGTTGCATCCACTGCACATAGTCCGCCTTGTCCAGCACCTGGTGCTGGCCGGACTTGCGCTTGAGCTTTTCCGGCATCTCCTGCGCGTGAAAGGCCCGGACCTGCGCACGCAGCACGGCGGCCCGCTGCCGCGCGCTGACTGACTCGTCAGCGGTGTTCTTCAGTGCGCTCATTGGACACGTGCCCCGCCATCCACCGCCAGCTCGACACCGGTGGTGTAAGAAGCCTCGTCGGACGCCAGGTACAGCGCTGCCGCCGCCACCTCGGCAGCCTGGCCCAGCCTGGCCATCGGAATGCGCGCCAAGCGCCGCTCGAGGGCTGCCGGGTCGGAGCGCACGCTGCGCAACAGTTCGCCGTCGATCGGGCCGGGGTGGATCGAATTGCAGCGGATGCCGTCGCGTGCGTGCTGCGCGGCGGTGACCTTGGTGAAGATGGTTACCGCGCCCTTGCTCGCGGCATACAACGCATCCATGATCTGCGACTGGCCGATGGCCGCGATCGACGAGAGGTTGACGATGCTGCCGCCGCCGCCGGAACGCATCAGGGGTATCGCATGCTTGGTGCCGAGGAACACGCCGCGTGCGTTGACCGACATCACCTGATCCCAGTCGTCGACGCTGCGCTCGTCGATGGGTGCGGGCGATGCCACCCGCGCTGCGTTGTTGACCAGGATGTCAAGCCGGCCGTAGTGCTGCACCGTGGCAGCCATCGCGCGCTGCCACTCCACTTCGAGCGACACGTCGAGATGCAGGTAGTGAGCCTCGCCGCCGGCGCCGCGAATCTGTTGCACCAGCGCCCGGCCCGCCTCGTCAAGCACGTCGGTGACGAGCAGTTTCGCGCCGGCGGCTGCAAAGCACCGGGCGATCTCGGCCCCGATGCCGCCTGCAGCGCCGGTGACCAACGCGACCTTCGACAACAGTCTCGTCATGTCGTCAGCCTGCCCGCGCCGGCACGGCCTTGCGCGGCGGCGCCGCGCCCTCGCCTGGCCGGGTGTTGGCCACCAGCAACTCGGCCGGCAGATGGCGCGAAGCACGCCAGAACATCAGGCTGGCTGCCAGCGAGAACAGCACCGCGCTGCACAGCGCGTAGCGGATCGAGTTGACGCCCAGTCCGGGTTGGCGGGCCAGCACATCGCTGATCCAGCCGGTAACGAAGGGCCCGAGGCCCAGGCCGAACAGGTTGAAGGTCAGGATCACGACGGCCGAGGTGAAGGCCCGCATGGTCGAAGGCACGAGCAGCTGCGGTACTGCGACGATCGGCCCGTAATAGCACATCATCAACGTGGAGGCGACCAGTCCCAGCGCCACCGACAGCCCCGGCGAGGCCACCAGGTACTGCGCGATGGCCAGCGGCACCATCCCCAGCAGCGCGATGGCCACCACGCGCAGCCGGTTCTCGGGCGAACGCTGGCCATGGTGGTCGGACAGGCGGCCGCCCAGCACCATGCCCACCGCCATGCCGATGCCTGTCATCAGCGCCAGCACCAGCGAAACCTGGGCCAGCGGCATGCCGTGCACGCGGGCATAGAACGGCGCGTTCCAGTTCATGATCGAGTACTGCGCATAGGCATGGCATGCGCCGGCTGCGGCGAGCCAGCGAAACGTGCGCAGCTGCCAGAGGTGGCGCACCACCGCGCCCAGGCGCTGCGGCGGGGCGGCCGCCACTGGCGCCGGGTCGAAACGGCCGCGCGGCGGTTCACGCATCGTGAACCAGACCACCGGCCCCAGCAGCAGTCCGGCGACACCGACGAATGCAAACGCGGCCCGCCAGCCTATCCACTGATCGAGGTTGCCGCCCAGCAGGTAGCCCGCCGCCATGCCCGCCGGCAGGGAAAGGCCCCACACGGCCAGCACGGTGGCACGCCGTTCCGGCGGGTACAGGTCGGCGATCACGGAGTGGGTGGAGGGCACGCTGCCCGCCTCGCCGGCGGCGACGCCGAAACGCAACAGCACCAACATCACGAAGCTGGTCGCCAGGCCAGTGAAGGCCGTCATCGCGCTCCAGAACATCAGCGAAGCGGCGATGATGCGCGTGCGGTTGCCGCGATCGGCCAGCGCCGCCACCGGCAGGCACAGCGTGGCATAGACGATCGCGAAGGACAGGCCGGTCAGGGCGCCGAGTTGGGCATCGCTGAGCCCCAGGTCACGCTTGATCGGCACCTGCAGGATCGAGATGATGGTGCGATCAACATAGTTGAACACCGACACCGCGAACAGCAGGAACAGCGTGTATCGGCGCGTACTCACATCGTGCACTGGCTGGCCTCCCGATCTCGAACTGGCTTAGAAGTGATAGGTGAAGGTGACACCCACCGAACGCGGCGCCGCGATGGACAAACGCTCGGAATCGGCCGAAGCACCTGCAGCCACCGCTTCGGCAACCGTCATGTTGTAGAAATAGTAGTTGAGGCCGTTGGTCGCATAGGTCCGGTTGGTCAGGTTGCGGGCCCACAACCGCACATCCCAGTTGGCCGCATCCTGCGCATAGGTCACCGAGGCATTGGTCACACCGCGGCGCTTGGTGTAGGGCACGGCGATCTGCTGCGCATTGGTGGCGACCAGCTGGTAGGCATCGGCAAACTTGGTGTCGGCATGCCAGCTCAGTGAAGCGCCATCGCCGACGCGCATCGTCCAGTCCGCGAACAGCGTGACATCGTTCTTCGGCGTGAAAGGCAGCTGCTTGCCGGTGCAATTGAAATTACCCGCGGCACAGCCTGGGAAGGTCTTGAACTTGGCATCGGTATAGGCGTAGTTCAGCCCGAGCGCCAGGCCACGAGCCGGGCGCAAAGCCAGCTCCAGCTCCAGCCCCTTGACCTCGGCCTCACCGGCGTTGGTGTCGGTCAGCACCGCATTGACCAGGCTGCGGACCTGCAGGTTCTTGGTGTTGGCCTGGTACAGCGCGGCGTTGGTGGTGAACGCACCGTTGAAGAAGGACGACTTCGTGCCCAGTTCGTAGCTCCTGGTCTTTTCCGGTTCGAGCGGTGTCGTGGCCTTGGCGAGGTTGGGCGCCGTCAGCACCCAGCCGCCGCCCTGGTAGCCCGAGGACACCGAGCCGTAAAACAGCAAGTCCTTGGCCGGCTTGAATTCGAGGATGGCACGGGGTGTCCACGCCGTCCAGGTCGTTGACTGCAGGTTCGCCAGGTACGGACCGCCGTAGAAGGCCGAGGTGCCCACGTGCTCGGTACTGCCCTTCTTGTTGTCGTAGACATAGCGCAACCCGCCAGTCAGCGCCCATTGCTCGTTGAACTTCCACTTGCCTTCGAAATACGGGCCCGCGCTGATCGCCTTGCCCGAGCCGCTGACCAGCTGCGTCTGCAGCGTGCCGCCGGTGAAGGTGGCCAGGCGCGTGTTCGGCAGCCGCCCATCGAAGTTGAACAGGATCGAGTGGAACAGGTCCTCCTTGCCGATGTACAGGCCGGTCACATACTCGAACTGCTGGTTCGATGGCGAGACCAGCCGGAACTCCAGGCTGTACTGGGTCTCGCGGTTCAGGTTGACCGACGGAAAGTTCACCGGCATCGGCCCACCGTCGGAGTCTTCGATGAAGCTGGCGTTCAGGTGCCGATAGCCGAGCAGCGTCGAGAAAGTGCCCAGGGTGGTCTTTTTCTCGACCTTCAGCAAGCCCGAGGTGATCTCGCGCTCGACGCGGCCTTCGTCGTCGATCATCACGTCGTGGAAGTTCGATGAGGCGGCCGCCTCCGCGGCCGCCACCCAGCCCATGCCGACGATGCGCGCGCCGTCGCCCTTGTTGTTGCGCCGCGAGTACGACGCCAGACCGGTGATCGTCAGGTCGGTGGCCGGCGCATAGGTGACCGAGCCCTTCAGGCTGTTGATCTTGTTGTCCGATACGTAGTGGCCGGTGACCAGGTTGCGCTGGTAGCCCCCGACATCCTTCACGCTGTAGGCGATGCGCGCCGCCGCCTTCTCGCCCAGCGGCATGTTGGCGTAGCCGGTCGACTCCACGCCACGCTCGCCACCGTGGAACTTCAGCGCGGTCAGGCTGAACTGTCCCGAGCTTTCGCCGAGCCGGGCCACATTGCTGGTGATCTGCACCGCACCGCCCACCGCATTGCGGCCGAAGGTCGTGCCTTGCGGACCGCGCAGCACCGCGATCTGCTGCACATCGAAGAAGTCGGAGTCAAACGAGGCCAGCGAGCCGTAGTAGATGTCGTCGATGTAGATGCCCACCGGGTTCTGCAAGGTGGTGGCGTCGTTGGTCGACGAGCGGCCGCGGATCTGCACTGAACTGGTCGCCGAGCCTTTCACCGGCACGAAGGTCGGCCCGGGCGTGATGTCGACGACGTCGACGAAGTTGCTGAGCCGGCGCGCCTCGGCCTCGCCGCCGGAGATGGCGCTCATCGCGATCGGCACGTCGCGCAAGCGCGCGGCTCGACGGGTCGCGGTGACGATGATTTCCTGCGTAGCCGGTTCGGCCGCCGAGGCCGCTGCCGCCGGTGGGGCCGCGCTCACTTGTGCCGACGCGGACTGCGCGAACAATCCCGCCACGGCGCCAAGCGCCAGCGCCGACGGCCACCTGGCCTGTGTCGACGACCGCCTGACCGGTGCCGACGGCCCCCTGGCCGCTTTCGATACCCATCCGGCCTGTCCTGTTGCCTTTTTCATCGCTCTGTCTCCATCACTGTTCATGGTCACGGAATCGGCATCGGCCCCACGGGCCGAGGCGCTCATTGGGACTCTTGACTAGGTCGCGCCGCCCTCGCAGGCGCTGTGCCAGGCCGCCGCGGCCAGTGGACGCATCATCGGCGCCACTTCGCTGGCGCTGGCACCGGCACTGCCGTCGGCCATGCGCTTCACGATGCCCTGCAGAATGGCGGCAGTGCGAAACAGGTTGAAGGCCTGGTAGAAGGGCAGATGGCCATCGAAGGACAAGCCGGTGCGTTCGGCATAACGTGCGATGTAGCTGTCCAGGCTGGGAATGCCCAGCACTTGCAGGTCGGCGTCACGCAGCGTGCCACGCGCGTCCACGCCGGCGGGGCGGTACCACTCCATCGTGTGGTACATCAGGTCACCCAGCGGATGGCCGAGCGTGGACAGCTCCCAGTCCAGCACGGCCACCACGCGGGGTTCACTCGGGTGGATCAGCAGGTTATGGAACGAGTAGTCGCCATGCACCAGGGCCCGCGCGCCGTCGTCGGCCGGCACGGCCTGCGGCAGCCAGGCCAGCAACTTGTCCATCTCCGGGATGTCTTCTGTTTTCGAGTCTTCGTACTGGCGCGACCAGCGGGCAATCTGGCGTTCGAAGTAGTTGCCCGGCCGGCCGAAGTCGCTCAAGCCGATGGCATCGAAGTCCAGCTTGTGCAGGTTCGCCAGCGTCTGGTTCGCCGAGTCGAACAGCGCGGCGCGCTCATCGGGCGACAGGTCCGGCATGCGGCAATCCCAGAAGATGCGGCCGGGCACATGCGCCATGACATAGAACATGCTGCCGAGCACGGCATCGTCATCGCAGAAAGCCAGCGGTTGCGGCACCGGCACGCCTGCCGCCACGCCCGACAGTGCGCTGAGCACGGCGAACTCGCGGTCGACCGCATGCGCCGATTTCAGCAGCACGCCGGGCGGCTTGCGGCGCAGCACGTACTGGCGCTCCGGTGTCGTCAGCAGGTAGGTGAAGTTGGACTGCCCACCCTGGAATTGGCGCACCTCGAGCGGGCCCTTGAAATCGCGGATGACACTGCCGAGGTAGCGCTGCAGGCGCGGCACGTCGATGGCCGCAGCGCTCTGCACGGCGCCCAGCGCGCCGATGTAGCGCCGCGGGCCGGCGAGCGGCGGGTCCTGCTGGGCAAGGTTCACGGGGTCAGGCTCGCGGTGATCGGCTGGTTTGGGCAAGTGGGTTCCGATCAGCCCGGGTAGGCGTGGATGTCGGCGTAGCGGCGGCCTTCGTGGCGGCGCAGTTCCTGCCGCGCGATGTCGCGGCAATGCACTTCGTCGGGTCCGTCGGTCAGGCGCACGATGCGGGTGTTCGCCCACAACTCGGCCAGGCCGAAGTCCTGGCTCACGCCACCACCACCGAAAGCCTGGATGGCGTGGTCGATGACCCGTTGCGCCATGCGCGGTGCGGCCACCTTGATCATCGCGATCTCGGCGCGTGCGGCCTTGTTGCCCACCGTGTCCATCATCGCGGCGGTCTTCAGGCACAGCAGGCGCACCATCTCGATCTCGATGCGCGCGTGGGCGATGCGCTCTTCCCACAGCGAGTGTTCGGCGATGGTCTTGCCGAAAGCCGTGCGCGACTGCAGGCGCACGCACATCTTTTCCAGCGCCACTTCGGCCGACGCGATGACGCGCATGGCGTGGTGGATGCGGCCCGGGCCCAACCGGCCCTGCGCCACCTCGAAGCCGCGGCCTTCGCCGAGGATCAGGTTCTCGGCCGGCACACGCACCTTGTCCAGCACCACCTCGAAGTGGCCATGCGGCGCATGGTCGAAGCCGAACACCTGCAGGTGCCGCACCAAGGTCACGCCGGGCGTGCCGGCCGGCACGATGATCATCGACTGCTGGCGGTTGGGATCGGCCTGCGGGTCGGTCTTGCCCATCACGATGAAGAAGGCGCAGTGCGGATGGCCGACGCCCGACGACCACCACTTGCGGCCGCTGATGACGTAGTCGCCGCCGTCGCGCCGGATCTCGGTGCGGATGTTGCGGGCGTCGGACGACGCGACGTCGGGCTCGGTCATCAGGAAGGCCGAGCGGGTGCGCCCTTCGGCCAGCGGCAGCATGAATTCTTCTTTTTGCGCCGGGCTGCCGTAGCGGTGCAGCACCTCGAAGTTGCCGGTGTCGGGGGCCATGCAATTGAAGACTTCGGAAGCGAAGTACACGCGCCCCATCAGTTCGGCGATCGGCGCGTAGTCGAGGTTGCTCAGACCCTTGCTCGTGAAGTACGCGTCATCGTGGGGTGACGGCGGCATGAACAGGTTCCACAGCCCGGCCGCCCGGGCCTTGGCCTTGAGTTCTTCGAAGACCGGCGGCGTTTGCTTCCAGCGATCTATCGCGGCGGACTGCTCGCGGTAGACAGGAATGGCCGGGTACACGTGCTCGGCCATGAAGGCTTCAACGCGTGCCAACCAATCCTTCGAGTTCGGGGAGGGCTCGAAATGCATACCGGCGGTGCTCCAGGGTGTGAATTCAATGTACCCGACCGTCCGGTCGGGTGTCAACGAACAGGCAAGTTTTCTGATCGGTAGTTTCCCTCTGTGATTCGGCTTCGATGCGGCTATATTTCAGTCCTCACCCGACCGGGCGGTCGGGTCTTCGAGGAAGCACTGGAAGTTTGTCGCGGCGTCATGCACACTTTGCTTCGATCCATTCACCGGGAGATCTGCCTTGCCTGCTTCCAACGCCCTGCTCGCTTCGGCACTGCTGGTCGATCTGGCGCCTTACACCGTCTCCGGTTATGGGCTGTTCCGCGAGATCATCGAAGTCGACATGGCGCTGCCGGCGCGCATCAAGGGTCTCTACGCCGCAGTGGCTGCCATCAACAAGGGCTTCGGTGAACTGGCCTGGCGCGAGCTGTCTCGCGCGCAAGCGCAAGGCCTCACGCTCGATGAAGCGGCCAGCGGCATGATCCTGCTGAGCAGCCTGCGCGGCGAAGGCACGGCGCTGGCTTATGGCGAGGTGCTGTCACGCGTCTATCCGCAGCCCTCACGCCCCGCGCAAGACGCTGCCACCGTGCGCGCTGAACCCGGCGAGGCCGAAGCGAACTTCCGCGCCTATTTCGGCACCGTGCCGCCGGCACTGGCCACGCTGCTGGCCCTGGTGCCGCGCGGCGCCGACGGCTACTACCTGATGCGCAAGGGCACGATCGAATGCAACCGGCTCGACCGCAAGCTGTCCGAGCTGATGCTCATCGCCGTGCTGGCCGCCGACTACAGCCCGATGGCCGCCACGCACATCAAGGCCGCGCGCAGCGCGGGTGCCACCGAGCAGGAGATGGCCGAGGCCATCCTCTGCGCCGTGCCCTCGGCCGGCATCGCCGCGTGGATGTCGGCCGGCGCGCTGCTGGAGCCCGCGTGAGCGCCGCACTGCCGTTCCGAAGGCGTTCGCGCCCCCTCGAGGGACGGCCGACGTACTCGTCGGGCCCGGGGCGGACATGAACGAACGTGGCGTCAATCGCCAATGGCTGCTGCGCCGCCATCCGGTCGGGCGACTGGCGGCCAGCGACCTGCAGTTTCACCAGGGCCAGATACCGGCGCTGGCCGAGGGGCAGTTGCTGATTCGTGTGCTGCTCGTCGCGATGGATCCGGCAATCCGTGCTTTCTTGAGCCCGCGGCCCGGCTACCGCCCCGCTGTCGAACCGGGCGCACCGGTGACCGGCATGGTGCTGGGCGAAGTCGTCGCCTCTCGCTGCCCGGGCCGCCTGATAGGCGAGCTGGTCAGCGGCTTTGGCAGCTGGAGCGACCACGTGGTCGGCAGCGGCGCGCAGTTCGTGCCGGTTCCGCTGGAGCTGGGCCAAGGACCAAGCGGTGATCTGGCGGCCTACACGCACGTGCTCGGCAGCTCCGGCCTGACCGCGCACCACGGACTCACGGTAGTCGGCGCACTGGCAACCGACGACAGCGTGCTGGTCAGCGCCGCGGCGGGCGCCGTCGGCTCGCTTGCCGGGCAGATGGCGCGCATTCTCGGCGCCAAGCGCGTCGTCGGCATCGCCGGCGGCCCCGACAAGTGCCGGCTCGCGACATCGCGCTACGGCTACGACGCCTGCATCGACTACCAGGCCGTTGCCGACCTCGGCGCAGCCGTTCGCGCGGCGCTGCCCGAGGGCGCCGACCTGTGCTTCGAGAATGTCGGCGGCGCACCGCTGCAGGCCGCGCTGGATGTGCTGCGGCCGGGTGCACGCATCGTGCTGTGCGGCATGATTTCGCAGTACGACGCCGATGGCCCCGTGCCCGGCCCGCCCAACCTGTGGAACCTGATCGTGCATGGCGCACGCATGCAGGGCTTCCGCATCGCCGGCCTGCTGAACGACCGCAGCCGCAGCCGCGAGGTGCTGGGCCTGATCGACCAGTGGCTGCGCGCCGGGCGATTGCACTACGACATCGACTTGCGCGACGGCTTCGAACAGATTCCGCAGGCCTTTGCCGCCTTGTCCACAGGGCAGCACCGCGGGCGCCTGGTCGTTCGCATCAACACTGCCCAGGCGGCGTCGGCATGCTGACCTTGCGGCCGACGCACCCCATCCTTGACACGCTCCGCAACCGTGTCAGCGTTCCCCAATCGATTGCCCGGCCGTTCGGTCGGGTGGTCACTCACTCACCTCGACAGGAGATCACCATGACCCAGCTGGAAAAAGATGTCATTCAATACGAAGTCGCGAGCAATGGCGTCGCGACGATCTGGCTGAACCGGCCGCACAAGCGCAATTGCGTCAGCCCGCAGTTGCTGAAAGACCTGGAAGCCGCGGTCGACCACGCCGCTGAAGACACCGAGGCGCGCGCCGTCGTGTTCCGCGGCCGCGGCAACACCTTCTGCTCGGGCGCCGACCTCGACCAGCTGGTGAGCCCGGTGCTTCAGGCGACCACCAGCTCGCTGCAGCTGGCCATCGATTCGGCACGCACCTACGACAAGATCTTCAACATGAAGAAGCCGACCATCGCCGCGGTCGAAGGCTATGCGGTGGCCGGTGGCTTCGAGTTGATGATCTCCTGCGACTTCGCGCTGGCCGCCTCCGAAGCCAGGATCGGCGACTTCCACATCCGCCGCGCGCTGTTCGGCGGCGCCGGCCCGATCTATCGCCTGCCGCGCATGATCGGCATGCGCCGCTCGAAGGAGCTGATGCTGACCGGCAAGCTGCTGAGCGGCGACGAGTGCGCCGACTGGGGCCTCGTCAATGCGTCGGCGCCGCAGGCCGAGTTCGACAAGCTGATCGCAGACTTCTGCGCGCCGCTGATCGACAAGAGCCCGTTCTGCATGTGGATGACCAAGATGGCAGTCAATCGCGGCCTGGATGCCGACACCAATTCGCTGATCACGCTGGAGACCATGACCTGCAACGTGGTGCACCACTCCGAGGACGCCAAGGAAGGTGTTCGCGCGTTCCTCGACAAGCGCACGCCGGTGTGGACGGGCCGCTGATCGATCGGGCTGTCGCCATGAGCACCAACATGGTCGTGCTGGCCTCGCGGCCGCCGGACTGGACGCAGGAGCGCTTCACCACCTGGTGGCGCGGCGAACATGCCGCGATGGCCATGAAGCTGCCTGGCCTGCTGGCCTACCGCCACGGCGTGGTGGTGTTCGACTACGACCACCCCGAGGCGGCGGCCTGGGACGGCAATGCCGTGCTGGGCTTCGCCGACCGGCAAGCGCTGGACGCGGCAATCGCCTCGCCGGAATGGGCCGCCGCGGTTGCCCATGCCGGCAGGATGAAGGGCCGGCGGCTGGTGTTGATCACCGAAGAAGTCGACCTGCTGGCCGCTGCGGCTGCATCCGGCCGCTGACGAGGAAGACCCCCGATGAACGAACACCACGCCGCGGGATTTGTCGCCGCGAAATTCCGCCTCGAAGGCAAGGTCGCGCTGATCACCGGCGGGCGCGGTGCATTGGCCGAGGCGATGGCAGCGGGCCTGGCGGATGCAGGCTGCCACCTCGCGCTGGCCTCGCGCCATGCATCCGATTGCGCGGCCATCGCCGACCAGCTGGCCACGCAGTTCGGCGTGCAGGCGACGGGCCTGCGCTGCGATGTCTCGAGCGAGGCGGAAGTCGAGCAGGCCATCGCCGCGACGGTGCAGCGTTACGGCCGCCTGGACATCCTGATCAACAACGCCGGCGCCTCCTGGTGGGGCCTGCCGGAAGACATCCCGCTGGCGGGCTGGAACAAGGTGATCGAAGCCAACCTCACCGGCACCTTCCTGGCCTGTCGACACGCGGCCCGGCAGATGATCGGCCAGGGCGGCGGCGCGATCGTCAACATCGCCTCCGTCGGCGCCTACCTGTCGTACACGCCGGACGCCGGCCAGGTGGTGCCCTACACCACCAGCAAGGCCGCGATCGTGCACCTGACGGCGAATCTCGCGGCCCAATGGGCGCATCACAAG
Source organism: Aquabacterium sp. (assembly GCF_035476535.1). Taxonomy (GTDB): domain Bacteria; phylum Pseudomonadota; class Gammaproteobacteria; order Burkholderiales; family Burkholderiaceae_C; genus Pseudaquabacterium. The sequence continues at coordinate 39,562 of NZ_DATILJ010000194.1, forward strand.
ATCCGCGTCAATGCGGTGGCACCAGGATCGCTGGAAAGCGGCATGACGCAAACGCTGACCGGCGACACGCAGAACAAGCTGTTGGGCAGCATCCTGATGCGCCGCTTCGGCCGGCCGGACGAGGTCGTGCCCACCGTGATGCTGCTGGCCTCGGACGCCGGCAGCTTCATCACCGGCCAGACCTTCGTGGTCGATGGCGGGCAGTCGATTGCCTAACACCAGATGGACGCGGACTGCTAGATACCATGACCACCACCTTCACCGCCGAAGACCTTCAATGGACCGACGCCTCGTTGTGGACGCAGTTCGAGGCCCTGGCGCAGGCCGCGCCGACGGCGCTGGCCTTGGTCTCGCCCGATGGGCAGACCTGGTCGCGGGCCGAGTTGTCGAGCATGGCGATGGCCACTGCGGCTCACCTGCGCCAGCATGGCCTGCGTCCCGGCGACCGGGTGATGCTGCGAGCGTGCAAGACCGCGCCGACCCTGGCCGCAGCCCTGGCGGTGTCGTCGCTGGGCGGCATCCTGTGCCCGTTTACGCCCGACCTGGGACGCTCCGAACGCGAGGTGCTGCAACAGCGCCTGAACCACCTGGCGGTGATCTCCGACAGCAGCGACGACACCTTTGACGACGCCAGCGAAGACGCCGGCGACGAAGCCTCCACGGGGTTGCCCAGGTTGTCCGAGTTGCCCGGCGTACCCAGACTCGGGCAACCCGACCTTCCTCCCCTGCGCCTGAAGGTGCGTGACCGCGCCGACCTCGCGCCCGCCGATCCGCGCGATGCGCTGACGGCCCTGATCGGCTTCACCTCGGGCACCACCGGCTTGCCCAAGGGCGTGATGCACTCCAGCGCCGCGATGAACTATGCCTGCCGGGCCTGCGCGCAGATCGCCGATCTGGCCCCGGGGGATGCGATCGCCGGGCTGGTACCGCTGGCCAGCGCGCCAGGGTTCACGTTCAGCGTGCATTTCGCGCTGGCATCGGGCCACCCGCTGGTGCTGGTCGACCCGTGGGAGCCGATGCGTGCATTGCGCCTGATCGACAACTTCCAATGCCGCTGGGCGATGTGTGTGCCGACGCAGTTGACGGCAATGATCGAAACCGCCCGTGCCGGCCAGTGGACCCGGCCCAGCCCGTTGCGTGCCCTGGCGGTGGGCGGCAGCGCAATGACGCCCGAACTCGTCGCCGATGCCGAACGCCTGCTCGGCATCCGCGTGCTGCGCATGTTCGGCATGTCCGAATGCATGGGGCATGCGTCGACCCGCCCGTCGGATGCCATCGCGCTGCGCGGAACCTCCGACGGCAAGCCCTTTCCCGGCACCGTGGACGAGGCCTTCGATCCAGAGTTGCGGATGCTGCCGCGTGGACAGCGCGGGCAGGCCGGTGTGCGCGGTCCTTCGCTGTTCATCGGCTACTGCAAGGGACTGGGTGACAACGAAGCGCGCTTCACGCCGGACGGCTATTTCCTGACCGGCGACGAGATCGTCCATGACGCACAAGGCCACCTGCGCGTGGTTGGCCGCATCAAGGACCAGATCATCCGCGGCGGCTACAACATCGATCCCGCCGAGGTCGAAGCCGCGCTGCAAACGCACCCGGCCATCGCTGCCGTGGCACTCGTCGCGGTGCCCGAGCACCGGCTGGGCGAACAGGCCTGCGCCGCCTGCTGCATTCGAGACCTGGCCACGGCGCCGACGCTGGAAGACCTGAAGCAGCACCTGGCGGGCATCGGACTGTCGAAGAAGAAGTGGCCCGAGCACCTGCTGATCCTGGAGCAGCTGCCGCTCACCGCCACCGGCAAGGTCGACAAGAAGCAGCTCGCGCGCCTGGCGCTGACCGCGCTGAAGACGCTGAATGCGCCGGCGCCGCATTAGACTGGCCCTGCATCGCCGGACCAGCGCACACACACCTTTCAACACCATCGGAACATCGTGCCCACCGCTCTCTCACCCGCATCCCGCAGCACCCGGTCCAGGACGGCATCGTCGGCAAGACGCAAGCGCCCGCTCGTCATCACCGCGGCGCACGACGAGAAACGGCTCGAGATCATCAACGCCTGCGCCACGCTGTTCGATCGCGTGGGCTTCCACGGCACGTCGATGCAGATGTTGGCGGACGAAATGGGCATGGGCAAGCCCACGCTGTACCACTACTTCGCGAGCAAGAACGACATCCTTTATGAGATGCACCAGGTGCACATCGACGCGCTGATCCGCGGCCTGGAACCCGAACGTGACCTGAGCGACCTGGATCCGGCCCAGCTGCTGGAAGAGGCCTGCGCCTTTTCACTGAAGCAGATTGCCGAACATCCCGGCTACGTGCGCGCCTTCATGGACCACTACACCGAGCTCGAAGGCAGGCAACGAACGGAGATGCGCAAGCGCCGGGAAAGATACCTGACGCGCATCAACCAGATCATCAGCGCCGGCATCGCGAAGGGACAGTTCAAGGCCATCGACTCCGAACTGGCGACCCTCGCCTTCCTGGGCATGTGCAACTGGGCCTACAAGTGGTACCCGCGCATGGCCGACGATCACCCGCCCGAGAAGATGGCGCAGGTGCTGTGCCAGATCTTTCTCGGC
>NZ_DATILJ010000195.1:0-17655 GCF_035476535.1 Aquabacterium sp.
GCGGTGGTCATGTTCATCGTGGCGGGATGGTAGCCGCCGGCCCCGGCCTGGACACGCTGGCCTCGGGCGAAACCCTGGCCGGCGCCACGCGCTTCCGGGCCGGCGCCGGGCGGCATGGCACGTGAGTGCCAGCCCGTGGCCACGGCGCTGATCAGCGCCCGAACACGTCCTTGTAAGACGCGTACATCGTCAGCATCAGCACCGGAATCAGCACCAGCCAGCCCAGCCCGAAGGGGATCGACGCGACGACCGCCGCCACGAGGTAGAGCACGCCGAAGATCAGGAACGCGATGATGTTCTTCAGGCCGGCGGCAAAGCTGAGCTTGATCGCGTCGACCGGTGGCGTGTCATGGAACACCACCAGGGCCGGCGCAAACCACATCGCCATGCCGACCAGCACGCCGAAGGCCAGGCCGATCAGGCCGGCCAGCAGGATGGCGAAGAAGCCGGCGCCGGTCGCTTGCCCGGAGCCCATGCCCACCGCGGCGCCGACGCCCAGCGCGGCGATGACGATCCACATGACGATGGTCGCGCCCAGCACGATGCCGCCCAGCACCACCAGCGGCGTCAGCTTTTCCTTGAAGCCGGCGAACAGGTCGCCCACTTCCAGCGTGCCGCCGGCCTCCAGCTTGTAGGCCGCCATCAGGAAGCCGCCGATGAACACCGGGAACAGCAAAGCCAGGGCCAGCCCGCCGAGGATCGGGATGACGCTGAGCACGATGCAGATGATCAGGAAGATCAGCGCCATCACCACCCACATGCCGGCGTTCTTCATGAACAGCGCCCAGCCTTCACCCCACCAGCTGACGCCGCGGCCGGCGTCCACCGAACGCGCCTGCGTGGCGCCATATGTTGCGGATTCCATGACTCTCCTCAGTCCTTCAGGCCGGCAGCTGCGGCGGCCGGATGCTTGCAGGGGGATCGACGCAAGATCTGCGCCGAGCGACTTGGCGGTTGCGTGACGGTCTCGGCACCGGATGTGCGGCGCAGGGGCCGCACGGTGCGCCGAGGCAGGCATTCACCCGATGGGGCAGTTTATCGCCGGCAGCAGATGTCGAAAGTCGCTATTGTTGATTTGGAGCGGCCTGGCGTTGCGAGTTCGACCCGGACCGTCGCGGATTGCGGGATGTCGAGGGCCGGCGAGGCTACCATTCGCCGATATCTCGCCGCCCGACCCATGCTCGACGACATCAAGAAGACACTCTTCGACGCATCAGCCAGCGAGGCGCGCGATGTGCTGGGCCAGGTTGCTGGACGATCAGATGGCCAAGCAGGCAGAGCTGGATCAGCGGATCCGGCAGAAGCTGGGAGGCTCGGGGTATGGGTTCTGACCCCGTGGTCCCCGGTCCGGACTTTGAGGGGCTGGTGGCTGCCGTCACGCAGGCTCATGCGGTCTTCGCCGCCCAGGCCAGCAAGGCAGTCAACATCAACCTGACCTTGCGCAACTGGGTGATCGGATGTCACATTGCCGAGTTCGAGTTGCAGGGCGCCGATCGGGCAGCGTATGGCGAACGGCTGCTGGAGCGGCTGGCCGACAGGCTGCGGAAGACCGGCCTGAAGCGCATCGACGTCCGCGAGCTGCGCCGTTTTCACCGGTTCTACGGTGCCTACCCGCAGATTCGGGAGGCGGCGACTCCCGTATTCGCCGCCCTGCCCCTGGCCCGGATTCGGGAGACAGCGTCTCCCGAATCCGGAACAGGTCAGTTGGCAGGTGCGGCTGTCAGATCGGCCGGCCCGCCGCCCAGGCTGCTGCTGGAACGTCTGTCATTCAGCCACCTGGCAGAGCTGATGCAGATCGAAGCGCCCCTCAAACGCCTGTTCTACGAAGTGGAAGCGCTGCGCGGCAACTGGTCGGTGCGCGAACTCAAGCGTCAGATTGCCACGCAGTACTTCGAGCGCAGCGGCCTGTCCACGGACAAGGACGCGTTGGCCCGCCTAGCCCATCAAGGCGCTGAGGTACAGAGTCCGCAGCATGTGATCCGCGATCCCCGATGGTGGGGCTGGGGGATGAGCCCTCAAACCAACTTCGCCACCGCCTCGCCCATCTCGGTGGTCGAGGCGGTGCCGCCCAGGTCGCCGGTGCGCGGCCCGTCGATCAACACTTTTTCGATCGCCTTGACGATGGCGTCGTGCGCTTCGCGGTGGCCCAGGAAGTCCAGCATCATCGCGCCGGACCAGATCATGCCGACGGGATTGGCGATGTTCTTGCCGTAGATGTCCGGCGCCGAGCCGTGCACCGGTTCGAACAGCGACGGGAACTTGCGCTCCGGATTCAGGTTGGCGCTTGGTGCGATACCGATCGTGCCGGTGCAGGCCGGGCCCAGGTCGGACAGGATGTCGCCGAACAGGTTGGTGGCGGCGACGACGTCGAAGCGCTGCGGCTGCAGCACGAAGCGGGCGCTGAGGATGTCGATGTGCTGCTTGTCCCAGGTCACGTCGGGGTACTGGGCGCCGATCTCGGCGCCGCGTTCGTCCCACCAGGGCATCGAGATCGAGATGCCGTTGCTCTTGGTGGCCAGCGTCACATGCTTGCGCTCGCGTGTGCGGGCCAGTTCGAACGCGTACTTCAGAAGCCGCTCTGAGCCGTGGCGCGTGAAGATCGAGGTCTGCGAGACGAATTCGCGCTCGGTGCCGGGGAACATCACGCCGCCGACCGACGAGTATTCGCCCTCGGTGTTCTCGCGCACGATCAGCATGTCGATGTCACCGGGTTTCCGGTTCGCCAGGGGGCAGGGCACCCCTTCGAACAAGCGCGCCGGGCGCAGGTTGATGTACTGGTCGAACTCGCGGCGGAACTTGATCAGCGAGCCCCACAGCGAAACGTGGTCCGGCACCGTGGCCGGCCAGCCGGCCGCGCCGAAGTACAGCGCGTCCATGCCGATCAGCTGTTCCTTCCAGTCGTCCGGCATCATCTGGCCGTGCTGGGCGTAGTAGTCGCAGCTGGCCCATTCGATGTCGGTGACCTCCAGGGCGATGTTGAAGCGCTTGGCCGCGGCGCGCAGCACGCGCAAGCCCTCGGGCATCACTTCCTTGCCGATGCCGTCGCCGGGAATCGCGGCGATCTTGAATGTCTTGGCCATAGTTGTCTGTCTCCTGATGAAGCGTTGATCAGTAAGCGGATGCGCCGGCGGCGCTCATCGCTGCGTCGGCGCCCAGGCCGAAGTCGTTCGCCAGCTTGCGCGTGGTGTTGGCGAGCAGGCTGATGTCGATGCCCACCGCGACGAAGGTGGCGCCCAGCGCCAGGTAGTGCCGCGCCAGCGTGGCATCGGCCGTCAGGATGCCGGCAGCCTTGCCGCTGGCGACGATGGTGCTGATGCCCTGGTCGATCGCAGCCTGCACCTCGGCATGGCCGGCATTGCCGCGGTGGCCCATCGACGCCGCCAGGTCGGCCGGGCCGATGAAGACGCCGTGCACGCCGTCGACGGCGCAGATCTCTGTCAGGTTGGCCAGTGCGGTGGTGGATTCGGCCTGCACCAGCAGGCAGACCTCGTCGTTGGCCACATGCACGTAGTCGCGCCGCGCGCCCCAGCGCGCCGCGCGGGCCACTGCGGCGCCGACGCCGCGCACGCCATCGGGCGGATAGCGCGTGGCGGCGACCATGGCCCGGGCTTGCGCGGCCGTGTCGATCATCGGCACCAGCAAGGTCTGCGCGCCGATGTCCAGCAACTGCTTGATGCGGTGGGTTTCGCCATTGACCACGCGCACCACCGGGTGGCTGGGGTAGGCGGCGATCGCCTGCAACTGCGCCAGCAGGCTGCGCAGGTCGTTCGGTGCGTGTTCGCCATCGACCAGCAGCCACTGGAAGCCGGCGGTGGCGCAGACCTCGGCGGTGTAGGCCTCGGCCATCGACAGCCACAGGCCGATCTGCGGCTCGCGTTTCGCGAGGGCCGTCTTGAACGAATTCCTGCTCATGCCAGGCTTCCTTGGCAAACGTACTTGATGTGCATGTAGTCCTCCAGACCATGTCGTGAACCTTCACGACCATAGCCGGATTCCTTGACACCGCCAAATGGCGCGGCTTCGGCCGCCAGGGCGCCTTCGTTGATGCCGACGATGCCGGTTTCCAGCGCATCGGCGACACGCCAGACGCGGGCCAGGTTCTGCGTGTAGAAGTAGGCCGCCAGGCCGAAGGGCGTGTCGTTGGCCAGCGAGATCACTTCGGCTTCGCTGTCGAAGCGGAAGATCGGCACCACCGGGCCGAAGGTCTCTTCGCAGGACAAGGCCATCGCCGGCGTGGCGCCGGACAGCACCGTCGGCGCGTAGTAGTTCGGGCCATCGGCCACCGTGTTGCGCACACGCTGGCCACCGACCACGCGCATGGCGCCATGAGCCACTGCATCGTTCACGTGGCGTTCGATCTTGTCGACGGCCCGGGCGTTGATCATCGGCCCGATCTGCGATTCATCGCGGTTCGCCGGGCCGACCTTCAGTGCCGCGACGCGGCCGGCCAGCTTGTCGACGAAGTGATCGTGCACGCCGGCTTGCACGTACACGCGGTTCGGGCAGACGCAGGTCTGGCCGCCGTTGCGGAACTTTGCGACCATCAGGCCTTCGACCGCGGCGTCGACATCGGCATCGTCGAACACGATGAACGGTGCGTTGCCGCCCAGTTCCAGCGACAGCTTCTTCAGCGTGGCGGCCGACTCGCGTGCCAGGTGCTTGCCCACCGGCGTCGAGCCGGTGAAGCTGATCTTGCGCACGCGGGCATCGGCCAGCCAGACATCGACCACCTCGGGCGTGTGCTCGCGCGACGCGCAGACGATGTTCAGCACGCCCGGCGGGAAGCCGGCTTCTTCGGCCAGGCGTAGCAAAGCCAGCGCGGTGAGCGGCGTGTCTTCAGCCGGCTTGGCGACGACGGTGCAGCCTGCCGCCAGCGCCGGTGCGATCTTGCGCGCGATCATCGCGGCCGGAAAGTTCCACGGCGTGATCGTCGCGACCACACCGACCGGTTCACGCAGCGCCATCATGCGGCGGCCGCTCACCGGCGCGGGAATGATGTCGCCATCGGCGCGCACGGCCTCTTCGGCGAACCACTCGACATAACTCGCGGCATACAACACCTCGCCGCGCCCTTCGGCCAGCGGCTTGCCTTGCTCCAGCGAGATCAAGCGGCCCAGGTCTTCCTGGTGCTGAACGATCAGCGCAAACCAGCGCTTGAGCAATTGCGCCCGGGCCTTGGCCGGCGTGGCACGCCAGGCCGGGAAGGCGGCGTGTGCGGCGTCCACTGCGGCACGCGCATCGGCCGCACCGCTGTCAGGCACCTGCGTGATCAGGCTGTCGTCGGCCGGGTTCAGCACGGCGAAGGTCTCGCCGCCGGCCGCGCCGCGCCACACGCCGGCAATGAAGTTCAACGAGCGGATCAGGCTCGGATGGGTGAGTCGAAGGTTCATGTGTTGTCTATCGAAGGTCTGAGCCTCAGCTGACGATGCCCAGATGCCAGGGCACGAACTCATGGTCGCCCAGGCCCAGCAATTCACTCTTGGTCGATTCGCCCGAGGCGCTGCGCAGGATGTGTTCGAAGATCAGCTGGCCCATCTGCTGGACGCTCACATCGCCGTCCAGCACCAGGCCGCAGTTGATGTCCATGTCCTCTTCCAGCCGCGTGAACATGGCGGTGTTGCTGGCCAGCTTGATCGTCGGCGCCGGCTTGGAGCCGAACATCGAGCCGCGGCCGGTGGTGAAGCAGATCAGGTTCGCGCCGCTGGCGATCTGGCCGGTGGAGGCCACCGGGTCGTAGCCGGGTGAATCCATGAACACGAAGCCGGAGGCCGTGATCGGTTCGGCGTACTCGTAGACCGCCTGCAGCGGCGTGGTGCCGCCCTTCATCGCCGAACCGAGCGACTTTTCGAAGATGTTGGCCAGCCCGCCGGCCTGGTTGCCGGGACCGACGACGCCGTTGAACTGGCCGTTGTGGCCGCGTGTGTACTGCTCCCACCAAGCCAGGCGGTCCAGCAGTTTCTGGCCGACTTCCGGGCTCACCGCGCGGCGCGTCAGCATGTATTCGACGCCGTGGATCTCCGGCGTCTCCGACAGGATGGCCGTGCCGCCATGGCGCACCAGGATGTCCATCGCCGCGCCGAGCGCCGGGTTCGCGGTGATGCCGGAAAAACCATCCGAACCGCCGCATTCCAAGCCGATCTTCAGGTGGCTGGCGCTGACCGGCTGGCGCTGGATGTCGTTGGCCGCCGGCAGCATGGCCTCGACCGCGGCAATGCCGGCGGCGATCGTCGCGCGCGTGCCGCCGGTGTCCTGCATCACCATCGTTTGCATCAAGGGGCCGGCTTGAAGGCCCTGCGATGCCACGAGGTCGGCGACCTGGTTGCGTTCGCAGCCCAGGCCGATGATCAGCACGCCGGCCAGGTTCGGATGGCGTGCATAACCGGCGATCGTGCGGCGCAGCACGTCGAAGTGTTCGCTGGGCGAGGACATGCCGCAGCCACTGGTCTGCGCAAAGGCGGCGACACCATCGACGTTCGGCCAGGCCGCCAGCCGCTCGGGCGTGAAGTGCGCGGCAATGCGCTGCACCGCAGTGGCCGAGCAGTTCACCGATGCCAGGATGCCGATGAAGTTGCGCGTGGCCACGCGACCATCGGGGCGCACGATGCCCATGAAGGTGGCGCGTTCGGCCTCGGGCACGTAGTCGACCGGCCGCACGTCTTCGCAGAAGCCGGGGTCGCGGTCGAAGTCGACCAGCCTCAGGTTGTGCGTGTGCACATGCTCGCCGGCCTCGATGTCGCGCGCCGCGGCGCCGATCACGGTGTCGTACTTCTTCACCGGCTCGCCGGCGGCGATGCGGCGCGCGGCGATCTTGTGTCCGGCCGGCACCTGGGCGCGCATGCGCAGGCCGAACTCGGGCAACTCCTGGCCCAGCGCAATCGGCTGGCGGGCGATCAGCACGCTGTCGTTGGCGTGCAGGCGGATCAGCGGGGAGGGCGTGGCCATGAGGTGTCAGCCTTTGGCCATCAGCTCTTTGAGCTTCAAGCGCTCGATCAACACGGTCTCCTTCTTGTACGTCGCGGCCACATACTTCTCGTAGTCCGGCCCGTCCAGGTACATCAGCGGCGCATCGATCTTGTCGCAGGCCGAGGTGAACTCGGGGCTGGCGGCGGCCGCCTTGAACACCTCACGCAGCTTGCGCTCGATGGCCGGGTCCAGGCCTTTCGGTGCGCCGATGCCGTTCGGCGCATCGACCACCACATCGAAGCCCTGCTCACGCAAGGTGGGGGTCTGCGGAAAGTCCTGCGTGCGCTTTTCGCCCCAGGTGGCCAGCAGGCGCAGCTTGCCGGCCTTGACATGCGGCGCCCAGGAACTGGAATCGGCCAGCGCGTCGATCTGCCCGCCCATCAGGTCCTGCAGAGCCGGCGCCCCGCCCTTGTACGGAATGTGGTTGAACTGCACGCCGGCGGCCAGCGCAAACTCTTCCATGCCCACATGGGTGGCGCCGCCGATGCCGGCGCTGCCGTAGGTCAGCTTGCCCGGGTCGGCCTTGGCCGCGGCGACGAACTCCTTCAGCGTCTTCCACGGTGCGTCGGTGCGCACGGCGATGCCGAAGGCCTGTCCCGAGGTGCGGGCCAGGTAGGTCAGGTCTTTCAGCGGATCGATCTGCACCGTGCCCAGCTGCGAGAAGCGCGTCACCGAGATCGGGATCTGGCCGATGGTGTAGCCGTCCGGCTTGGCACTGGCCAGCGCCTTCAGCCCCAGCATGCCCGAGGCACCGGCCTTGTTCTCGACAACGATGGTCTGGCCCAGCTGCTTGGCTGCTGCGCCACACAGCGCGCGCATGGTCATGTCGGCCGTGCCGCCGGCCGGCCAGGGGCAGACGAAGGTGATCGGCCGATCGGGGTAGCCGGCGGCCCAGCTGCGGGCGGTGGTGGCCAGCAAGGCGCTGGCGCCCAGGCTGCGCAGAACGAAGTGGCGGCGGGTCGGGTGCATGTCTTGTCTCCTGGGTCCGGTGCCGTGAAAGTCGCCCGGTATGTCTTCATTGTGGGTGTCATCATCATGGCAATCCAATGAAGTAATAGACTCTCTTCTTTCCCTTTTGGTTATGTAGCTGCGATGAGCGATATCGACCGTGTGCTGCGCTCGAACCTGAAGCTCAAGCACCTGCAGTTGCTGGTCGCGCTGGACCAGTTCCGGCACCTGGGCCGGGCCTCGGAATTCCTGTCGCTGACGCAGCCGGCGGTGTCGAAGTCCTTGAACGAGATCGAGCGCATGTTCGGGCTCGACCTGTTCGTGCGCTCCACCCGCGGCACCGAGCCCACGCCCTATGGCGAGACGGTGGTGCGCTTCGCGCGCTCGGTGCTGGCCGATTTCGGACGCACGCGCGACGAGATCGCCGCCGTGGCCAGCGGCGCGGCCGGCCGCACCACCGTCGGCGCGATGGTGGTGGCGATGCCGGTGCTGCTGACCCGCGCGGTAGAGCTGCTGAAGGCGCGCTCGGCACTGACCACGGTGGCCATCGAAGAAGGAGACCTGACGCGCCTGCTGCCGCGCCTGCGGGTGGCCGAGCTGGACCTCTTCGTCGGCCGGCTGGAGCCCGGCTATGCGGCGCCGGACCTGGACACCGAGGCGCTGTACGACGAGCCGATGGCCATCATCAGCCGACCCGACCACGCGCTCACGCGCAAGCGCAAGCCCGGCTGGGGCGACCTGGCCACGCTGCCCTGGGTGCTGCCGCCGCCCTGGGCCTCGTCACGCATCAAGCTGAACCAGATGTTCTACAAGCATGGGCTGAACCCGCCGGTGGACATCATCGAATCGGCGTCCTTCCTGGCCACGCTGAGCTTCGTGCGCCAGCGCCCGGCGATCGGCTTCGTCGCGCGCAGCGTGGCGCGGCACTTCGAGCGGGAAGGGCTGGTGAAGGTGCTGGCCATTGCCGTGCCCATCGAGCTGCCGCCGGTGGGCATCATCACGATGCGAGGGCGCCTGCGCACGCCGGCCAGCGCGCAGCTGATCGAGTGCCTGCGCCAGGCGGTGCCGACCTGACCGGAGCGTTCAGCGCCAGCCCAGCCGCGTCAGCTTCTTGATCAAGCCGACGCGGGAGATGCCCAGCCGCCGCGCGGCTTCGGACTGGTTGCCGCCGCTGGCGGCCATCGCGTCGCGGATCATGCGTTGTTCCAGTTCGGCGACGGCGGCATCCAGCGCGCCGCTGGCGGTGCTGACCAGGCTGGTGGTGATAGCGCCTGAAGTGGGCGTCATGTCGACCGCTTCACCGCTGGCCAGGCGCAGCAGGTCGGCATCCACCGCATCGCTGCCGGGCAGGATCAGCGCCCCGGCCGATTCCACCACCGCGCGCAGTTCGCGCACGTTGCCGGGCCAGTCGCGCGCCGCCAGCCAGGCCAGCGCATCGGGCGTGAAGCGGGCCCGCGGCGCGCTGCGGCGCAGGAAGCGGGCGGCCAGCAGCGGCACATCGGCACGTCGCTCGGCCAGCGCCGGCGTGCGCAGCACCACGCCTTTCAGGCGATAGAACAGGTCTTCGCGGAAGCTGCCGTCCTGCACCATCGCGTCCAGGTCGCGGTGGGTGGCGGCGAGCACGCGCGCCTGCGCATGCTTGAGCGTGCGGCTGCCCACCGGCAGGTAGCTGCCTTCCTGCAGAAAACGCAGCAGCTTGACCTGCATGGGCAGCGGCATCTCGCCGACTTCGTCGAGGAACAGCGTGCCGCGGTGGGCGGCCTCCACCAGCCCGGGCTGGTCGCGCCAGGCACCGGTGAAGCTGCCCTTGACATGGCCGAACAGCTCACTCTCCAGCAGTTCGGCCGACAGCGCGCCGCAGTTGATCACGACGAAGGGCCCGCCGCTGTGCTGGCTGCAGCCATGCAGCGCGCGCGCCACCAGCTCCTTGCCGGTGCCGGTGGGGCCGAGCACGATCACGCTCATCGGCGTCGGCGCCACACGCCGCACCATCGCACGCAGTTGCTGCATCGGCGCGGTCTGGCCGATCAGGCCGAGATCGTCGTCATGGGCTTGCTGCGAGCGCAGTGCACGCAGTTCGGCATCGAGCCGGGCCTTGTTCAAGGCGCGGCCGACGATGAAGCGCAGCATCTCGGGCTCGATCGGCTTGATCACGAAGTCCCAGGCGCCGAGTTCGGTGGCTCGCAGCGCGAGTTCGTGGTCGCCATGGCCGGTGAGCACCACCACCAGCGCGGGCGCGAACTTCGGAATCAATTCGAGCCCGGCCTCGGGGTCCATGCGCGGCGGCATCGCCAGGTCCAGCAGCACGATGTCCGGCGGCGCTTGAGCAAAGGCGGCCAGCGCCTTCTCGGCATCGCCGGCCACGCTGACGCGGTGGCCCAGGCTGGTCAGGAACGCGCCGCCCAGGCGCTGGAACGCGGGCTCGTCGTCGACGAGCAGGATGTGGCCGGCGGGGCTGGGTGGGTTCATGGTGGAGCCGCTGCCGCGGTGAAGCGCAGCGTGAAGCAGGTGGTCCAAGGGGGCCGATCGCTGAGGTTCACCGCGCCGCCGTGCGCGGCCATGATGCGCGCGACGATCGCCAGGCCCAGGCCGGTGCCGCCGGGGCTGCGCGAAGCGAAGGGCTCGAACAGGCGTTCGCGCAGGTCGGGCGGCACGCCGGGGCCTTGGTCGCAGACATGCAGCAGCACCGTGTCGGCGGGCGTGCTGGGCACAAGCTCGATGTCGATCAGCACGCGCTGCGGGCCGGCCGCGGAGGCCGTCGAATGGGCCGCTGTGTGGGCTGTTGTGTGGGCCGCCGTGCGCGCATTGGTGAGCAGGTTGCCCAGCGCCTGGTCCACGCGCTGCGGGTCGGCGTCGACCCACCAGGGTTCGCGCAGGGCCGGCGCGAGTTCCACCTCCGGCCAGCGCCGCAGCAGTTCGCGCAGCCGCGCGGCCAGGTCGAACGGCTGGCGCTTCAATTGCCACGGCTTCGCATAGTCCAGCAGGTCCTCGGCCAGGCGCGAGATGCGGGCCACCTGGCCGGCCACCTCCTGCCGGGTCTCGGCCGGTGCGGTGGCCACCGCCATCGCGATGATGTTCAGCGGGTTGCGCAGGTCGTGCGCCACCGTCGCCGCCAGTGCGCCGAGCTCGGCCAGCCGGGCCTGCAACTGCCGCTCCCGCTCACGCTGGCCGGCTTGCTGGGCGCGCTGCACTTGCGCGGCGGCTTCGGCCAGCACCACGCCGAAGAACTCGGCCAGGTGGCGCGGGCCTGGCGGCGCGGCGTCCCAGCCGTGCAGCGTGGTGGCCCAGGCGCCGTTGCCGCCGTGGCCGGCATGGCACAGCAGCAGCGGGCGTGCCGGTTCGGCGGCCAGGGGGGCGGCGCCGGAAGACCCGTGGGTCGCGTCGCCGATCGACACGGCGATCTCGGTGCCGACACGCTGCGACAGCAGCGCCGCCGCGGTCTGCGCCAGCGCGTCCGGCGATTCGGCACTGTCCAGCGCCTGGCGCCAATCGGCCAGGTCGGCCGCGGACACGCTGGCGCCCGGGTACACCAGCCGTTCGGCAAAGCGCCGCACGGGCCCGTTCAGCGCCAGGCAAGTGGCTGCTACCGCGGCGCCGCTGAGCCAGCGGGATTCCACCGGCAGCAGCAGCGTCAGCGGCACCACCGCCAGTCCCAGCGCCAGCAGCAGCGCCCAGGCCAGCGCGCGCCGGGCCCAGGCATTGGCGACGAACACCCGATAGCGCAGCATCCCGTACACGAGGATCAGCGGATACAGCGGCAAGCCCAGCAGCGGCCATGGGTAGAACGGCAGCTCGAAGGCCGCGATGCCGTAGCCCGACATGCACACCAGGCCCCAGCCGCAGGACAGCGCCACCGCGGCGGTCTGCCGGAACTGCGCGGGTGGCTGCGGCCGCGCCAGGCTGAACAGCAGCACGAGCATGCCGCTGCCGGCCACTGCGCCCCAGGTCAGGCTGGTGATCCAGCCGGCCCAGTTCGGCATCGGCACCCAGGTGATGCCGGCGAAGGGCTGGAAGTGTCCCGGGCTGACGATGACCGACAGCAGCATCGCGGCGGCGCCCGCGCCATAGGCCAGCCCCAGCGCCCAGCGGGGCCGCGGCAGCCGGCAGATCACCAGGCAGAAGTGCAGGAACGCGGCGGCGCTGAGCGGCGCGGTGGCCAGCAGCGACATCGCCAGCCGCATCGCCGGCGGGCCCAGCCAGTTCGGCAGCTCGTTGCCGGTGATCCAGACCACGATGCCGACCAGGAACGCCACCAGCAGCCGTGCACCGTCCACTTGCCGCGCCCAGACCAGCAGCACACCGGCCAGCGCCAGGGTTTCGAACAGCGCCAGGGCAAATGCGATGTGGAGGGCCATGCAGCCGCGCATCCTGCCGCAGCGCCGCGTGCCTGTAAACAGCGTTGACGGCGTGCAGCCGCCACCTGTATCCGCCGGACACAGGGGCGCGGGCGCCTGCCCATGAAATCAAGCACTTGGCGTGGCCGGGCGCGTGGCACGGATGCTGCGCTGACCCGGGTGTGTCCATCAACGGAGTTCACACCGTGTTCAAGCTCAGCGCCTGCGGGGCCGTCTCCATGGCTCCCGCACAGCCGCATCGGCCCCTGGACCTGGCGGCCCTGGTCGGTAGCGAAGGCTGGAGCCGCCTGCCGGCCGCGGTGCGCCGCCGCTTTGCCGTCGGCCATGCCGAGACGGTGTACGAAGGCCGCATGGACCTGGCCTGCTCCGCCGTCGGCCGGGCCTACGCAGTGGTGGCGCGGCTGTTCGGCGGCCCGCTGAGCACGGCCCGTGTCGATGCGCTGCCGACCCGCGTGCGGGTGCGCGCCGATGCCCGCGGCGGCGTGATCTGGGAGCGCCAGTTCGCGGGCCGTGCCGGCGCACCCGGCCGCATCGTGCGCTCGACCAAACTGCAGGGCGCCGACGGCGGGCTGATCGAACGCACCGTCGGCGGCCTGGCCATGCACCTGGAGGTGTTCGAGGAGCGCGGCGCACTCGTCTTCCGCAGCCGCAGCTACTTCTTCGACCTGTTCGGCTGGCAGCTGCCGGTGCCGGCCTGGCTGGCGCCGGGCACCTGCCGGGCCGAGCACCAGGACCTCGGCCCCGGACGCTTCCGTTTCACGCTGGCGATGGACCACCCGTGGTGGGGCCGCACCTTCCAGCAGAGCGGCGTGTTCATCGACCCCGACGGAAGTGCTTGAGATGAGCACCGTGCTGACCTTGTTGAGCGTGCAGGCGCTGCTGGGCGCCTTGGACAACTTCTGGCACCACGAGCTGCAGGCCCGGCTGCCGCAGTGCACCGGCGCCCGCCGTGAACTGGCGCTGCATGCGCTGCGGGAGGCGATGTATGGCGTGCTGTTCTTCGGCCTGGCCTGGTGGCGCTGGCTGGGGTGGTGCGCGTTGCTGCTGACGGCGTTGCTGGTGTGCGAAGTGATTGTCACCCTGCTGGACTTCCTGGAGGAAGACCGCAGCCGGCGGCTGCCAGCGGCCGAGCGCGTGCTGCACACCGTGCTGGCCCTGGGCTACGGCGCGTTCATCGGCCTGTTCGCGCCGGTGGCGTGGCGCTGGTTCTTGCAGCCGAGCGGCTGGGTGCCGGTGTCCTACGGGGCGCTGTCGGGCCTGTTGACCCTGTTCGCCGCCGGCGTGCTAGCCTGGGCGCTGAGGAATGCCATGGCTGCGCGACGCTTGTTCCACCGCGCGGCGGCGCAGGCCGCCGACAGTGCTGTTCCCGCCGCCACCGGCCCGGCGGTGCTGGTGGCGGGTGGCACCGGCTTCGTCGGCTCAGGCCTGGTGCGGCAACTGCTGCGCGACGGCCGCCGCGTCATCGTGCTGAGCCGCGATGCGCTGCGGGCCCGGGCGCTGCTGGGGCCGCAGGTCTGGGTCGTCGAACGGCTGGACGACATCCCGCCTGACACCGCCATTGCCGCGGTGGTCAACCTGGCCGGCGCCACGGTGCTGGGCGCGCCGTGGACGCCAGCCCGCCGGCAGCTGCTGATCCGCAGCCGGGTCGACACCACCGCCGCGCTGATCACGCTGATGCGCCGGCTCGCGCAGCGGCCCGCGGTGTTCGTCGCGGCATCGGCGGTGGGCTACTACGGCGTGCCGGCGGGCGAGGCGCCGCTGGACGAGCGGGCGCCGCCGCAGCCCGGCCGCTTCCAGTCCGACCTGTGTGTGGCCATCGAGCATGAAGCGCGGCGCGCCGAAGCGCTGGGCCTGCGGGTCGTGCGGCTGCGCTTCGGTATCGTGCTGGGCGCCGAAGGGGGTGCCTACCCGCCGCAGGCGCTGGCCGCGCGCTGGGGTCTTGGCGCGGTACTCGGCGATGGCCGCCAGCCGGTGCCGTGGATCCACCATGACGATGCGATCGGGCTGATCCGCTTCGCGATCGACACGCCGGCGCTGTCGGGTGCGGTGAATGCCGTGGCACCGCAGCTGCCGAAGCAGGCCGAGTTCGCGGCGGCGCTGGCCACCTCGTTCGGCCGCCGGGTGTGGCTGCGCATGCCGGCGGCGCCGCTGCGCCTGCTGATGGGCGAGATGTCCGAGCTGCTGCTGTGCGGGCAGCCGGTGCGGCCGATGGCCGCGCAGGCGGCGGGCTACCGCTTCCGGCATGCCACGCTGGAGGAGGCTGCCCGCGCGCTGGCGGCGGCCACACGCGCCGGCTGAACGGCCGGCGCGGACCCGCGCTCATGCGCCGGCTGAACGGCCGGCGCGAGCCCGCGCTCCTGCGCCGGCTGAACCGCGCAGCGCCCGCCCGTGCTCATGCACTGGCCCCTGCGCCTGCGGTGCTAGGCTTCGCATCCCACGCTGATGCGCTGCCTGCCTGCCGGCCGCGGACGCGGGCCTGGCGCTGCAACCCCCGGAGCCGGAATGAACGAGCGCAGTGATGGATCGAGTTTCCTGGACCGCATGGCCATCGTCACCGCGGGCCGGCGTTACCCGCTGAGCAGCCGGCCGCTGCAGCCCGAGGGTGTCGATCCGGCCAGCTACCGCCCGGCCTCGCTGGCGGCCGAAGCGCGGCGCTGGAGCTATGTGCTGCGCAGCCGCGAGCGCTGGCGCGACAGCGCCGATGCGCTGGCGATGCACCAGCGCGACGCGATGGCCACGCTGAACGCCTTCGGCCTGGACGAAGCGGCGGTGCGCGAGATGGCGGTGGCCGGCCACCTGGTGGTGGAGATGCCCTACGAGGTGGAAAACGTCGGCTGGGATGGCCGCACCTTTCCGTGGGAATTCGTGCTGTCGCGCGCCACCCGGCCGTTCCGCCGCGGCGGGCCGCAATTGACGGTGATGCGCCACCTGGCGGTGGATGCCGGCCGGCGCAAGGGCCGCGCGCGCTGGCCGCCGGAGTTTGCGCCGCAGGCCTTCAGCGGGCGGCGACTGGCGCCGCGGGTGCTGTTCGTGCAGAGTTTCCCCGGCGCGCTGGCGCAGACCTACGACGCGCAGCAGGAGCAGGAACGCATGCGCGCGGCCTTCGACATGGCCGCTGACGATGCGCGTTGGCGGGTGCTGGACACGCCCACGCTGGACGAACTGAGGAAGACCTGCGAAGGCTTCAAGCCCGAGATCGTGCACTTCACCGGCTGCGACAGCCACCAGGGTCTGGTGCTCTTGCGCGAGTGCGGCGGCGAGGATGCCCGCATCACGATGGGCACGGCCGAATGGACCGTGGCCGAGCTGCTGGGCCAGGCCGAGACCGTGTTCGACGGCTGCCTGCTGCGCCGCGAAGACGGCCTGGCCACGATGGTGCGGCCGCAGCAGCTGGCCAGCGCGCTGGTGGCCGGCCGCAACGCGCCGTTCTTCGTCGGCCTGAACGTGTGGAACTCGGCCGCGCGGCTGGCGCCGATGCTGCTGCCCGCCGGCGTGCTGGCCAGCATGGGCTTCCAGGACAGCTTCGACGATTCGCTGAGCGAGTACTTCTTCGAGAACCTGTACGGCCGGCTGCGCCTGCTCGACTGGTGCCTGCCCATCGCCTTCGACAGCGCCTGGGCCGAGGTGCGGCGCCAGGTCGACCTGGTGCCGGGCACCGGCATCGCGCTGTGGGCGCGTGCGCCGCTGACCCCGCCGCGCGGCCGCGAAAGTGCGCCGCGCGCGGTGGGTGTTGAATGGCGCAGCACCGCGCCGCCGGGCGACAAGGCCACGCTGGCGCCGGCCACCGTCAGCGACGGCAGGCCTTCGGCCCCTTCATCCCGTTCTTCGCGGCCCAGCCCGGTGGAACTGCTGGTCACGCCCAAGACCGAGATCAACTACGCCGAGCTGCACAACCACCGCCCCTTGTTCGACCGCTTCGAGCTGCGCTGCACCGTGCCCGATGCGGTGCCGCGGCTGCACATCGTCGTCGAGTTGCATGTCGGCCCCGAGCGCGCGCGCTACGAGTGCGAGATCGAACTGAGCGCGCCGCGCGTGAACCTGCTCAAGCGCATCCAGGTGCCCTTGACCGCGGCGCTGATGCGCACCGTGTCCGAGGCGGTGCTGAGCACGCTGTTCGTGCAGATCACCGTCGACGGCCTGGCCGTGCTGACCGACACCTACCCGCTGCGCCTGCTGCCGGTGGACCAGTGGCGCGACAACCTCAGCAGCGGCAAGTGGCTGCCTTCGTTCGTGCTGCCGCGCGACCCGGCGATCCAGCGGGCGGTGAGCGCCGCGCAGCGCTATGTGCGCGTGATCCGCGACGACCCCAGCGCCGGCTTCGAGGGCTACCAGTCCGCGCCCTCGCCCGACGAGGATGCGCTGGACAACATCGACCTGCAGGTCGAGGCGATCTGGGCCGCACTGCTGCATGAGTGGCAGCTGGGCTACATCAACCCGCCGCCGGCCTACAGCGCGCACCTGGATTCGCAGCGCCTGCGCACGCCGAGTGCGATCCATGATTCGCGCATGGGCACCTGCATCGACCTGGCGGCGATGTTCGCGGCCTGCCTGGAGCTGGTGGACATCTACCCGGTGATCTTCCTGCTCAAGGGCCATGCCTTGCCGGGCTACTGGCGCCACAGCAGCTTCCAGTCCGCGTTCCGTGCGGCCTTGCCGGCCGGCCGTGACGACGACGCGGACACCGAGCGCGACGCGGCCGACACCGGCAAGGTGCAGCGCGCGCCCTGGTGGACCATCGACCATGCCAGCGTGTGGAAGCTGATCCGCGAAGGCCGGCTGGCGCCGATCGAGACGGTGCGGCTGACCGAGCACTGCGGCTTCCGCGAAGCCCGCCAGGCCGGCATCGACGCGCTGCGCGAAGCGGCCGACTTCGATTCCATCCTCGACATCGCGACGGCGCGTGAACACCTGATCACGCCGCTGCCGATCATTGGAGATCGACCATGAGCACGTCGCCGACATCGGTTTCGGCGAGCTTCGATGCGCGGCTCTGGCAGGGTGCCGACGAACAACTCGGGCTCAACGAAACGCCGGGTGCGGCGATCGAGTTGCCGATCACGACAAGGCGGCGCCGCGGCTTCACGCCGCAGATGCAGGACCCGCGGGCCAGCGTCAGCCTGCACGACGATGACGGCGTGCTGCGCTGGGTCTACGAGCCGCCGCCCTCGCAAAGCCTGCGCGGCCGTGCGCGGCGTGCCGGGCTGTTCGGCTTCGGCCATGCGTTGACGTCGTTCTCGTTCCAGGACGTCGGCCCGAACCAGGTGACGCAGGGGCTGACGCTGCTGGACGGCCAGCTGACGCCGCACCAGGGCCTGCGGCAATGGCTCAATGGCATCTTGGTACCGGCCCCGGCGCCCCAGCTCAAGGGCCGCACGCTGCTGCTGGTGCA
>NZ_DATILJ010000196.1:0-17256 GCF_035476535.1 Aquabacterium sp.
GCCATCGGCTTCCTCGACCCCGCCGCACCGAAGCGGCTGATGCCGCGTTTGCAGCAGTTGTTGAACCGGGCGCAGCTCACGCGGGAAGAAGTCCACATCCTGCGCGGCATCGCCCGAGCGGTGGCCGGATCCGGGTCCAAACCATGACACGGACCCGCGCTGCACGGTTTTCAACAGTTCACTACACTGGCCTTTCGATTTCCGGGTTTAGCCATGTTCAGTCGCCTGCGTGAAGACATTGCCTGCATCCGCGAGCGCGACCCCGCCGCGCGTTCGAACTGGGAGGTGCTGACCTGTTATCCCGGCCTGCATGCGCTGATCTGGCACCGTCTGGCCCATGCGGCATGGGTCCATGGCTTCAAGTGGACCGGGCGCTTCCTGTCGCACCTGGGCCGCTTCTTCAGCGGCATCGAGATCCACCCCGGCGCGACGATCGGCCGCCGCGTGTTCATCGACCACGGCATGGGCGTGGTGATCGGCGAGACCGCGGAAGTCGGCGACGAGTGCACGATCTACCAGGGCGTGACGCTGGGCGGCACTTCACTGGCCAAGGGCGCCAAGCGGCACCCGACGCTCGGCCGTGGGGTGATCGTCAGTGCCGGTGCCAAGGTGCTGGGCGGCTTCACGGTGGGCGATGGTGCGCGTGTCGGCTCCAACGCCGTGCTGCTGCAGGCCGTGCCTGCGGGGGCCACGGCGGTGGGCATTCCGGCGCGCATCGTGCAGAAGTCTGCCGATGCCGCGCGGGAGGATGCGGCCGCGAAGATGGGCTTCTCGGCCTATGGCGTGACGCAGGGTACCGACCCGGTAGCGCAGGCGATGAAGGGCCTGATCGACAACGCCGGCAGCCAGGAGCACCAGATCGCGCTGCTGTGGCAGGCGATCGAAAAGCTCTCTGCGCGTTCACGCGAACTGCCGGCGTCGGACTGTGTGCCGCAGGATGCGCACACCACTGAACACTTCGATGCCGAAGGGCTGAACCGCCTGGTCAAGTAGCGGTATTTCGGGGCGCGCGGATGGCTGATTTGGGCCGGAAGGCCTTGCAGACCGCTTCATCGGTCTCGATGTACGGCCCACCGATCAGGTCGATGCAGTAGGGCACCGCCGCGAAGATGCCGGGCGCTGGCGGGCTGGCCTCGGGCAGGCCCTGCAGCGTCTCGGCGATCGATTTCGGCTGTCCCGGCAGGTTGATGATCAAGGCCTTGCCGCGGATCACCGCCACCTGGCGCGACAGGATCGCGGTGGGTGTGAAGCGCAGGCTGATCTGGCGCATCTGCTCGCCGAAACCGGGCATCAGCTTGTCGGCCACCGCCAGTGTGGCTTCGGGCGTCACGTCGCGCGGCGCGGGGCCGGTGCCGCCGGTGGTCAGCACCAGGTCGCAGCGGGCTTCATCCACCAGTTCACGCAGGCTGGCGCTGATGCCGTCCCGCTCGTCCGGGATCAAGCGCGTGACCCATTCGATGGGGTTGCGCAGCGCGCGCCCCAGCCAGTCCTGCAGCGCGGGGATGCCCTTGTCTTCATAAACGCCGCTGGAGGCCCGGTCGCTGATCGAGACCACGCCGATGCGCAGCTTGTCGAAGTCATTCATCGTTGCTGCCTCCTTCATCACTGTTGGCGAGCCAGGGTTTGACGAACTGGAACAGCTCGCGATAGCCGCGGCCGTTGCGCTGCTCCGGGGCCGCCGCGGCGTCCTTGCGCGCGGCGCGCACCAGGCTGCGCAGGCGCTGCAGGTCGGACTGCGGATAGGCCTTCGCCCAGCGGGTGCTGGCGTCTTCGTCGACGATCAACTCGTCCCGCCAGCGCTCGGCCTCGTGCAGCATCAGCGTGTCCTTGGCCGAGCCGAGCTTGTAGGCGGCTACCGCCTCGCGCAGCGGATCGGCGTCGACCAGGCGCATCTGCTTGCCGACGTACTGCATCTGCCGCCGCCGGCCTTCATGCGACTTGGTGCGGCGGTACTGCAGGATCGCATCGCGCAGCGCCTCGGGCATCTCGATCGCGGCGAGCCGGTTGTCCGGCAGCGCGGCCAACTCGAGGCCCAGCGTCTGCAACTCGTGGCTCTGCGTCTTGAGCTGTGTCTTGCTCGGGCGCTCGAAGCTGTAGGCGCTGTCGTCGTCGGTGTCTTCGGGAGGAGGGGCGCGCATGGGCCGGTGCGAGTGAAGGAGAGGAAGCGGGGCGTGGCTATCATTGTCGCCCACCTCCGATGATTGATGCCTCCATGTCCGGCTCCACCACTTCCCAGGGCTTCGCCTTCACGCGCGAGCAGTTCCAGCAGATCATCGAAGACACGCTCGCGATCGCCAAGAGCGCTGGTGCCAGCGATGCAGCGGCCGAGGTGTCGGAAGGCGCGGGCCTGTCGGTCTCGGTGCGCAAGGGCGAGATCGAGAACGTCGAACGCAACCGCGACAAGTCGGTCGGCGTCACGGTGTACCTGGGCCAGCGCCGCGGCAATGCCAGCACCTCCGATTTCTCCCGCCAGGCGCTGGAGCAGACGGTGAAAGCCGCCTACGACATCGCGCGCTTCACGGCCGAGGACACGGCGGCCGGCTTGCCCGATGCCGAGGATCTGGTCAGTGTCGACGAAGCCGCGGTGGACCTGGACCTGTTCCATCCCTGGGCCGTGGATGCCGACGGTGCAGCCGCCTTGGCCAAGCGCTGCGAAGACGCCGCGTTCGCCACCGACCGCCGCATCAGCAACAGCGAAGGCGGCGCCACCTCGGCGCAGCAGTCGCACTTCTGGGCCGGCAACAGCCACGGCTTCCGCGGCGGCTATTCCAGTTCGCGGCATTCGATCTCGGTCTCGCCCATCGCGTCCATGAAAACCGGCAAGGGCCAAGTCGACATGCAGCGCGACGCGTGGTACAGCTCGATGCGGGACGCGCTGGAGCTGGCCTCGCCCGAGGCGGTGGGACGTTATGCCGCCGAGCGCGCACTGTCGCGCCTGAAGGGCCGCAAGATTGCCACCTGCGAGGTGCCGGTGCTGTTCGAGTCCTCGCTGGCTGCCGGCATGCTGGGCGCGTATGTGCAGGCCACCAGCGGCGGTGCGCTGTACCGGCGCGCCACCTTCCTGCTCGACAGCCTGGGCCAGCAGGTGCTGGCGCCGCATCTGGACATCGATGAAGACCCGCACCAGCACAAAGGCAAGGCCAGCGCGATGTTCGACGACGAGGGCGTGCGCACACGCAAACGACGCGTCGTCGATGCCGGCGTGGTGCAGACCTACTTCATGTCCAGCTACTCGGCGCGCAAGCTGGGTCTGAAGACCACCGGCCATGCCGGTGGGTCGCAGAACCTGCGCCTGTCCAGCCGCCTGACGCAGCCGGGCGATCACCTCGAGCAGATGCTGCGCAAGCTCGGCCGCGGCTTCTTCGTCACCGAGCTGATGGGCCAGGGTGTCAACTACGTCACCGGCGACTATTCCCGCGGTGCCGCCGGCTACTGGGTCGACGGTGGACGCATCGTGCACCCGGTGCATGAGGTGACGATTGCCGGCAACCTGCGCGAGATGTTCAAGCAGATCGTCGCACTGGGCACCGACACCTACACGATGGGCGGCAAGACCGTGGGCTCGATGCTGCTCGAGCGCATGAAGGTGGCGGGGTCCTGAACTGCCAATGGGTCGACGGCCAGCGCCGTTGACCCCTCCGGACTTTCCCGAAGTTCAGCCAGTTTCAAGCTGGCCCGCCTAGTCTCGCGTCCGGCCGCGTGGCATTGCGGGATTCGAGTCGTGTGGTTGACCGGGGTTTTACCCCCCGCGAGCGCTGCGGCCGACTCCTAGAATGCCGCGCACTTCACTGCGTTTTTGCATAGGAGATCTGCATGGAACGTCGTTCCTTTGTTCGTAGCGCCGGCTTGGCCGGTGTGTTGGCCTCCGGGGTTGCGCCCGCGGTCGTTCATGCCCAGGCGGCGATCCGCTGGCGGCTGACTTCGTCTTTCCCCAAGTCGCTCGACACGCTGTTCGGTGTCAATGAAGTGTTCGCCAAGAAGGTCAGCGACATGAGCGGCGGCAAGTTCCAGATCTCGACGCACGCGGCCGGCGAAATCGTTCCTGCGCTGGGCACGGTCGACGCATTGCAGGCCGGCACGGTCGAAGCCGCGAACACCGCGCCGTACTACTACTTCGGCAAGGACCCGACCTTCGCGCTGGGCTGCGCGATCCCCTTCGGCCTGAACAGCCGCCAGATGACGGCCTGGATGTACGAAGGCAATGGCCTCAAGCTGATGCGCGAGTTCTATCGCAACTACAACATCATCAGCTTCCCGATGGGCAACACCGGTGCGCAGATGGGCGGCTGGTGGCGCAAGGAACTGAAGTCGCTGGCTGACCTGAAGGGCGTGAAGTTCCGCACCGGCGGCTTCAGCGGCCGCGTGTTCGAACGCCTCGGTGGCATCGCCGCCAACATCCCGGGCGGCGAGATCTATGCCGCGCTGGAAAAGGGCACGGTCGATGCCGCCGAATGGGTGGGCCCGTACGACGACGAGAAGCTCGGCTTCAACAAGGTCGCCCAGTACTACTGCTACCCGGGCTACTGGGAAGGTGGTCCGCAGCTCGACCTACACGTCAACATCAAGGCCTATGACGCGCTGTCTGCCGAGTACAAGGCGATCGTCGAGTGCGCAGCGGCCTACGCGCACACCGACATGCAAGCCAAGTACGACGCGCGCAACGCCGCCGCGCTGAAGCGGCTGGTGGCCGGTGGCACCAAGCTGGTCCGTTTCCCCAAGGAAATCATGGATGCGGCGCTGAAGGAATCGCTGGCCCTGTACAGCGATCTCTCGGGCACCAACCCGGCCTGGAAGAAGATCTACGAGGACTTCTCGGCGTTCCGGCGCGATGTGAACCTGTGGTTCCGTTTCACCGAAGCCGGGTTCGACGACTACATGCAAAGCGCCAAGCTGTAAGTACAACGCCCCGCATGGGGCGTTTTCGTGAGTGCAACGCCCCTTCGGGGGCGTTTTGCATGGTGCGTTCGCTTCATGGGACGGCTCGCCAAAGAAGAAAGGGGCTGCAGCAGTGCTGCAGCCCCTCTGCGTTTCGGGTCACCGTCGGATCGACGGTGCTACGGCCTATTTCTTGGCCTTCTCCTGGTCAAGCGCGCGTTTGACGGCTTCCATCGGGTCTTCCGACGCTGCCGGTGCGGCGTCGGGCGCGGCAGCAGACGCCGCGCTGGCCGGGCGGTCCGGCGCACCGAAGCCCTGCATGGGGTCAGCAGGCTGCACCGGCTTGTCACGCTTGAGGTCCATCTGCTGGATGGTGTCGATGGCCTTGTCCAGGTCCAGCACCTTCTGCTTGTCCAAGAACATCGTGACGGTCTGCGGCACGAAGATCACGATGGCCACGAGCACGAGCTGGATCACGATCCAGGGGATCGCCCCCATGTAGATGTCGCGCGACTCGACCCTGCGCGGCAAGGAACCGTTCTTGTACAGCGTGTCTGAGATGCCACGCAGGTAGAACAGCGCAAAGCCGAACGGCGGGTGCATGAAGCTGGTCTGCATGTTCACGCAGATCATCACGCCGAACCAGATCATGTCGATGCCCAGCTTGTCAGCCACCGGCGCCAGGAACGGGATGATGATGAACGCGATCTCGAAGAAGTCGAGGAAGAAGGCCAGGAAGAAGATGAAGACGTTGACGGCGATCAGGAAGCCGAGCTGGCCGCCGGGCAGGCCCTTGAGCATGTGCTCGATCCAGATGCCGCCGTCGACGCCCTGGAAGACCAGCGAGAACACCCGCGAGCCGATCAGGATGAACACCACCATGGCGGTGATGCGCATCGTGCCCAGCATCGCCTCCTTCACCAGTGCCAGGCTCAGGCGCTTGTGCATGCCGGCGAGGATGAAGGCCCCCACCGCACCCATCGCGCCGGCTTCCGTCGGCGTGGCGATCGCGGTGTTGATGCCCGGCAACCCGCCCATGCTGCCCAACACGGCGAAGATCAGCAGCGCCGACGGGATGATGCCGCGCAGGCACTTTTTCCACAGTGCCCAGCGGTTCACCGCCGGATCGCGCGGCACGCCCGGTACATGGCCGGGCTTCACGCGCGACAGGATGAAGGTGAACAGCGCGAACAGCAGCACCTGCAGGATCGACGGACCCCAGGCACCCTTGTACATGTCGCCCACCGGCTTGCCGAGCTGGTCGGCAAGCACGATCAGCACCAGCGACGGCGGCACGAGCTGCGTGATTGTGCCCGACGCCGCCAGCACACCGGTCGCGTAGCGCATGTTGTAGCCCCAGCGCATCATCACCGGCAGCGAGATCATCGCCATCGCGATGACCTGGCCCGCCACCGTGCCGGTGATGGCGCCGAGGATGAAGCCGACGATGATCACCGAATAGCCCAGCCCGCCACGCACCGGGCCGAACAGCTGTCCCATCGAATCGAGCATGTCCTCGGCCAGGCCGCAGCGCTCGAGGATGGTGCCCATCAGCGTGAAGAACGGGATCGCCAGCAACAGTTCGTTGGACAGGATGCCGAACACGTTGAGCGGCAGGTTGGCCATGAAGCTGGCCGGGAACCAGCCCATCTGCACGGCGAAGAAACCACAGCCCAGGCCCAGTGCGGACAGCGAGAACGCCACCGGGAAGCCGATGAGCAGGACGAGGATCAAGCCGCCGAACATCAGCGGCGCAAAGGTCTCCATGCTCATTGCAGTGGCCTTTCGTAGTGGAATTCGCCTTCGTATTTGTGGGCGAGCCACGCCACGCGCTTGATGATTTCCGAGACACCTTGCAGCAGCACCAGCGCAAAGCCCACCGGCAACGTCAACATGGCGGGCCAGCGGATCAGGCCGCCGGCGTTGCTGGACATCTCCTGCGACACATAGAACTTCACGAACAGCGGCCAGGAGTAATAGATCATGACGATCATCACCGGCGCTAGGAAGAACACCAGCCCGAGCAGATCGATGATGGCCTGGCCCTTGCCCGAGAAGAGCCCGTAGAACACGTCCACGCGTACGTGTTCATTGACGCGCAGGACCTGCGCCGCGCCCAGCATCACGCAGGCGGCGAACAGGTACCACTGGATCTCGAGGAAGCTGTTCGAGCTGTAATCGAGCGAATAGCGCACGAGGGCGTTGCCGGCGCTGATGAAGCAAGACAGGAACACCGCCCATTTGGCGAGCGTGCCAAACTTGTCGGTGATCCAGTCGATCTGCCTGGACAGGAGGAGGAGCGAGGACACGTTGTCTCCGTAGCGTGAGGTGCGAGCGTGCACTGTACGGAGTGGGCGCTGAAACGCGCCTTAAATTGCCCTGGGCCTAGGGTAAGCCCCAGGGGGCCGCGAATGGCCTCTGAGCGGCGGCTTTAGCCCGGCTGAGTGGCCGACAGGAACAGTCGTGTCGAGCGTGCGCCCGAGCGGCAGAAGGCCAGCACAGGGGCGGGCAGTTCCTGCAGCAGTTGGGCCATGGCTGCGATTTCTTCGGGCGACTGGTAGGCGCCACTCACCGGCAGGTAGCGGTATTCGAGGCCGGCCGCGGCGGCAGCGGCCTGCACGCTGGCGTTGGTGGGCTGATCGGGGCCGCCTTCGAAGTCGGGCCGGTTGTTGATCACGCTGCGAAAGCCGAGCGCAGCCAGTTCGGCCATGGCCTCGGGCGTGAGTTGCGCTGCGACGCAGAAATCGGCCGCGACCTGGCGGATGGGAAGCGAGGTGTTCATGCGGTGTGGGGTTCTTTGCGTGAGCTTACTTCGATAGCGCGGCCTTGACGGCGGCTGAGACCTGACCCATGTCGGCCTTGCCGGCAAGACGGGCCTTGGCCGCGGCCATCACCTTGCCCATGTCGCCGGGGCCGGCAGCGCCCAACTCGCTGACCAGCGCGCCGATGGTCGCGCTCACCTCGTCGGCCGACAGTCGGGCCGGCAGGTAGGCCTGGAGCACCGCGAGCTCGGCCGTTTCCTTGGCCACCAGGTCCGCGCGGCCGCCGGCCTCAAACGCGGCGATCGAGTCCTTGCGCTGCTTGACCAGCTTGTCGACGATGCCGACCACTGCGGCGTCATCGAGCGTGATGCGTTCATCGACCTCGCGCTGCTTGATGGCGGCCAGCAGCATGCGGATCGTCAGCAGGCGGTCGGCCTCCTTGGCGCGCATGGCGGTCTTCATGTCTTCGGTGATCTGGTCCTTGAGGCTCATGGCAGTCAATCCTTTGCAGAGAAAAGCAAAACGCCCGTCGCGGCGTCCCGCACGGGCGTTGTGTCAAGCGGGCGAGAAGTGTTTAGAACAGCTTCTTCGGCAGCTGCATGCTGCGAACGCGCTTGTAGTGGCGCTTGACCGCGGCGGCCTTCTTGCGCTTGCGCTCGGCGGTGGGCTTTTCATAGAACTCGCGGGCGCGCAGTTCGGTCAGCAGGCCCAGTTTTTCGATCGTGCGCTTGAAGCGACGCAGCGCCACATCGAAGGGCTCATTTTCTTTGACGCGAATCGTGGTCATTTAACGGATAAATCCTAAAAAGTTTGCGCTCGGTGTTCCTGACTCGGCCTCCGCTGCAGTGCTGATTGAAATTCGGGCACTACAGCAGGAAAGGCATTCCGGATTTGCCAGGCCGGGGAATCGACACGCGGTTTGCTAGCAAAGACGGCGATTCTACTGTGCTTTTATGCCTGCTGCCAAGGCGCCGGCACAAGCCGCGGCTGAGGCCCAGGCCCACTGGAAGTTGTAGCCGCCCAGCCACCCCGTCACATCGACCACTTCTCCTATGAAGAACAGGCCCGGCTGGCGCTTGCTGGCCAGGCTGCGCGAATCGAGTTCGCGGGTGTCGACACCGCCTGCGGTGACCTCGGCCTTGCGGTAGCCCTCGGTGCCGTTGGGGATGAGCGTCCAGCGCGCCAGCGCCTGCGCCAGGCGCTCGATGTCGCGGTCACGCAGTTCGGGCATCGGCCGCTCCGCCGGCAACTGTTGCTGCGCCAACCAGGCGCCGGCCAGGCGCTGGGGCAGCCACTGCGCCAGTTCGTTGCCGAGCTGGCGGCGCGACAGCGACTTGGCCTCGCGCAGCTGCGTCGCCAGGTCCTGGCCGGCGCCCAGGTCGATCTGCAGCGGTTCGCCGGGCCGCCAGTAGGTGGAGATCTGCAGCACGGCCGGACCGCTCAGGCCGCGGTGGGTGAACAGCAGGTCTTCGGTGAAGCGGCCGGCACGGCGTCCCTGGCCGGTGTGGATGCCGACCTCCAGCGCCACGCCGGCGAGTGGCACGAAGGGCGCCCAGTCGGCGGCATCGAAGGTCAGCGGCACCAGTGCCGGCCGGGTCTCGACGATGCGGTGGCCGAACTGGCGCGCCAGCCGGTAGCCGAAATCGCTGGCGCCGATCTTCGGGATCGACAGACCGCCGGTGGCCACCACCACTTGCCGGCTGCGCACCGGGCCGCGTGCCGTGTCGAGCTCGAAGCCGTCGCCGGCCGTGCGCACCGCCGCCACCGCGCAGGGCTGCCAGTGCTGCACCTGGCCGGCCTCCATCTCACGCAGCAGCATCGTGATGATCTGATCGCTGCTGTCGTCGCAGAACAGCTGGCCGCGGTGTTTCTCGTGGAAGGCAATGCGGTGGCGTTGCACCAGCGCGATGAAGTCCGCCGGCGTGTAGCGCGCCAGCGCCGATCGGCAGAAGTCCGGATTGGCCGATAGGAAGTTGGCCGGTAGCGCGTCGCGGTTGGTGAAGTTGCAGCGCCCGCCGCCGGAGATGCGGATCTTCTCGGCCACCTTCTCGGCGTGGTCCAGCAGCAGCACCTTCAGCCCGCGCTGGCCCGCGATGCCGGCGCAGAACAACCCGGCGGCGCCGGCGCCGATGACGACGGCATCGAAAGTTTGCATGGGTGCGGATTATCCCGATGCCATGCCCCTGCGCACTTGCGGCCACGCGATGCTTCCGGGCGCGTGCCCGACACGACGCGAGAGCTGGCGTGATCGCCGAAGGACGGTCGCCGACGCTCGGTCTCTTCGTCGACATGGTGTTCGCCGCAGTGCTCGCTCTCGCGGCCCCCCGGGCCTTGCCGAGGTGGTGACAGCGTGGCGGGCGGGATGTATGGTCTGCTGCTTCATCGTGTGCCGAGGAACGTGCCATGACTGAGGGCCAGCTGCGTCGAATGATCGAGCGTGTGCGCTGCGGCGAATTGCCGCGTCGCGACTTCCTGCAGCGGATGGCAAGCCTGGGCCTCGGTGTGCCGATCGCGTCGCTGCTGCTGGCCGACGCCGGTATCGCCCAACCCGCCAGCACACCACCCTACAAACCCACCCGGCGCGGCGGTGGCGGGCCGTTGCGGGTGCTGTTCTGGCAGGGGCCGACGCTGCTCAATCCGCACTTCGCCACCGGCACCAAGGAGATCGAAGGTGCCAGCATCTTCTACGAAACCCTGGGCGCCTGGGACGCCGACGGCGTGCTGCGGCCGGTGCTCGCTGCCGAGATCCCGAGCCGCGAGAACGGCGGCGTGGCGGCCGATGGGCGTTCGGTGGTCTGGAAGCTCAAACAAGGCGTCACCTGGCACGACGGTGCGCCTTTCACCGCCGATGACGTGATCTTCAACTGGCAGTTCGCGACCGACCCCGCGAGCGCGGCCACCACAAGCGGCAACTACCACGAGCTCAAGCTCGAAAAGATCGACACCCACAGCGTGCGCGTCGTGTTCGACAAACCGACGCCTTTCTGGCCGGGCACCTACAGCATCACCCGCCTGATCCCCAAACATCTGTTCGGCCCCTACATCGGCGCGAAGTCGCGCGACGCGCCGAACAACCTGAAGCCGGTGGGTACCGGCCCGTACAAGTTCGTCGACTTCAGGCCCGGTGACCTGGTGCGCGGCGAGATCAACACGCGCTACCACATGCCCAACCGTCCGCACTTCGACAGCATCGAACTCAAGGGCGGCGGCGACGCCACCTCGGCAGCGCGCGCCGTGCTGCAAACCGGCGAGTTCGACTTTGCCTGGAACCTGCTCGTCGAGGACGAGGTGCTCAAGCGCATGGAATCCGGCGGCAAGGGCCGGGTGACGTTTTCGCCCGGCGGAACCTTCGAGTTCATCGAGCTCAACTACGCCGATCCGGTGGTCGAAGTCGATGGCGAGCGCGCCCACGCGCAGACCCGGCACCCGATATGGCGCGACGCCGCGGTGCGGCAGGCGATGGCGCTCGTGATCGACCGCCAAGGCATCCAGGAGTTCGTCTACGGCCGCGCCGGCATCGCCACCGCCAATATCCTCAACAACCCGGCGCGCTTTCGAAGCCCTAACACACGTGCCGAGTTCAACGTGGACAAGGCGAATGCCGTTCTCGACGCCGCCGGCTGGGCACGCGGCGCCGACGGCGTGCGTGAGAAGGACGGCAGGAAGCTGCGCTTCGTCTACCAGACCTCGATCAACGGCCCGCGCCAGAAGGTGCAGACGATCGTCAAGCAGGCTGCGCGCAAGGCCGGCATCGACCTCGAGCTGAAGGCAGTGACAGCGTCGGTCTACTTCGGCTCGGATGTCGCCAATGCCGACACCAACACCAAGTTCTGGGCCGACATGCAGATGTTCGCGTTCACGATGAGGCCGCCTGACCCGGCGCGCTTCATGGACCGTTATGTGTCGTGGGAATTCGCGACCAAGGCGAACAAGTGGCAGGGTCGCAACCTGAGCCGCTGGCGCAGCGACGAGTACGACCGGCTGTACAAGGCCGCCGAGGTCGAGTTCGACCCCGTCAAGCGCGCCGCATTGTTCATTCGCATGAACGATGTGGCATGTGCCGACAACTACATCCTGCCGTTGATATTCCGTCCGTCGGTGGCCGGCGTCGCCAACAAGCTGGTCGTGCCGTTGTCGGGCTGGAGCGAGGACCTTGTCTCGCTG
Organism: Aquabacterium sp.; assembly: GCF_035476535.1. GTDB lineage: Bacteria > Pseudomonadota > Gammaproteobacteria > Burkholderiales > Burkholderiaceae_C > Pseudaquabacterium. The sequence continues at coordinate 11,802 of NZ_DATILJ010000196.1, forward strand.
CACAGCTGGTACCGAGAGACGTGAGGGCGGCCTAGCCTTTCCAGATGAACGGAAACTTGAACTGCTTCCAGAAGCCGTTGGGCACGTAGTCTCCGACCACGCCGTAGTGCGCGGGCCATTGCCGGTCGGACTGCACCGCGGTGCCGAAGAGGTGATCGAGGAAGGCGAAGTGCGCGGCGTAGTTCTTGTCGATCGCCTCGTCGTCCTGCGAGTGGTGCCAGTGGTGGAAGTTGGGCGTGACGATCACATAGCGCAGCGGCCCCAGCCGCACGCTGACATTGGCATGGTTGAACACCGCCTGGAAGCCGACGACGACGATGTAGGCGTCGATCACTTCCTTGCTGAAGCCAAGAACATAGATCGGCGCCAGGACCAGCGTGCGGGTGATCAGCAGCTCCAGGATGTGCTGGCGTGAGCCGGCCATCCAGTCCATGCGCTTGACGCTGTGGTGCACCGCGTGCAGCCGCCACAGCAGCGGGACCTCGTGGTATGCACGGTGGGTCCAGTACTGCACCAGGTCGGCCACCAGGACGATCAGGAACAGCGCCAGCCAGAAATTCAGGCCCTGCACCCAGCCGCGGATGCCATCGTTTGCGGCCCAGCCAAAGAGCTTGTGCACCAGCAGGTTGGTGGCCAGCAGCACGAAGCCGACGACCATGTGGTTGACGATGAAGTGGTGCAGATCGGTCTGCCACTCGGGGCGGAACACCGGTTGGTCCTTGCGCAGTGCGAACAGCTTCTCGATGAAGATGAAGATCAGCGATGAGCCCAGCAAATCGAGGATGAACCAGTCCAGACCGATGTATGGCGTGTTGTCCGGGAAGTTCGGATCGACATCCACCTTGTGACCGCCGAGCAGCGCGGTCAGCACGATCAGCACGAAGCCGGCGGCCGACAGCCAGCGCGCGCGGCCCAGCACGATGTTGAACAGCGACAGGCCGCCGGTGATGACCATCGCGGCGTACATCAGCCGTCGCATCAGTTCCACGTCGTAGCTCTTGCGCAGTTCGGGCGTCGTCAGGTACTGCGGGAAGTGAAAGGCCAGCACGCCCAGGAAGCACAGGATGCCCAGCGTCAGGGCGATGGTGCCAGTGACCATGCCGTGGCCCGGCCGGATGGCGCCGTGTGACTCGGTCAGGCGGTTGAGTTTGTCCAGCGGTTCCATTGTCGGCGGCGGCAGGAGGTGGGCGTGCCCGCGATTATCCGACTGAACCGGGCGCCCGGTAGTGCCGCCGATGCCGCACCAGTGCTGCGTTATCGACGCCTGTGCGGGGTGCGCGAGGGAAGCGCGGTGCACCGGCCGGGCGCACTGGTCGTGGTGTCGCTCATGCGCGTCGCTCGAGCGCCGGTGCGGCTTCCAGCCGGGCCAGGGACCGCATCAGCAGGTCGACCTGGCGCTCCAGCGGCGTGGGTGCCGGTTTTTCACCGGCGGCCACGGCCTGGATGTAGACCGCCACCGTCGCGGCGTCGATCGCGCGGGGCAGCACCGGCAACTCGGCCAGCGTGCCTTCCTGCGCCGGGCAGGCAAGGTCGGGCTGGGACTGGCCGTTGAGCCAGACCTCGATCTTCGGGCAGCGCCGCGGGTCGGCCACCGCTTCGCCTTCGGTGCCGCGCAGCAGCATCAGGTTGGCGCTGGTGCGTTCGGCGAAGCTGCTCATCAGCGTGCCGAACTCCGGGTGGGTGTAGCTGGACAGGCCCATGGTCGGGGCGCCGGCAATCGGCCGCAGCAGCTTGGCGACGGTGTGGCCCGAATTGCGCAGCCCCACCACCCAGCGCACATCGAGCAGGCGCTGCAGAGCCGGGCTCAGCGCTTCGGTGGTGATGAAGGCCGGCTCGTGGCGATGCCAGCTTTCATGCACGGCCGATGCGCCGTCCGCCGCGGGCAGGCCCAGCGCCTGGAAGATCTCGGCGCTGGTTACGCGTGCCGGGTCGTGCCGCGGGCCGTGCACCAGCACGCGTGCACCTTCCTGCGCCAGCCGCATCGCCAGCAGCGGGGTCAGGTTGGGCAGGCGCCGTGCGCCGTTGTAGCTGGGGATCACGATCACCGGCCGCTCGCTGTCGATGGCCAGTGCGCGGGCCTGCACCGCATCGGCAAAGCCCATCAGTTCGTCGACCGTCTCGCCCTTGATGCGCATGGCCAGCGCAAACGCGCCGATTTCGAGATCGGTGACCGCGCCGTCCAGCACCTGGCCCATCAGGTCTTGCGCCTGTTCACGATCGAGCGATCTGGCGCCCTCGTGGCCGCGGCCGATTTCCTTGATGTAGGCCTTGATGCTCATTGGTGCACCCTTGGCGCTGCGCGCCGTCCCGCCAAGCGGGAATGAGCCCCAGGGCCATGTAGTGGCCCCTTCCGGGGCCGTGGCGGCCGGGCGGTGCTCACTGGAGCACCTTCGTGCTGCGCACTCCGGTATTCGCCCTTGGGGCGGCCCGGCGCGCTCATGCCGCCGATCCCACCTGGGGTGGTTCCACATTGGGCACCCACTCCCACCATTCGTGCTGGCCGTCGGTGCTGTTGTTTTGCGTGCGGTGCACGTTCCAGGTCACGACGAAGTCCGGATTCTCGATGTCGACGCCGTCGGCCGCGTGACGATAGCGGCCGGGGGGAGCCTTGAACCACGCATCAAGGTTGGGCGGCAGGATGAACTCCGGCTGCTCGACCCCCTCCTGCGCATGGCGCAAGCGCACCGAGATGCCTTGTTCGGCGTCGACCTTCACGACCGTTCCGGCGAACTGCGCCTGTCTCATCAACTGGCCGTCGCGGTCGAAGTACATCAGGCCGATGACGCAGGTCTTGGTGAGCAGCTCGTCGATTCGCATGGTCCTCAAGGATAGTGGCGCAGGGGTGCCACGCCAACCTGCGGCAGATTGGCCAGGCCAATGTCGCGGGCATGCTCCTCGAAGGCCTTGTTCTTCCAGAAGAACGCACCGGGCATGGTCGTCGGAATCACCAGCACATAGAACAGCGCCCGGCCGACCAGGCTGGTCACGAGCGCAATCGCGCCGACCACGGCCCAACCCAGCAGCGTGACCGGGCCTGAAGCGTGTTGCAGCATCATCGTCGACAGCAAGCCGCAGGCCAGCAGGACATTCAGGCCCAGCAGCGCATTGCGCAGCATGAAGGTCTTGCCGAAGGTCGTCGTCTGGATGTAGTACGACGCGCCGCCTTCATGCTCCGCGCGGCCCATCGCGCGGGCATGCGCCAGGTGGCCAAGGCCCTCGATGGCCAGCCCCAGCGCCAGCACGCCGCCGAACACCAGCGCCGCCGTCTCGACGCCGTGGCCGCTGAAGGCCAGCGTGGCGATCGTCACCGCGCCGGCCAGCAGCGCGCCCAGGGACAGCGCGCTGCCGACGAAGGCGGTGCCGACCTGCCAGTGGTTCCAGAACGGCCGCGCCTTGATTCGGTAGCAGCGGTTCATGTAGTACAGGCCCGCCACGCTGCCCAATAGCGCCAGGCCGCCGAAGACGGTGGCCAAACGCTGCGCCGCGCCGGCGCCGATCAGCGTGCCGACCTCGGTGCCGAAGACACCGCGCCACAGGCCCTGGAACAGGCTGTTTGCCGGCAGGCTGGCCAGGATGTGCAGGCCGAGCGCGCCAATGAAGATGGCGATGCCCAGGCCCTCGCGCGACACCGGCGAGTGGCGCAGGTTGTTGAAGCCCCGATAGAAGCGCTTCGGCTTGCCCAGGTGCATGGTCGACATGAACAGGCCGAAAGCCACCAGCACCAGGTTGAAGATCGCCAGCGGTGCATAGACTGCCGACTGGGCGAACGTGGTGAAGCCGTCGACGCCGACCAAAGCGCCGATGAATTGCAGCGCGAAGGCACCGGCCGCTGCCTGGGCCGCGAGCGTGAACAGCACCAGCGGGTTCTCGCGCGAGCTCAGGCGCGCCAGGTTCCAGTGCTTGGCCTGGCCCTTCTTCTGGTCGATGGCCGGGCGATAACGCCCCTTGTCGTCCTTGTGGTACTTCACCGGCATCGAGTCGGTGCGCTTCATCTCGTCGGGCAGCTGCTTGATCTGCTGGAAGCGGATGTTGGGCTTGGTGATCTCAGGCGACGGGAAGCCGGGGATTTCGACCCGCGCGTGCTCGCGACCGGCAGGAATGTTTTCGATGACGCCAAAGTCCAGCGCGTTGCCGACGCAGGCCGAGACGCAGGCCGGTTTCAGTCCGACCTCGAGGCGGTCCACGCACATGTTGCACTTCGAGACCTGGCCCTTGACCGGGTCGAGCTGCGGCGCGTTGTACGGGCACACCCAGGTGCAATAGCCGCAGCCGAAGCAGGTCTCGGGGTCCTGCAGCACGGCGCCGTACTCGGTGTGCTTGGTGTAGGCCCGCGTCGGGCAGCCCTTCAGGCACACCGGGTCGTCGCAATGGTTGCAAGCCATCGAGATGTTCATGCGCTTGTAGTCGGGGAAACTGCCGCCCTCGACATAACCCACCGAGCGAAACGCCAGGTGCGCCGGGTTGTCGTTTTTCTCGCTGCACGCCGCCTCGCAGGCATGGCAGCCGATGCAGTTGTCGGCGGTGAAGAAGAAGCCGTGCTGCTTGTTGCGGTTGGGATTGCTGCCCACCGCCGGGTTCTCGTTGATGAACATCGAGCGCCCGACAGGCAACTTGCCCTCGGTCAGCTCGATCAGGTCGATCTTCTGGCCGTAGCGGTTGGACGCGGGGATGGTCGTGTCGCTCAGCTTGGCGTAGAGTTGTTCCTCGGTACGGATCTCCCAGATCTTGCGCGGCATGGGCGGCGGGGTCGCCGCCTTGGCTGCGCTGGCCAGCAATTGGTCCAGGTCCATCGTGCTTTTTTTCACTGTGATCTCCGTCGTTGGCCTAGAAGGCCCTGCGCTCGTGGTTCAGCCGCGCGGCTTCGCGCTGGTCGATCTTCTCGACGCGAACGGCGTTCTGCTTGAAGGCCGGTTGGCGTGAATGCGGGTCCAGCAGGCCCAGCGTCAGGCGATTGACGCAGTCGTGGAAATGGAAGGGGATGAACAGCATGTCGCGGCCGACACGATGCGTGCGCTGCACCATCACCACCGCGTCGCCGCGGCGGCTGACCAAGCGCACGTAGGACTGATGCTCGATGCCCAGTTCGTCCGCCGCATCGGGGTTCATTTCCATGTACGGCGTCGGGCTGAACTTGTTGCAGTTGCCGATCTTGCCGGTGCGCGTGCGGGTGTGGAAATGCTCGACCACGCGGCCGGAGTTCAGCCAGAACGGGTACTCGGCATCGGGGCATTCGTTGTTGTTGACGAAGCGCACCGGGATCAGATTGGCGCGGCCATCCGGCGTCTGGAACATACCGTCGGCATACAGCCGCGCTTCCCCCAGGAAGTCCAGCCGCTTCAGCATGTCCGATTCCGCGGCCTGGCCGATGCGGGCTTCGTCTTCGAGCGCCTGCGCCTCGCTGTACGGCCACTGGATGCCGCGCGCGGCTTCGATGCGGTCGTAGCTCATGCCCGAG
>NZ_DATILJ010000197.1:0-50215 GCF_035476535.1 Aquabacterium sp.
ACTCGAACAGCAGGTGCGCCAACTGCAGTCCGGACACGATCGCGAACTGGATTCGCCAGCCCGATGCCGGCACCGGCCGTGCGGCAGGCTCGGGCGGCAGGACCCGCCTCGGCATAGGCGCCATGACCGGCATCCTCATGCCCGCAGTGCATCCGCCGCGCGGGACAGCGCATCTCGCGGCGCGTCGCCGCACGGCAGCGTCAGCCGCGCGATCACACCGCCGCTTTCACGCTGCTCCAGAGACAGCGACGATTGCTCGCCGAAGCGCGCGGACAGCTGGCGGCGAATGTTCACCAGCCCCACGCCGTGGCCGCCGGTGTCGGCGCCGAAGCCCACCCCATCGTCGGCGACGCTGACCTCGAGCGTCCCGCCGATCCGTCGAGCGCTGAGCTGCACCGTGCCGCCCAGGTCGGCCGGTGCCAAGCCGTGCTTGATCGCGTTCTCGGCCAGCGTCACCAGCACCATGGGTGGAAAGCGCAGGCCGCGCAATGCAGGCGGCAGATCCAGGGTGAAGCGCAAACGCGGCCCCATGCGCACCTGAAAGAGCTGCAGATAGGCCTGCGCCAGATCGAACTCTTCACCCAGCGTCGACTCGGCGCGCCGCACCTGCGGCAGCGCGGCACGCAGGTAGGTCATCAGGTTGTCGATGGTCTGCGCGCCGGCGGCAGGGTGCTTGCGATACAGCCGCCGCACGTTGGCCAGCGTGTTGAAGAGGAAGTGCGGCTCGATCTGCGCTTGCAGCAGCTGCAGCTGCGCCTCGGACGCTTCGCGCTCGAGCTCGCGCCGCGCGGCGTCGACCGCCAAGGCCTGCGCGTTGGCACGCTGGGCGTGGTGCTGCAGCGCGCGTGCCGCGTAGACGAAGGCGCCGAGCATCGAGTACTTCAGGGTCTCGCCGAGCACCGCCAGGGGCGCGGCCGGCCACCACTGGCCCGAGTACTGCCAGGTGATCAGCCAGACTGCCAGCAGCACCGGCGCGACGATGGCCGTGGCGAGCAGTGCACCGCGCGCCAGAGCCTTGCTGAGCCGACATTGCTCGGCGGCCGCCACCGACAGCCACATCAGCATGCCGATGACCGACACCTCGCCGAAGTAGTTGACCCAGCCTTGGGCGATGTCGGGCAACTCCCACATGTCGAACAGGTGGGGCTGGAACAGGACTTGTGTGGAGACGAGCCAGGCGAGCAGGATGACCGTGCCGAAGGCGGGCCAGTTCAGGCCGGCGCGCACGCGTTGCCAATAGCCCTGTTCGATTGCTGCGCTCATGGTCGGACGGATCCTGGTGCGATCTTCCCCCCGGGCGCATCGTACGGCGGGCCGCGCGACGACGGAAGGGTCAAGTCGGGGTGCGAAGTGGTCGAAGCGGCCGACGAAACCGACCCTGCCCGCTCATCGCGACGCAACGCGGCCCAGCGGCGCCGGGGGTCTCCGACCGCTCCCGCACCCCGCTTTGCAGCACCCGTCGCTGAAGTGCTCGCCGGTCCATCGGCATGCGCCGAAGCTTGCACCCAGCGCCGCCGGTCGCGGCGCGAGGAGTTGAAAGTGAAACAGGCACTGTCTTCGATCTCCCTCGGCGTGCTGAGCCTGTGCGCCGCACCCGGCTCGGTTCACGCAGACGCCGTCACCGACTGGAACGCCAACGCCGGCGCCGCGGCGCTGGCCGCCTGCATCGCGCCCAGCGATGATCCGCTGCACGAGTCGCGCCTGTACGCCATGCTGCACCTCGCGGTGCACGACGCGCTCAACGCCATCCAGCGCCGTTCGGATCCCTATGCCTACGACGCGGTGGCCCCCGCCGGCACCTCGCCAGAGGCCGCGGTGGCCGCCGCCGCGCGGGATGTGCTGGTGAGCCAGATCGGGCTCATCGGCGCGCCCTTCCCGCCACAGTGCGCCAGCGGCGGCATCGCGCGCGCCGAGGCCGACTACGCCAGTGCGCTCGCCGCGATCGCCGACGGGACGGCCAAGTCGCAGGGCATCGCCCTCGGCCAGGCGGCCGCCGCCGCGATCATCGCGCGCCGTGCCAACGACGGTTCGGATACGCCGCTCGTCGATCCGAACTTTCCGCAGGGCACCGCACCCGGCGAGTGGCGCTTCACGCCGGGCTCGCCGCCGATTGCCTTCGCCGCGGGGTGGGGACAGGTGAGCCCGTTCGCACTGCGCAGCGCGGAACAGTTCCGTCCCGGGCCGCCCCTGGCGGTCGATTGCGGCGGCAAGCCTCTGAACAACGCCGACGGCTGCCGCAAGTACGCCGCGGACGTCGAAGAAGTGCGCCGGCTCGGCAGCGACGGCGTGAGCGCGCCGAGCGCACGCAGTGCCGAGCAGACCGAGATCGCGCTGTTCTGGGTAGAGAGCTCGCCACTGGCGTGGAACCGCATTGCCCGCGGCGTGAGCGCGACGCAGAACCTGGATCCGTGGCAAAACGCGCGCCTGTTCGGCTTGCTGAACATCGCGCTGGCCGACGGCTACATCGCGAGCTTCGCCACCAAGTTCCACTACCGCTTCTGGCGGCCGGTGACGGCCATCCGCGCGGCCGCGGACGACGGCAACCCCGGCACCACGGCCGACGCGGCCTGGATGTCGTTGCGGCCCACGCCGCCGATTCCCGACTACGAGTCAGCGCATGCTGTCGAGGGCGCCGCGGCGGCCCAGGTCATGAAGCGCGTGTTCGGCCGCAACAACATCGCCTTCAGCGCCTGCAGCCTGAGCTTGCCGGCGGGCAGCAACTGCAACGATGGCAATGCGGTCCGGCGCAGCTTCAACGGCTTCGACCAGGCGGCCGACGAGAACGGCGAGTCCAGGATCTACGTGGGCTTCCACTTCCGCGACGCGGTCGACAAGGGGCTGAAGCACGGGCGACAGATTGGCGAATGGGCCGTCGACCAGACCCTGGTGTTGCAGCGCTGACGATGAGCCCGGTCACCCCTTGTGCATGCCGGGGCACCGTCGTCTTGCAGTCGCATGCGCCGGCGCTGCACTCACGGTCCCTCAGCCTGCGGAGTCCCTGCGCGGCTGCGGCCGCGGATGGGTCAGCGGCAGCACCGCGCTGGCGCTGGCGCAGGCCTGGTCTTCATCGGCACCGCGCAACTCGGCCGCGGCAAAGGCCAGCGTCGCGCCCAAGCGCTTGATGCGCGCGTGGGCGACAAAACGGCCGGCGCGTGCCGCGCGCAGGAACTGCACGTCGAGCGCGGCGGTCACCGCGGCGCGTTCCGGCGGCAGCTTCATCAGCACGACGAAGGCGGCGGCGAAGTCCAGCATCGCCGTGACGATGCCGCCCTGCACGGCCCCGTTGCCCTGCACGAAGCGGGCATCGGGCGTGAAGCACAGGCTCAGCGTGCCGGCTTCGGCATCGGCGGCGATCAGCGTGGTGCCGAGTTCCTGTGCCAGTGCATTGGTGTGCACCGGCCAGGGCGCACCGGGTGGCGCGCGCAGGAAGTCGAGCAGCAGCGCGTGGTCGGGGTTGATGCCGGGGTTCATGGGGATGCCGCCGGCAAGGCTTGCAGCGCAGGATCCGCCACGCCCCAGCGGCGCAGCAGGTCGTGCGGCGCGCCCAGCGTGGCCGGCGCATGGCCGGCTGGTGTGGCCGACAGCCGCGGCGCCGCCGCCGGCACCGGGTGCCCATCACCGACGAAGACGCCGCGTGCGCGGTTGTGCGGGTGCAGCGGCGCTTCGGCCAGGCTGAGCACCGGCGAGACGCAGGCGCCCAGCATCTCCAGCGCTGCGGTCCATTCGTCGCGGCTGCGGGTCTTGAAGACCGCTGCGAAGCGTTCGCGCAGTTCGGGCCAGCGGCTGCGCTCGTACTGCGCCGGCAGTTCGGCAGCGTCCAGGCCCAGGCCTTCGATCAGCCGGGCGTAGAACGGCGGCTCGACGGCGCACACCAGCATGTATTGGCAGTCAGCCGTTTCGTAGCTGGTGCCGAAGGGGCAGCTGCCATCGAGGAAGTTGACGCCGCGCTCATCCTGCCACTGGCCTTGCGCGCGCATCGCGTAGACCATGCCCATCAGCGAGGCAACACCGTCGACCATCGCCGCATCGACCACCTGGCCCTGGCCGCTGCTTCGTGCATGCAGCAGCGCCGCCAGCACGCCCATCACCAGGTACAGCGCACCGCCGCCGAGGTCGGCCACCAGGTTCAGCGGCGGCAGCGGTGGGCGGTCGGCATGGCCCATCGCATGCAAGGCGCCGGTGATGGCCAGGCAGTTCGGATCGTGGCTGGGCAAGTCGGCAAGCGGGCCGCTCTGGCCCCAGCCGGTCATGCGGCCGTAGACCAGTGCCGGGTTGTGCGCCAGGCAGTCGTCCGGGCCCAGGCCCAGGCGCTCCATCGCGCCGGGTCGATAACCTTCTATCAGCACGTCCACGTGTGGCAGCAGCGCCAGCAACGCGTCGCGCGCGGCCGGAGCCTTCAGGTCCAGTGCCAGGTGGCTGCGGCCGCGCCACAGCGGGTCCTCGGCTTTGGCCGGCGCCGCCAGCTCGGCGGCGCGGCGCTCGGGTGGCGCCACCTGCAGGATTTCGGCGCCCAGGTCGGCCAGCAGCATGCTGGCAAAGGGTGCGGGGCCGATGGCGCGGAATTCGAGCACCCGCACGCCCGACAACGGACCACGAAGCGTGGTACTCGCGCTATCCCGTGGGCCGTTGGTGCGTGGCGCATCAGGCGACGCCGTCATCGCGCCGCCCCATCGAGGCGCAGCACCGTGCCATTGAAGTACGGGTTGTCGACCAGCGTGGCGACGGCGGCGGCGAACTCGGCGGGCTTGCCGCAGCGCTGTGGAAACGGGACGTTGGCCGCCAAGTCCCGCTTCACGTCGGGCGGCAAGGAAGCGAGCATCGGCGTCTCGAAGATGCCGGGCGCCACCGCATTCACCCGCACGCCGTGGCGGGCCAGGTCATAGGCCATCGGGCGGGTGAGCGCGGCCACTGCCGCCTTGCTCGCGCAGTAGGCTGCCGCACCTTCCAGCGGTTGGAAAGCCGAAATCGAGCTGACGTTGACGATCAGGCCACGTTCATCGGCCTCGCCTTCGGGGCGGTTGTGCAGCATGCGGGCCGCCGCCAGCCGGGCCACGTTGAAGGTGCCGAAGAGGTTGACCTCGAAGATGCGCCGCAGCTCGGCCATGGGCAGCGGCCCCTCGGGCGTTGCCGTGGCACCCAGGCCGCCGACGCCGGCCGCATTGACGCACAGACGCAGTTCGCCGAAGCGCGCGATCGATGCGTCCAGGAAGCTGGCGACGGCGACTTCGTCCGACACATCGATGGCCGCCGTCGCCAGCCGCTCCGGTGCCAGGCCTTGCATCGCCTGCAGCCGCGTCGCGTCCTTGTCGATGACGGCCACGAAGGCGTCCATAGCCAGCAACCACTGCACGGTGGCTTCGCCGAGACCGGAGGCGCCGCCGGTGACCAGCGCCAGTCGTCGCGCGAGCTTCATTGCGGCGCCAGTGCCGCGCGGATGGCCGCGGCATGCTGTTCGAACACCTGGCGCAGCGACCGCGGTGGGCGGCCGGTGAGCTTCATCACGGCATCGCTGAGGATCGCGAAATGGCCTTCGCGGATGGCGCGCTCGAAGCTCACCATCTCCTCGCTGGGCCAGGGGATCGGGCCGCTGATGGGCTCGTCGGCGACGATGCGGCGCGGCACGCCCAGTGCATCGAAGAAGGCCAGCTTGTCCTCGTCGCTGCACACCGTGTAGGCGACAGGGCGGCCACCGATCTCGGCCGCCAGCGCGGCGCAATCGCGGTAGCTCAGCAGCTCGGGGCCGGTGATGTCGTAGACCTGGTTCTCATGGCCGCTGCCCGGCGGCGCGGCCATCACCGCCACCGCGCAGGCGATGCAGTCCTCGCGCGAGACCAGGCCGATGCGGCCTTCACCGGCGCTGGCCAGCCACTGGCCGGACATCAGCGCGCCGGGCGCTGCAAACAGCGCCATCGCCTCGCTGTACTGGCTGTCCCGCAGCATGGTCCAGGCCATGCCGCTGTCGCGCAGCATCTGCTCGGTGGCCACATGCTCGATCGCGCTGATCGCCGGGTTGCCCGGCAGCGCGCCGACGAAAGAGGTGTAGACCACATGCTGCACACCGGCCGCACGCGCCGCGTCGATGGCGGCACGGTGCTGCAGCAGGCGCTTGCCGCCCACCGCGTCAGTGCTGATCAGCAGCAGGCGCTGCGCGCCGGCGAAGGCCGGGCCCAGCGTTGCTGGGTCGCTGAAGTCGCCTCGCCGCACCTGCGCGCCTTGGGCGGCAAATTCGGCCAGCGCTTCGGGGCGGCGCGTGACCAGCACCAGCTTAGGCGCAGGCACACGCTGCAGCAGCTGTTCGACCGCGCGCCGGCCGAACTGGCCGGAGGCGCCGGTGATGACGATGGACATGGCGGGGGCTCCTGGGTCGGATGAGGGTTCAGCGCAGCACGGTGGCACGGATGGGGGGTGCCGACAAGGCGGGGATCGCCGGGGCGCCGCGGGTCAGTCGTCCACGAGCAGCAGGTGATTGACCATCGATTCGCCCTGCCACAGGCGCACCTGGCGCTCTTCGAACAACCAGCGGCCGTTGCGGCGGCGCAGCCGGTCGTCGCTGCGGCCGGCAAAGCGCAGCGCATACGGCGCCTCGCCGCGGCTTTCCGCCACCAGGCAGAACGAACGTGCGCGGCCGGCCTGGCCGTCGTCGTCCAGCTCGATCAGCAGCTGACCGGCAAAGTGCTGGCAGCCCGGAAAACGGTCCCAGGCGCGCAGCGTTTCGGCCATCGCGATCAGCTCGTCGCGGCCCCGGTAGCGCAGCTCGCCGCGCTGGCTCTGCAGCCGCATGCGGCCGCCATCGACGAAGCAGTCGGCAAAGCCTTCGACATCGCCGGTGTCCAGCGCCCAGTGGAACACCGCGAACAAGTCCTCGATCGCGAAACGATCGGCTGCGCTCATCGGTTTCACGACTTGTTCACCAGCTGGAACTCGGGCGGACGCTGCCGCGGCACGTAGGCGCCGCGGCCCGGGAAGCGCTCGAGCACGGCGCCGTCCCACAGCCGCACGGTGCGGCGGGAAAAGCACCAGCGGCCGTCCAGCTGCACCAGCTCGTCGTCGTAGTAGCCGCAAAAGCGCAGCGGGTAGGGCGGCTCGCCCTGGCATTCGGTGACCATGGCGAACGAGCGGGCGTGCACCGCGCCGCCTGGCTGACGCGCCAGTAGCGTGTTATCACAATAGTGCTGGCGGCCGGGGAAGTTGGGGATGCTGCGGTAGTGCTCGGCGAGGCGGCGGATGCCGTCGCGGCCCCGCCAGACATCGGGGTCCTCGAACACCTCTTCGACCATCACGCCGTCGGGCGCGAAGCAGGCGACGAAGGCCTCGGTGTCGCCGGTGTCCAGCGCCCAGCCGTAGCGGGCCAGCAGGTCCTTGATGGCGAATCGGTCTTCGGGCGACAGCCCGGCGGAGATGCTCATGGCCAAGGTCTCGGGGGGTGGGGTGACAGGCATGACGGCACCTTAGCGGCCGGCCTGCGCGGCTGCCGTCCTGTGCGGGGAGGACACGGGAGAACCCTGTCGATGTTGCAGAGGACAGCGCCGGACCGGGCGGCTGCGAATACTTCGACACAGCCTCGAAGAACCCCCTGGAGCCTCCATGAGAGAAGTGTTTGTCGTCGGTGTGGGCATGACTGCCTTCACCCGCCACCTCGACAAGTCCTGCGCCGAGCTGGCGCGCAGCGCGGTGCAGACGGCGCTGGCCGATGCCGGCCTGGCCACGAACGACGTGCAGGCCATCTTCTACGCCAACACCGCGCAGGCCGCGATCGAAGGCCAGATGGGCGTGAAGGCACAGCACGCACTGCGTCCGCTGGGTTTCGACGGTGTGCCCATGGTCAACGTGGAAGACGCCTGCAGCGGCTCGGCGGTGGCGCTGAACCTGGCGGTCACGCAGGTGGGCTCCGGCCAGTGCGACATCGCGCTGGCCGTGGGCGCCGAGAAGCTCAACACCAAGGACGCTGCACGCCGCTTCGCCGCCTTCAACCAGCCCGAGGATGTGGCGGCGGTGCAGGCCTTCGTCGACGCGCACATGCCGCAGGCCGAGGCCACGCCGATTCCGCCCGAGGTGCTGATCGACCCGGCCATGCGCAGCATCTTCATGGACGCCTACGCCATCAATGCGCGGCTGCACATGGCCAAGCACGGCAGCACATGGCGCCAGATCGCCGCGGTGTCCAGCAAGAACCACGGCCACTCGACGATGAACCCGCTGGCGCAGTTCCAGAACGCGATGAGCATCGATCAGATCCTGGCCGCACGCGTCATCTCGTGGCCGCTGACGCTGCCGATGTGCTCGCCGATCAGCGACGGCGCGGCAGCCGCCATCGTCTGTTCACGCGCCGCGCTGGAGCGCCTGGCCACGGCGCGGCCGGTGAAGGTGCTGGCCTCGGTGACCCGCGGCGGCAGCGGCCGCAAGCTGGACGACAGCGCCAACGCCGCCGTGCGCCTGGCCGCACTGGCCGCCTACGAACGCGCCGGCATCACAGCGGCCGACGTGTCGGTGGCCGAGGTGCACGACGCCAGCGCTTTTGCCGAGATCGCGCACACCGAATACCTGGGCCTGGTGCCCTTCGGCGACGGTGCCGCAGCGGCCGAGCGCGGCGAGACCACGCTGGGCGGGCGCATCCCCGTCAATGTCTCCGGCGGCCTGCAGTCACGCGGCCATCCTGTGGCCGCCACCGGGCTGGCGCAGATCCATGAACTGGTGCTGCAGCTGCGTGGCGAGGCCGGCGCGCGCCAGGTGGCCCATGCCCGCATCGGCGTGGCCAGCAATGGCGGCGGCTTCATCGGTGTCGAAGACGCGATCTGCTGCGTCACGGTGCTGGGCAAGTAGACGCCATGCGGCTCATCGAGCACTTCGACAAAGCGGCCGAGCGCTGGCCCGAGCGCGCCTTCCTGGTCGACGCCGCCGGTTCGCGCACGTATCGCGAGGTGCAGCTGCAGTCCCACCGCATTGCCGCGGCGCTGCGGCGCGACGGCCTGGCGCGCGGCGCGCGGGTGGCGATCTACTCGGCCAACTCGGCGGCGGCCTTCGAATGCGTGATCGGCGCACTGCGCGCCGGTGCGGTGTGGGTGCCGGTGAGCACGCGCAACCACCTCGACGACACGGTGCACACGCTCGTCGAGACCGGCACCGAGCTGCTGTTCTACGGCCCCGACGTGGCGCCGCAGGTCGACACGCTGGCCAGCCGCTGCCCGGGCCTGCGCCAGCGCGTGGCATTGGACGAGCACTTTGAACGCTGGCTTCCGACGCAAGCCACCTTCGACGAAGACGAACCCGGCACGCCCGACGAACTGGCCACCCTGTTCAGCTCGGGCGGCACCACCGGCCGGCCCAAAGGCGTGATGATGAGCAGCGCCGGCTGGGAAGCGATGATCGCCGGCACGCTGGCGCTGCAGCCGCACCCGCACCCGATCCACCTGGTGGCCGCGCCGATGACGCATGCGGCAGGCGGATCGGCCCTGGCCATGCTGCCGCTGGGCGCCACCCATGTGCTGCTGCCCGGCTTCGATGCGCTGCAGGTGATGCAGGCCATCGAAACCTACCGCGTCACCCACCTGTTCCTGCCGCCCACCGCGATCTACAAGCTGCTGGCCCACCCGGACGTGCGCGCGCACGACTTCAGCTCGCTGCGTTACCTCAACTACGCCTCGGCGCCGATGGCGCCAGAGCGGGTGCGCGAGGCCTGCGAAGTCTTCGGCCCTGTCATGACCACCGCTTTCGGCCAGACCGAGACCGGCCTCAACGTCACCGCCTTCACGCCCACGGACCATGCCGAGGTCGTCGCCAGCGGCGACCTTACGCGCCTGGCCAGCTGCGGCCGCGCCGGGCCATTCTTCCGCGTCGCGATCATGGACGAACAAGGCCGACTGCTGCCGCACGGCGAGCGTGGTGAAGTCGTCGTGCGCGGTGCCTCGGTGATGAAGGGCTACCTGAACAACGCGGAAGAGACCGCCCGCGTCTCGGCCCACGGCTGGCACCACACCGGTGACATCGGCCAGCTCGACGCACAAGGCTGGCTGTTCCTGGTCGACCGCCTGCGCGACGTGATCGTCAGCGGCGGCTTCAACGTCTTCCCCAGCGAAGTCGAACGTGTGCTCTTGAGCCACCCGGCCGTGCAGGACTGCGCGGTGGTCGGCGTGCCCGATGCGCTGTGGGGCGAGGCGGTCAAGGCCGTCGTCGAACTCAAGCCCGGCTGTGGCTTCGACGAAGCCGCGCTGCGCACGCTGTGCCGCGAGCGCCTGGCCAGCCACCAGGTGCCCAAAAGTTTCGAAGCCTGGGCGCAGCTGCCGCGCTCGCCGGTGGGCAAGCTGCTCAAGCGCACGGTGCGCGAGCACTTCTGGGACGGCCAGGCCCGGCGCGTCTGACGACCGACAACGATACCGACACCGATGGAGACACCATGAGCTACCTGCCCCTTCGCAACACCCGGTGCACACCGCTGCGCCACGCCCTGGCGCTGGCCGCAGTCGCGGCACTGGCCCAGCCCGCAGGGGCCGCCGAGCTGATCAATACCGACGACCTGAGCCTGCGCTGGGACAACTCGATCAAGTACACGCTGGGCGCCCGCACCACCAAGCCTTCGAGCTTCTACACCGCCAACCTCAACACCAACGACGGCGATGCGGCCTTCCCGGACAAGCGCGACATCGTCACCAACCGGCTGGACCTGCTGTCGGAATTCGACCTGACCTTCAAGGACAAGGCCAGCTCCGGCCTGCGCATCAGCGCCGCCGCCTGGTATGACCATGTCTATCGCCGATCACACGCGGCCATCGATCCGCTGAGCTACAACGCAAGTTCGGTGAGCAACACCGAGTTCACCGCCTATGCCCGCAAGTGGGCCGGCGCGAATGCCGAGTTCTACGACGCCTTCGTGCACAGCGGCGTCGACATCGGCGGCCACAACCTGTCGTTCCGCCTGGGCCGCCACACGCTGATGTGGGGCGAAAGCCTGATGCTGCCGGGCAACGGCATCGCCGCCGGCCAGGCGCCCACCGATGTCAACAAAGTGCTGACGGTGCCGGGCATCCAGACCAAGGACTTCCTGATGCCGGTGAACCAGCTCTCGGCCTCCTTCGCGCTGACGCCGAAGTGGGACCTGGCCGGCTACTACCAGCTGGAGTTCCGGCCGACGCGGCTGCCGCCTTCGGGCACCTTCTTCAGCCCGGCCGACCTGATCTTCGACGGCGCCGAACGCCTGATGTTGGCGCCCGGCTTCGGCGTGCCGCTGCAAGGCACGCAACAGCCGCCCGAGCGCAAAGGCCAGTACGGCATAGCAGCCAAATACCGTGACCAGCAAAGCGGCAGCGACTACGGCTTCTACTACCTGCGCTACACCGACAAGACGCCGCAGGTCATCCTGCAGCTGAACCCGATTCCGGTGCCGCCGTTCATGATGCCGACGAACTACTTCTTCGTGTACCCGCAGAAGATCGACGTCTACGGCGTGTCCACCTCCAGCCACGTCGGCGATGCCAGCGTGGCCGGCGAAGTCTCGATCCGCAACAACACGCCGCTGACCAGCCTGGCGAGCGCGCTGGTGGCCTTTCCGGGCGTGCCGCTGGATGCTGTCGACAACCCGGTGTACGCGGTCGGCCGCTCGCTGCACTTCCAGGCCTCGACGATCTGGCAGCTGCCTCGTTTGCCGGGCTTCGACGCTGCTTCGCTGGTCGGTGAAATCGGCGGCAACACACTGCTGAAGACCACCCGCAACGCCGCGGCGCGCAACACCGAGACCTCGAAGACCGAGCTCAAGATGGGCTTGTCCTTCGAGCCCACGTGGTACCAGGCGCTGGCCGACATCGACCTCTCGCTGCCGCTGACCCTCATGTACAACTTCAACGCCAAGACCCCGGCCGTGGCCAGCACCGGCGGCTCGGCACGCGGCGGCAGCCTGGCGCTGGCGCTGAAGTTCACCTATGCCAACAGCATCAAGGGCGCGCTGCAGTACACGCGCCAGCTCGGCAGGGACCAGGACAACGCCTTCGGCGACCGCGACTTCATCGCGCTCAACCTCAACTATTCGTTCTGACGCGCCGCACCGCATCCCTGGAGACACGATCATGAAGCACCCCACTTCCCTGACCCTGCTGGCCGCCTGCGCGGCCGCCGCCCTGAGCCTGCCCTCGCGCGCCGCCGTCACCGCCGACGAAGCCAAACAACTGGGCAGCACGCTGACCGCCTGCGGCGCCGAGAAAGGCGCCAACAAGGATGGCAGCATCCCCGCCTACACCGGCGGCCTGAGCGGAGCGATGAAAGCCCCCCGCCCCGGCCTGCCGCCGGCGCTGTTCACCGACGAGAAGCCGGTGCTGCAGCTGAAGGCCGACAACGCCGAGGCCAACGCCGCGCGGCTCAGCGACGGCCACCTCTACCTGCTGAAAAACTATCCCGGCTTCCGCATCGACGTCTACCCGACGCACCGCACGTTCGCAACGCCGAAGTTCGTCGCCGACAACTGCATCTTCAACGCCAGCAACGCCAAGATCAGCAACGAGGCGGTGGTCGGCCACAAGGGTGCGGTGCCCTTCCCCATCCCCAAGACCGGGCTGGAGGCGATGTTCAACAACCTGTGGACCTGGCGCGGCGCCGACCGGCAGATCAATGCCGAGACATGGTTCGTCTCGGCCGCCGGCAAGCGTTCGCTGGCCACCGCCAACATCGTCACCGAGGCCTACCCCTACTACTACGAGGGCACCGCGCGCCAGGACGGCTGGGAGGGCAAGCTGCGCGGAGCGGTGATCGTCGAAGTGACAGCGCCGGCCTACTCCGCCGGCGAGAAGACGCTGATCCTCGGCCCGGCCGACCCGATCGGCCAGGAAACCCAGGGCTGGACCTACTTCACCGGCCAGCGCCGGTTGCGCAAGATTCCTAACGTGCAATACGACGTGCCGTTCAACATCACCTCGGGCAACACGAACTTCGACGACAACTACGGCTTCAACGGCGCGACCGACCGCTACGACTGGAAGCTGGTGGGCAAGAAGGAGATGTTCGTGCCCTACAACAACAACAACATCAACCTGGTCGACGACCTCGACAAGCTGATGGGGCCGAACTTCGTCAACCCCGACCACGTGCGCTTCGAGCTGCACCGCGTCTGGGTGGTGGACGCCACGCTGAAGGCCGGCGCCCGCCACACCGTGCCCAAGCGCCGCTTCTACATCGACGAGGACAGCTGGAACATCGTCAGCACTGACCAGTGGGACGCCAAGGGCCAGTTCTGGAAGAACATCAACATCCTGACCTGGGTCTACCCCGAAGTGCCGACGATGGCCAACTTCCAGCACATCGTCTACAACGTGCAGTCCAAGGCCTACAACGTTCAGAACATGATGAACCGGGCTCCCGGCGGCATGAACTTCAAGGCCCAGGCGGCGGACTTCTACACGACGCAGTCCTTGGAACGCCAAGGCGTGCGCTGAAGTGAAGCGCGTTCTGGCGGCGGCTGGCGGCCACAACCAGCCCTTCGTGGAGCAACCGAAATGAGCAGCTGGAGCCTGCGCCCACGCGCCATCGGGCTGGCCAGCGCCGGTGTCCTGGCACTGATGCTGACCGGATGGGCAGCTGGGACCGCCAGTCCCGCACCACCGTTGAGCGGCACGGCCGCTGTGCTGCAAGCCGCAGCAGCACCCGCGGTGGCGCCGCAGCGCGCATTGCTGTTGGGCCTGGCGCGCGCCGGTGAACGGCTGGTGGCGGTGGGTGAACAAGGCGTCATCACCTTGTCGGACGACCAGGGCAAGATTTGGCGCAATGCCGCCAAAGTGCCGGTCTCCGCCACGCTGACGGCGGTGCGCTTCGCCGATGCCCGGGTGGGCTATGCCATCGGCCACCTCGGCGTGGTGCTGCGCAGCGAAGACGCCGGCGAGCACTGGACCCGCGTGCTCGATGGCCAGGCCATTGCCGCTTTGGCGATGGCGCAAGCCCAGGCCGGCCAGGGCAAGCTTGACGAGGCGCAGCGCCTGGTCGACGACGGCCCGGACAAGCCGCTGCTGGACCTGTGGGTCGATGGGCCGGACATCAGCATCGTCGGCGCCTTCAATCTGGCCGTGCACAGCCGCGACGGCGGGCGCAGCTGGCGCTTCGACAGCGGCCGCTTCGACAACCCGAACAGCATGCACCTGTATGGCCTGGCGCGCGCCGGCGGCAGCGGCTGGGCGGTCGGTGAACAAGGCCTGGTGCTGCGCGAAGACCTATCAGGCAAGGCCGATGGCCACTTCAGCGCACTGAAGGCCCCTTACGACGGCAGCCTGTTCGGCGTGCTGGCCAGCAGCGACCGCCAAGTGCTGGTGCACGGCCTGCGCGGCCATGCCTTCGTCACGGCCGATGCGGGCAGCACTTGGCAGCGCGCGAACCTGGGCCCGCAGGCCACCGGCGCTTCGATCAATGGTTCGCTGCGCTTGCGCGACGGCCGCATCGCGCTGTTCGACCAGGGCGGCGGTCTCTTCGTCAGCGCCGACGGTGGCCTGAATTTCCAACGTGTGCCTTTTGCCTGGGGCGCGCCGCTGACCGGCCTGGTCGAGGCCCCTGACGGCAGCCTGGTGGCCAGCAGCGTGGCCGGCATCGTCACTGTGCCGCGTGCCGCGCTGCAGCCCACCGTGGCCGCCGCATCCGGAGCTTCCCGATGAATCCCCCCATGCCGGCCACGGCCCCCGAGGTCGTGGCCTCGCTGAACGACTTCGACACCGCTTCGGGCAGCCGCCTGGAACGCCTGCTGTTCAACCACCGAGGCCTCGTCGTGCTGCTGTGCGCGCTGCTGACGCTGGCCCTGGGCTGGCAACTGCCACGACTGAAGCTCAACGCCAGCTTCGAGCGCATGATTCCCAACGCGCACGCCTTCATCGGCCACTACAAGACCCACCGCGTCGACCTGGCCGGCCAGGGCAACGTGCTGCGCATCGTCGTCGAGCACACGCAGGGCAGCATCCTCGATGCCGCCTATCTGGAACAACTGCGCAAGATCAGCGACGAGGTCTACCTGATCGGCGGCGTCGATCGGCCGTCGATGATGTCGCTATGGACGCCGACGATGCGCTGGGTCGGCATCACCGAGGTCGGCATCGACGAAGGCCAGGTCATCGACTCGAAGTACAACGGCTCGCCCGAACAACTGGCGCGGCTGCGGCTGAACATCGAACGTTCGGGTGAGATCGGCCGCATCGTCGCGCCCGACTTCCGCTCCAGCATGCTGATGGTGCCGCTGCTGGACTTCGACACCGAGACCGGCAAGCCGCTGGACTATGCCGAGTTCTCGCGCAAGGTCGAGGCGGTGCGCGCCAAGTACGAGAGTCCCCTGGTCAAGATCCACGTCATCGGTTTCGCCAAGGTGGTGGGCGACCTGATCGACGGCGTGGCGCAGGTGCTGGCCTTTTTTGCCGGGGCCATCGCCATCGCCACCGCGATGGTGTTCTGGTACACGCGCTGCGTGCGCAGCACCGCCATCGTGATGCTGTGCTCGCTGGTGGCGGTGCTGTGGCTGCTGGGCGCGCTGCCGCTGCTGGGCTTCGAGCTGGACCCCTACACCGTGCTGGTGCCCTTCCTGGTGTTTGCCATCGGCATGAGCCATGGTGCGCAGAAGATGAACGGCGTGATGCAGGACATCGGCCGCGGCACGCACCCGCTGGTGGCCGCGCGCTTCACCTTCCGCCGCCTGTTCATGGCCGGCCTGCTGGCGCTGGTGTGCGATGCGGTGGGCTTTGCGGTGCTGCTGCTGATCAAGATCACGGTGATCCAGCAGCTGGCGCTGACCGCCAGCATCGGCGTGGCCTTCCTGGTCTTCACCAACCTGATCCTGCTGCCGATCCTGCTGTCCTACACCGGCGTCAGTGCGCGGGCCGCGGCGCGCTCGCTGCGCGACGAAGAAGGCCAGCAGCGCGCGGGGCTGTGGACCCTGCTGGACCGCTTCACCGAACGGCCGGTGGCCGCCGCGACGATCGCCGTCGCGCTGCTGCTCGGCCTAGGTGGCTGGTGGGTCAGCCGCGGGCTGCAGATCGGCGACCTCGACCCCGGCGCGCCCGAGTTGCGCACCGACTCCCGCTACAACCGCGACAACGCCTACGTCACCGCGCACTACGGCAACGCCAGCGACGTGTTCATCGTGATGGTCACTTCACCCGAAGGCCGGTGCATGGACTACGCACTGCTGCAAAAGGTGGACACACTCGAATGGCAATTGCGGCAACTGCCCGGCGTAGCGGCCACCGACTCCTTCGCCTTCATCACCCGCGTGCTGACCAGCCAGCTGACCGAGGGCAACCCCAAGTGGACCGCGCTGGTGCCGAACCAGGCGGTCATCAACACACTGGTCAAGTTCGCGCCGCGCACGCTGGTCAACCAGCCCTGCAGCCTGTCGATGCTGCGCATCTTCCTGACCGACCACAAGGCGCAGACGCTGGACGGCGTGGTGCAAGCGGTGCAAGCCTTTGCCGCGCGGCACGACACGGCCGAGCAGCAGTTCCAGCTGGCGGCCGGCAACGCCGGCATCGAGGCCGCCACCAACATCGTCGTGCGCGAAGCCAACCGCGAGATGCTGCTGTGGGTCTACGCCGCTGTCGTCGTGCTGTGCCTGCTGGCCTTCCGCTCCTGGCGCGCGGTGGTCTGCGCGGTGCTGCCGCTGGTGCTGACCTCGGTGCTGGCCGAAGCGCTGATGGTGGGTTTGGGCATCGGCGTCAAGGTGGCCACGCTGCCGGTGATCGCGCTCGGCGTGGGCATCGGCGTGGACTACGCGCTCTACGTGATGAGCATCGTGCTGGTCCACCTGCGCGCCGGCCAGACCTTGTCCGCGGCCTACCGCCAGGCGCTGCAGTTCACCGGCCGCGTGGTGCTGCTGACCGGCCTGACGCTGGCCGTGGGCGTGGCCACCTGGGCCGGCTCGCCCATCAAGTTCCAGGCCGACATGGGCATCCTGCTGGCCTTCTGCTTCCTGTTCAACATGATCGGCGCGCTGGTGCTGCTGCCGGCGCTGGCGGCGTTTCTGCTCAAGCCCAGCCAGCCGCTTGAGGTGCAGCAGCCCGCCATGACGCCGCAGGCGACCTGAGCGGCCAGGATGCCATAGGCCTGCAGCAAGCGCCGTGCGGGACTCCGATGGCTGCAGCGTCCGGGCCTGCAACTCTATACTGCCCCGTCCCTCGAACGAATGCAGTCCGACATGCCCAACCTCAACAGCGGAATCAACTTCGACACCCTGAATACGCTGGCAAGTGTGTTCAAGAAGGCGGCACCTTCGATGGGCAGCACGAACTTCAATGCCATGCCGATCTCGGTGTTTGCCAATTGTTTGCTGCGCTTCAACCCCTTGGACTTCGTGGGGCAGCTCAACAGCGACAAGGGCACCATCACCCTGTCGAAGGAAGCGAATGCGGGCGTCAAGACGCCGCTGCGTTTCCTGCAATGGGGCCAGAACTGCTGCACCGGAATCGAACTCGACGACGGCGCGCGCGTGGTGTTCAGCGGACCCTTTTCCGGTTGCTCGTTCCTGATCGCCAAGGACCCGAATTCGGGCCGCCCGGTGATGCTGCACTCGAACGACAACAGCAATCAGGGGGCGATGAACCGGGCCAACACCATCGGCACACAACACGCGCGCGCCATCCAGTACCTGCAGGTGTTCCACAACGGCGCGCGGCCGCGCTACGAATGCAGCTACGAGGCGATGGGCATGGTGCCGAGCTGGGTGTTTGCCGTCGACAAACATGGCGACGGCAACACCTGGACGGTCTATTGCGTCAACCTGGTGAAGGGCGCGCGCAGCACGCCGTTCTTCAAGATGGCCGAGGTCAGCCTGACCTGATTTTCGGCGGATCAGCAACGGGGCGGCCGGGCGAACAACAGCCTCCAGGTGGCCGGCCGCGATGGCCGCACATGGGCTGCCGACCCGCGTTGTGAAGCGCCTGCGGGCGTGGTTCAATGCACTGAACCCGCCCGCCGCCTCGGCGGCCTCAAGCCGCGAAGATCGCGCCATGGATCGTCGAACTGCCCTGTTTGCCGGCGCCGGCCTGTTGGGCGCGGCCGGACGCGCCGCGCCGCAGCCTGTGCCGCCGCCGGTCACGCCGCCCGCCACGCCGCCCCGCGTGGTCTTCCTGAACCCCGGTGAACCGGTCGAACGCGGCAAGGGGCCGCACTGGCACATGGCCGCGCGCTTCATGGCGGCCTCGGCCCAGACCTTCGGCCTGCAGCTCGAGGTGCTGTACGCCGAGCGCGACCACCTGCTGATGCTGCGCCAGGCCGAAAGCGTGGCACAGCGCAGCGTGCTGCCGGACTACCTGGTGATCGTCAACGAGAAGCTGGCCGCACCGCAGATGCTGCGCTTGTTCGAACGCACGACCGTCAAGGTGCTGCTGATCCACAACGACCTGACGGCGGAGCAACGGCGCGAGATCGGCAACGAGCGCGAGCAGATGCGCCACTGGATCGGCACCGTGACCACCGACGAGGCGCGCGCCGAATACCGCCTGATGGAAGAGCTGTATCGACAACTCGGCGACCGCGAGCCGCAGGTGATCGGCATCACCGGCGACCGCGCCACGCCGGTGTCGATGGAGCGCGCGCAAGGCGTCAGCGACTTCGTCGCACACGCCAAGCGGGGCCAGATCCTGCAGCTGGCCTTCGGCGACTGGGGCGATGTCGACGCCGAGAGCAAGGCCAAGGTGCTGCTGTCGCGCTACCCGCAGACCAACATCATCTGGGCGGCCAATGATTCGATGGCGCTCGGCGCGATGCGCGCAGTGAAGGCCCGCGGCGCGCCCGTGCTGGTCGGCGGCACCGGGGCCTGGCCGAGCGCGCTGGCCAGCATCGCCGAAGGCGGCCTGGCGGCCAGCGTCGGCAGCCATTTCTTCATTGCCGCCTGGGCCATGGTGCTGCTGCACGACTACCACCACGGCCTGGACTTCGCCGCGCATGGCGGTCCGTCGATGAAGCTCGATTACATGCAGGTCGTCAACCGCGACACGGCGGCGCACTACGACCAGGCCGTCTACAAGCGGGACGGAGCGCTGGACTTCAGCGTCTATTCGAAGGTCCGCCGACCCAGGGCCGGGCGCTACGAGTTCACCCTGGCGCCCCTGCTGCGCAAGACATGACATGCCTTTGGCCATGCGCCTGATGCCGCGGGCGACCCGGCTGCAGACCAAGCTGGTCTGGGCGCTGGCCACCCTGGTGGCGCTGGTGGCGGCCGGTTCGGCCTACGTGCTGATCGAGTACGAGCGCGAACGCCGCTTCCGCGAACTGGAGGGCCGTGCCGGACGCATTGCCGACCTGTTCAGCCGCTCGGTGGCCTACCCGTTGTGGAACGTCGATCGTGCGGCGATCGACAGCCAGCTCGCCGCACTGGCGCCCAACCCCGAGGTGGCGCAGTTCAAGATCACCGCGGTCGGCTACGGCACGGTGTCCGAGGTGACCAAGCCGCAAGCGGCGGAGCTGGTCAACCCGATCGTGCGCGTGCAGCCGATCGAGTACGCAACGCCCGGCGCATCGCAGCCGCAGAAGATCGGCGAAGTGCGCGTGGTGCTGACGCGCGCCGTCGTCGAGCAGGCTGTTGCCACCGCCCGCCGCGCCATTCTGGGGGTGGTGGGCGCCATCGTCGTGGTGCTGTATGCCGCCACCTTCGTGCTGCTGCGGCGCCTGGTCAGCGCACCCATCCAGCGCCTGGAGGCCACGGTCGACCGCATCGCCGAGGGTGATCTGGATGCCCGCTGCACGGTCGAATCCGGCGACGAACTGGGTCGGCTGGCCACGCGCGTCAACGTGATGGCGCAGCGGCTGCGCGATTCGGCCGACGACTTGCACCGCCATCGTGATCACCTGGAAGAGGCGGTGCGCGAGCGCACCACGCAACTCGTCGACGCGATGGAAAAGGCCGAGATCGCGAACCACGCGAAGAGCGAGTTCCTGGCGAACATGAGCCACGAGATCCGCACGCCGATGAACGCCATCCTCGGCATGTCGCAGCTGGCGCTGCAAAGCGGGCTGAACGGGCAGCAGCAGAACTACGTGCAGAAGGTGCACCGGTCCGCCGAATCGCTGCTGGGCATCATCAACGACATCCTCGACTTCTCGAAGATCGAAGCCGGCAAGCTGGACATGGAGGTCATCCCCTTCGACCTGGGCAACGTGATGGACGAGCTGGCCAACCTGGTCGGCATGAACGCCGAGGACAAAGGCCTGGAACTGCTGTTCGCGCTGCCGCCGCAGTTGCCGACGGCCCTGCTGGGCGACCCCTTGCGCCTGCGCCAGGTGCTGCTGAACCTGGGCAACAACGCCGTCAAGTTCACCGAACGCGGCGAGGTCACCGTGGCCGTCAGCGTGGTCGATCGCCATGGTCCGTGGGTGCAGCTGCGCTTCGAGCTGCGCGACACCGGCATCGGCATGAGCGCCGAGCAGCAACAGCGCCTGTTCCAGCCGTTCTCGCAGGCCGACGCGTCGACCAGCCGCCGCCACGGCGGCACCGGCTTGGGCCTGGCGATCAGCCGGCAACTGGTGCACCTGATGGGCGGCGAGCTCGCCGTCGACAGCACGCCGGGGCAAGGCAGCCGCTTCCACTTCAGCCTGCGCTTCAACCTGCAGACCGGGCCGGCCGCGCAGCCGCGCGCGCTGCGCCATGAGCGCCTGCGCGGCACCCGTGCGCTGATCGTCGACGACAACGCCAGCGCCCGTGAAGTGCTGGCCGGCATGGCCGCCGCACTCGGCCTGGTCACCGATACCGCCGCCGACGGCACGGAAGCACTGCGCCTGGTGGAACGGGCCGACGCCGGCGACAAGCCCTACGGCCTGGTGCTGCTGGACTGGAAGATGCCCGGCATGGACGGCGTGGAGTGCGCACGGCTGGTGAGCCAGCATGAACATCGGCGCCACCCGACGCCCACCGTGCTGATGCTCACGGCCTTCTCGCGCGACGAGGCCTTGCAGCGCCTGGCCGAGCGGCAGCTCAGCATCGCTGCCTTGCTGACCAAGCCGATCACGCCGTCGACATTGTTCGACGCCTGCGGCACCGCGCTGGGCCTGGCGCTGCACGAACCCACGCGCAGCGAGCGGCGCGATGAGGCCCGGCTCGGCCACCAGGCCAGCCTGAGCGGCGCGCGCGTGCTGCTGGTCGAGGACAACGCCATCAACCGCGAACTGGCGCTGGACGTTCTGAAGCGCTCCGGCATCGAGACCAGCATCGCCTGCAACGGCCAGGAAGCGCTGGACATGCTGGAAACGCAGTCATTCGACGCCGTGCTGATGGACTGCCAGATGCCGGTGCTGGACGGCTACGAAGCGACACGCGCGCTGCGACTGCGGCCACAGCTGCAGGACCTGCCGGTCATCGCGATGACCGCCAACGCGATGGTCGGCGACCGCGAGCAAGCGCTGGCGGCCGGCATGAACGACCACATCGCCAAGCCGATCCGCTTCGCCGAGATGCTGGCCACGCTGGCCCGCTGGGTGCCGCCTGCGGCGTCCCGGCCTTGAGGCCCCCTCAGTAGCCGGCGGCCAGCGCCAGCGGCAGCAACTGGGCCGTGGTACCCACGTAGAGCAGGCCGCCGAACACGGCGCCGTGCACGTACACCTGGCCATCCAGCGTGCCGACGTAGTTTTGCGTCGCGCTGTAGTAGCGCGCCTGGTAGCCCGAGATCAGCTGGGTCGGCGCGCCAGCAGGCGCGAAATACTGCGGGTAGCTCGCCTCGGCCCAGTTGAAGATGCGGTCCGCGTCGCTGGCCGCCGAGAAGGTGTAGCTGTAGAGCTGGTTGCCATAGGCCGCGATCACGGTGTTGGCATTGAGCGGGTCGAGCATCATGGCCGACACGCCGATCGGGCCGTTGTTGGCCTGGGTCCAGCTGGCGCCGCCGTCCACCGACTTGAACAGTCCCTCGGTCGCGCCGAGGTAGACGGTGCCGGCGTCGACGATGATGTTCTTGATCCAGGTCCGGTCCAGCGTCAGCGGCGCGCACTGCCCCGCCGGCAGGCAGCGGTTGATCGGCTGCCAGCTGCTGCCGCCGTCGATGCTCTTGTAGACGCCCGAACCGTTGGTGCCGGCGTAGACGGTCATCGAATGGCCGGGGTCGACGACGAGCGTCCTCACGCTGGTCAGCTGCGTGCTGACCTGGCTCCAGCTGAGGCCGGCGTCCGTGCTCCGGTAGATGCCGGAGGCCACCGCGCGGAAGATCACCGCGGGGTTGCCCGGGTCGACCGTCAAGGCATACACCGGCGAGTTGCCGGCCAGGTACTTCCAGGTGACGGCACCGTCGCTGGACTTGTAGACGCCCTGGTTCGACCCGGCGTAAACCGTGTTCGGGTTGCCGGGATGAACCGCCAGCACCAGCGCCTGCGGGTTCTCGGTGACCCAGCCGGTCGTGACCCAGGAGTTGCCGCCGTCGCTGCTCTTCTGCAGGAAATTCGGCGCGATGTAGAGGCTGGTCGAGGTGATCGCCAGGTCGTTGACGATGTAGTAGCCCGCCGGCGTCGGCACGATGCCGCTGTTGCTGAGCTGCCAGCTCTGGCCGCCATTGCGCGAGATGTACATGCCGCTTTGCGTGGCGGCGTAGCGCGTCAGCGCAATGCCGGGCTGGGCGCTGATCACGTTGATCAGCGCGCTGCCGGTCGGGCTGGGCAAGGCCGTCCAGGCGTTGGTCCCGGCCCGGGCCGGTACGGGCGCCATGAGGGCGGTGGTGGCCATGAGGGCCGCAAGACCCGACAAGAACTTGCGCATGAGGGCTCCTGGCCGCGTGTCGTCCCAACGCTATCGACAGGCGGCCGGGCCGCGTGAAGCTGCATCGGCACATCGTGCAGCGGCCCGTGCGAAATTCCGCGCCGGCGTGAATCCGGGCGCTGTGGCCGCTACGGCGGTCGCAAGCCCCTCAGCCGTCCGTGCCGAAGTCGAGCAGCACCTTGCAGCTCTCGCGCGGGTTGCGCTCGGCAAGGTCGAAGGCGCCGGCCACGTCGTGGAAGTCGACCTGGTGGGTGACGATGTGGCCGGGGTCGACCAGGCCGCGGGCGATCCAGTCGATCACCGTCGGGAACATCGCGCAGTTCAGGCGCGAGGCGTACAGCGTCAGCTCCTTCTTTGTCAGTTCCTGCTGCGGAATCGCCGACGGCGTCGGAGAAAAACCCAGGATGCCGATGCGGCCGGCCGGCGCCGCGATGCGCACCGCTTCTTCCAGGATGGCCGGGTGGCACACGGCGTCGTAGATCAGCGTCGGCCCGCCTTCCACGCCGCGCTGGGCCAGGGCCTCGGGCAGCGGCTCGCGGCGGGTGTTGATGATCTCGTCCGGCGCCGCGCCGCAGCCCAGCGCCAGCGCGAGGCGTTCGTCGACATGGTCGGTGATGAAGGTCCGGATGCCATGCACCTTCTTCAGCACCTGCAGCAGGTTCAGCCCCACCGCGCCGGCGCCGTAGATCAGTGCCACGTCGCTGGGCAGCACGCCGGTGCGGTGGGTGACGTTGGCGGCCACCGCAAAGGGCTCGATGACCGACGCGCCGGGCAGCGCCAGACCGGGCGGGATGAGGTAGGCATTCTTCGCCGGCGCACAGGCGTATTCGCTGAAGCCGCCGTCGCGATGAACGCCGATGACCTGCAACCGGCTGCAGACGTTCTGCCGCCCGATGCGGCAGGCATGGCACTGGCCGCAGCTGATCACCGGGTCGACCACCACGGTCTGGCCCAGGCGCTCGGTGCTGACGCCCTCGCCCACCGCATCGACACGGCCGACGAACTCGTGGCCGATGACGCGCGGATAGGTGACGAAGGGGTTCTGGCCATGAAATATGTGCAGGTCCGAGCCGCAGATGCCGGCATAGCGCACGCGCACGCGCAGCTCGCCCGCCTGGGGTTGCGGCATCGGCCGCTCGCGCAGGGCCATGCGCCGGGGTTCTTCGACGACAACGCTCAACATGATGGTTTCCTTGGCTACCAGTTCCACATCGAACCGTCGCGCAGGCGCGCGACGGGCAAATAGGCCCGCTCGTAGGGGTACTTCCCGGCCAGCGCTTCGTCGATGTCGACGCCCAGGCCCGGCACCTCGTCCATCACCAGGTAACCGTCTTCGAAGCGGTAGTTGTGCGGGAACACCTCGTCGGTGAGCGGCGTGTGCGGCATCAGTTCCTGGATGCCGAAGTTGGGCACCCACAGGCCGAAGTTCACTGCCGCCGCCATGCACACCGGCGACAGATCGGTGGCGCCGTGGAAGCCGGTGCGCACCTGGTGCATGGCTGCGAAGTCCGCGATGCGCCGCACGTGGCTGATGCCGCCGGCATGCACGATCGTCGCGCGGATGTAGTCGACCAGCTGTTCGCTGATCAGGTCCTTGCAGTCCCAGATCGAATTGAAGACTTCGCCCACCGCCAGCGGCGTGGTGGTGTGCTGGCGGATCAGGCGGAAGGCCTCCTGGTTCTCGGCCGGCGTCGCGTCCTCGATCCAGAACAGGTGGTGCGGTTCGAGCGACTTGCCCAGCCGCGCGGCCTCGATCGGCGTCAGCCGGTGGTGGGCATCGTGCAGCAGGTGCACGTCCGGGCCGACCGCCTCGCGCACCTTGCGGAACAGCTCGGGCGTGTGGCGCAGGTACAGCGCGGTGTCCCAGGGCTCTTCGGGCGGCAGGCCTTTTTCGGCCGGCTCGTAGAAGCCCTGGGTCTTGCCTACGCCATAGGTCTTGGCCAGGCCCGGCACGCCGGACTGCACGCGGATGGCCTTGTAGCCTTGTTCGACATGCTGCTGCACGGCGTCCACCGCTTCGGCGTGGTCGCGGCCGTTGGCGTGGCCGTAGACCATCAGGCCATCACGGCTCTTGCCGCCCAGCAGCTGGTACACCGGCATGCCGGCGAGCTTGCCCAGGATGTCCCACAAGGCCATGTCGATCGCCGCGATCGCGGTCATCGTCACCGGGCCGCGCCGCCAGTAGGCACCGCGGTAGAGGTACTGCCAGATGTCCTCGATCTTGCGGGGGTCGCGGCCGATCAGGCAGGGCACGACATGCTCTTCGAGGTAGGCCTTGACAGCCAGCTCACGCCCGTTGAGCGTGGCATCGCCCAGCCCGTGAACCCCTTCGTCGGTGACCACCTTGACGGTGACGAAGTTGCGGCCCGGACAGGTGACGATGAGTTGGATGCGTTCGATCTTCAAGTGATGTCCTCGGCGGACGCTCAGTCCGCGAAGTAGCTCTCCGGCGCCTGCAGCCGCAGCGCGGCGACATGCTCGGTGATGTGGTTGATGTGCGATGCCACGCTGGCGCCCAGCCCGGCGACGTCTCGCGCGGCCATCTGCGCCAGCATCTGCTCGTGCTCGCGCAAGGCCCGGTCGGCATGGCCGGCCACGTGGCCCAGCAGCAGCCAGCGCACCCGGTCGAACTGGCGCTTGATCGGCTCCAGCATGGTCCAGACATGCTCGCGACCGGCGAATTCGAACAGGCGGCGGTGCATCAATTCATCGAGTTCGCTGAACTGATCGATCTGCCCACCGGCGACAGCGCTGCGCTGGCGTTCGACGATCTGCCCGAATTCCGCCAGTTGCGCCGGCGTGATGCCCTGCACCAGCTGCACGTGGTTGGCGCACTCCAGCGTGCTGCGCACGAAGCGCCCTTCTTCCAGCAGCGACAGGCGCACCGGCGCGACGAGCGTGCCGACCTGGCGGTAGATCAGCACCAGCTGCTCTTCGGCCAGTTGCGCCAGCGCCTCGCGCACCGGCGTGCGGCTGACGGCGATCAGCGACGAGATGGTGGCTTCGGACAGCGCCGTGCGCGGCGGCAGCGTGCCGCGCAGGATGGCCTGCTGCAGCGCGTCGTGCACCTGCGCGGTATAGGAACGCGCCGGGTCGAGCGTGAAACCCGCCAGCGCGGTGGCCAGAGCGGCGTCGGCCGGCGGAGCGTCGGCTTTGCTGGCGCTGGCACGGGCGGGGGCTCGGGTGGACATGTCGGAACGGAAGCTCGGCTTGTGAGTGGCCATTTTACACCATGGTAGTGTGTTGAATATCGAGGCGTGTTTAGGGGTTAACACGGAGTATTTCGTCGGAAATCAGCTTCTATCATGCTGTTATACGCCATGGCACCATGGTAGTGTTCAACGATCATCAGCAGATTCTGCCAACCCGAGGGGAGACAAGTGCATGTGCAATCCGCGGTTGACCCAGCAGAGGCGGCGTTGATGGCGCAGCTGTCGCCCTTGCAGCTGGGCAGCCTGCGCGTCGGCGCTGCCGTGTTGCCGGCCTATGAGCGCAGCCGGCTGGCCACGGGCATCGTGCACCTGGGCCTGGGCGCCTTCCACCGGGCGCACCAGGCGCTCTACACCGAGGCCGTGATCGCCGCCGGCGACAAGCGCTGGGGCATCGTCGGCGTGAGCCTGCGCGACCCGCGCGTGGCGCAGGTGCTCGCGGCGCAGGGGCATCTGTATTCGGTCACCGAGCGGCATGGCAGCGAGGCGCACACGCGCATCGTCGGTGCGCTGCGCGGCGCGCTGTACGCACCGCAGGACCTGCCGCAGGTGATGGCCGCGATCGCCGACCCGGCCACGGCCATCGTCACCAGCACCGTCACCGAGAAGGGCTACAGCCAGAACCCGGCCACCGGCGACCTGGACCTGGCCGACGCCGGCATCCGCCATGACATCGCCCACCCCGAGGCCCCGCAGACCACGCTGGGCGTGCTGGCCGCCGGCATCCGGCGCCGCGCGCCGGGCGCGCCGCTGAGCATCGTCTGCTGCGACAACATGGCCGGCAACGGCGACACGCTGCGCAAACTGCTGGTGCAGTACGCCGGCCAGGTCGATGCGGGCCTGGCACGCCGCATCGAGTCCGACATCGGCCTGCCCAACAGCATGGTCGACCGCATCGTGCCCGCGGCCACGCCGGCCTCGCTGGACGAAGTCGCCGCGCGGCTGGGCCTGCGCGACGAAGCGGCCATCGTCTGCGAGCCCTTCACGCAGTGGGTCATCGAAGACCGTTTCAGCAGCCCGCGCCCGGCGTGGGAAGACGCCGGCGCGGTGCTGACCAGCGACGTGCGGCCCTACCAGGCGATGAAGCTGCGCCTGTTGAACGGCACGCACTCGGCGATCGCCTACGCGGGCCAGCTGTGCGGGCTGGACAGCGTCTCGGACGCGATGGCTCACCCGCTGGTCGGCGCCTTCGCGCGCCGGCTGATGCGAGACGACCTGTGTGCCACCGTGGCCGCGCCGCCGGGCTACGACGTGCCGGCCTACTGCGGCGAACTGCTCAAGCGCTTCGGGAACCCCGCGCTCGCGCACCGCACGCAGCAGATCGCGATGGACGGCACGCAGAAGGTGCCGGTGCGCTGGCTGCCCCCCCTGCGCGAAAGCCTGGCCGCCGGCGTGCAGCGGCCGCAGCTCGAACGTGCGCTGGCCGCCTGGTTGCACTACCTCGACACCGGCCGCAGCGACAGCGGTGTGCCGCTGGTGATCAGCGACCCGGGCGCACCGAAGCTGGTCGAACGCCTGCGCTCCGCCGGCCGAGCGCAGGATGCCGTTCAGGCAGCCCTGGCCCACGCCCCCGTGTTCGGCGCCGAGGCCTGGCCAGCGGCCTTCGTCGCACGCCTGGCCGCCCACCTCTCGACGCTGCGCCAGGGCGGCATCACCGCCTTGCTCAGCACCTGACCTCGACCTGCCCTCGCCGCAGCGCCCTCCCCGCCTGCGCCCACCTCCAGGAGACCTTGCCATGACCTTCCAACTCAATCGCCGCCAGTTCGGCACCGCCTGCGCCGCCACCGGCCTGGCCAGCACGCTGCCCACCCGCTTCGCCCAGGCGCAAGGCACCGACATCAAGCTCAAGTACGGCACCGCATTTCCGGCCGACCACCCGGGCACCCTGCGCATCAAGGAAGCGGCCGAAGCCATCCGCAAGGACACCAGCGGCAAAGTCGACCTGCAGGTCTACCCGACCAGCCAGCTCGGCAGCGAGCCGGACATGATTTCGCAGACCCGCGCCGGCGCCATCGACTTCATGTCGACGGCCGGCACCAATCTTCAGACCCTGGTGCCGACCGCCGGCATCAATGGCGTGGCTTTCGCGTTCAAGGACTACGCCGCCGTGTGGGCCGCGATGGACGGCGAACTCGGCGCCCATGTGCGCAGCGCGCTGGCCAAGGTCAACCTGTTTGCCTTCGACAAGTGCCTGGACAACGGCTACCGCAACATCACCACGTCCAGCAAGGCCATCAACACGCCCGAGGACCTGAAGGGTTTCAAGATCCGCGTGCCCGGGATTCCGCTCTGGATCTCGATGTTCAAGGCATTGGGCGCCTCGCCCACCGCGATTCCGTTCGGCGAGCTCTATTCCTCGCTGCAGACCAAGGTGGTCGACGGCCAGGAGAACCCGCTGGCCCTGATCCAGAGCGCCAAGCTGTACGAGGTGCAGAAGTTCTGCTCGCTGACCGGCCACACCTGGGACGGCCACTTCATCTTCGGCAACGCGAAGAAGATGCAGGCACTACCCAAGGAAGTGCAGGCGGCCCTGGTCCAGCACCTGAACGCCGCCGCGCTGAAGCAGCGCGAAGACATCGCCAAGCTGAACCAGGACGCGCAGGCCCAGCTCAGCAAGCTGGGCGTCACGTTCAACCGGCCCGACCCGGGCCCTTTCCGCGAGCTGTTGAAGAGCGCCGGCTTCTACACCGAATGGAAGGCCAAGTACGGCGACGAGGTGTGGAGCAAGCTCGAGAAGTACGCCGGCCGCCTGATCTGAGCCCGGCCCGCCACGCTGCAACGCCCCGCCCCACACCACCTGCTGAAGCCACACCTGCTGGAGCCGTCGATGTCACATGCCGCCGATCCGCTTGCCACCACTTCGCCGGCCGCCTTCCCGCGGCTGGACCGGCTGCTGGCCTGGATCACCGAAGTGCCCGCCGCCGTGCTGGTGCTGGCCGAAATCCTCATCCTCGGTGGCGGTGCCTTTGCGCGTTATGCGCTGCACGCGCCGCTGCCGTGGACCGATGAACTGGCCAGCATCCTGTTCCTCTGGCTGGCCATGCTGGGCTCGTGCATCGCGCTGCGCCGCGGCGCCCACATGCAACTCACCACCTTCGTCAAGGACCTGTCGCCTGGCAAGCGCGCCTGGGTCGACGCCTTCGGCATGTGCCTGGTCGTGGCCTTTTTGACGATGCTGATCGGCCCGGCCTGGGAGCGGCTGCACGAAGAGATCGAGGTCTCGACGCCGGTGCTGGAGATCAGCGAAGGCTACCGCGCCGCCGCGGTGTTCGTCGGCGCGGTGCTGATGCTGGTCACGGCGGTGTCGCGGCTGATCGAGCAGCCGGGCCGGCTGCAGATCGTCGTCGGTGCGGCGGCGGTGGCCGGCGGCGGCGCGGCGTTCTGGCTGCTCTCGCCGGCGCTGGCCGGCCTGGGCAACCTGAACCTGGTGATCTTTTTCCTGGTGATGCTGGTCGGCTGCATCGTGATCGGCGTGCCGATTGCCTTTGCCTTCGGCCTGGCGACGATGAGCTACCTGGCGTTCTCGACCTCGACGCCGCTGTCGATCATGCCGAACCGGGTGCAGGAGGGCATGTCGCACCTGATCCTGCTGGCCGTGCCGCTGTTCGTGTTCCTCGGCGCGCTGATCGAGATGACCGGCGTGGCCCGCGCGATGATCAACTTCCTGGTCGGCCTCATCGGCCATGTGCGCGGCGGCCTGCAGTACGTGCTGCTGGGCGCGATGTACATCGTCTCGGGCATCTCGGGCGCCAAGGCCGCTGACATGGCCGCGGTGGCGCCGGCGCTGTTCCCGGAGATGAAGAAGCGCGGCAGCAAGGATGGCGATCTGATCGGCCTGCTCTCGGCCTCCGGCGCGATGTCCGAGACCATCCCGCCGAGCATCGTGCTGATCACAGTCGGCTCGGTCACCGGCGTGTCGATCACCGCGCTGTTCATCGGCGGCCTGATTCCCGCGGTGGTCGGCCTGGTGCTGATGGCCTTCGTCGTCTGGCTGCAGACCCGCAAGGAAGACATGCGGGGCGTGACACGGGCCAGCCGCCAGGACATCGTCAAGCTGCTGCTGGTGGCGCTGCCGGCGCTGGCCCTGCCGGTGATCATTCGCAGCGCCGTGGTCGAAGGCGTGGCCACCGCGACCGAGGTGTCGACCATCGGCATCTTCTACACCGTGCTGGCGGGCCTGTTCATCTACCGCCAGTTCGACTGGCGCCGCATCTATCCGATGCTGCTGGACACGGCCTCGCTCTCGGGCGCGATCCTGCTGATCGTCGGCTGCGCCACCGCGATGGCCTGGGCGCTGACGCAATCGGGCTTCGCGCAGGACCTGGTAAAGATCATGACCGCGGTGCCCGGCGGCAAGATGGGCTTCCTGCTGGTCTCGGCGCTGGCCTTCGTCGTGCTGGGCAGTTTGCTGGAAGGCATCCCGGCCATCGTGCTGTTCGGCCCGCTGCTGTTTCCGATCGCCAAGCTCGTCGGCGTGCACGAGGTGCACTACGCGATGGTCGTGATCTTCGCGATGGGCCTGGGCCTGTTCGCACCGCCCTTCGGTGTCGGCTTCTATGCCGCCTGCGCCATCGGCCGGGTGTCGCCGGATGTCGCCATGCCGCGCGTCTGGCCGCACATGGCGGCCTTGTTCATCGCCTTGCTGCTGCTGGTGTTCGTGCCCTGGTTCTCGATCGGCTTCCTGTGAGCCGCTGCTGAACCCCTATCTTTCCGAGGCGACTCGAAGCTTGCTTGATTGACAGAGTTCTTTCCGATGTGCGAGGATTTTCGGCTGCGAAGCCAATTCGCGCGGGGAGGGAACAATGAAGGGCATGATGAATCTTCTCGAGCGAGCCGGCCTGGTTCGCCGAGTGGACGATCCGGACGACATGGCCGCAGGGGCCGAAGGGGCGGACACCAGCAGCACGGGTTCCGACCCCGCAGGCGCCCACCATGCCGACCCTGCCGCCGAGAGCAGCACGGCGCAGGCGCCGGCATTCCCCGCGGCCGACGCAGCGCCGCCGGTCGAAGAAAGCACCGGCATGACGCTGGAGCAGGTCTACACCGCAGCCGGTGTGCCGCCCTGCGCCTACCCGGCGGAGCGGCTGCTGCGCTTGCTCGACGGGCTGAAGGCCATGGACCCGGCGCTGCGCCACCAGACCATCCAGGCCATCGATGCGGCCGACGACTCCTGGTCCATCGAAGACCCCCAGCGTGACGCCGCAGCCAAGGTGGCCGCGATCGAAGCACATGCCGCGTCCATCCGCATCGGCCTGAACCAGGCCGAACAGGAGACGCAGGCCCTGGTGAGCGAGCTGACGCAGCGCCAGGACACCGCGGTGGCCGAGATCCGGCGCCAGATCGCCGACCTCGAAGGCCTGCTGGCGCGCGAAATCGCCCGCGGCGCGCAGCAGGGCGCCGGGCTGGAAAGCGCGCTGCAGACAAAGCGTGAGAATGCCAACCGCGAACTGCGCCACCTGGCGCAGGCCATGGGCGA
Organism: Aquabacterium sp.; assembly: GCF_035476535.1. Taxonomy (GTDB): domain Bacteria; phylum Pseudomonadota; class Gammaproteobacteria; order Burkholderiales; family Burkholderiaceae_C; genus Pseudaquabacterium. The sequence goes on from NZ_DATILJ010000197.1 coordinate 31,358, forward strand.
GTTGAACGCACTGATCGCGCAGTTCGGCGGCGCCAAGACGACTTGAGGAAAGCTTCGTTATGAAATATGGACTCGGTCCTCTGACCAAGATACTGCTGGTGCTGATCGGCCTGGCGGCGCTGGCCTCCATCGGCTGGAACTTCTTCCTGAAGGAGCGCTTCGGCAAGGGCGGCGCTGGCCCGGCGGTGGTGCTGTCGCCCGATGGCAAGGCGCCCCAGGGCAGCACCGGCAGCACGGCCACGACGCCCGGCACGGCGACCCCCGGCAAGGGCGACAAGGCGCCCACCGCCAGCGGCCGCCTGGGCAGTGCCACCAACCCTTTGCGCGTCAGCCTGGTCAGCTTCCACGGCTACGCGCCGGCGCTGCTGGCCAACGGCAACAGCCTGAAGACGCAGCCCGGCTCGATCTACGCCAAGCTGGGCGCCAACATCGAGTTCGTCATCAACGACGACATCCCGACGCTGACCACGCTGTTCGAATCGAAGGCCGCGCAGTGCGCCTGGCGCACGTCCGACTTCTGGGCCCAGGAGCAGCCGAACCTGCGCAATTCGGGCCACGACGCCAAGGCCATCGTCATCGTCGACAACACCCAGGGCGCCGACGCGGTGATCGCCCGTGACCCGGCGATCCAGAAGATCGAGGACCTGGCCGGCAAGAACGTCGCGCTGCTGCAGTACACGCCCTCGCACGGCATGCTGATCGATGCGATCGAGAGCTCGTCGATGACGGCGCGCGCCAAGAAGCAGGTGAAGACGATCTTCATCAAGGCCGAAGAAGGCACCGCCGGCGTGCGCGCGGCCTTCGTGGCCGGCAACGTCGACGCCGCGGTGCTGTGGGACCCGGACCTGTCGCTGGCGCTGCGCGAGGTCAAGGGCTCGCGGGTCGTCTACTCGACCAAGACCGCCACCAACCTGATCTACGACGTGATCGTCTGCGACCAGCGCGAGCTGGCCAAGCCGGAGAACCTGGAGCTGTTCCAGAAGTTCCACGACGGCTGGCTCGAAGGCGTGACCGCCGCGCGGGCCAACCCCGACCAGGCCGTCGACGCACTGATCGCGACCAAGGAGTACTTCAAGGTCCTGGCCTCCAAGGAAGGCAAGCCCTTCGTCAAGGGCTTGTTCACCAACCTGGTGTGGACCGACCTGGCGGACAACGCGCGCATCCTCGGCCTGGCCGGCGGCGTCAACCACTACGAGCGCGTCTACGCCCGTTTCGACGAGATCTACCGCGCGGCCGGTTCGCTGGCCAACCCGAAATCGCCGGTGGTCACGCCGCAGGACAGCTACGACTACCGCTTCGTCAAGGCCGCGCTGCAGCGCAACGTGAAGGCCACCGAGGTCGCGGCCCAGCCGACGCAGACCTTCTCCGAGCAGGGCCGCGCCACGGCGATGGCGTCTCCGGCCGCGGTGACCAAGCCGGTGGCGGTGTCCTTCGCGTCCGGTTCGTCCGAGCTGTCCAAGCGCGCCCAGCAGGTGATCGACAAGGAGATGGTGCCCTTCATCGAGAACAACGGCAGCGCCTACTTCGAGCTCAGCGGCAATTCCGATTCGGTGGGCTCGGCGAGTGCCAACCAGGCGCTGTCGATGGTGCGCGCGAAGGCCGTCGCCGATTACCTCGAAAAGCAGTGGGAGATCCCGAAGGCGCGGCTGCGCGTCAGCGGTTACGGTTCGACGCGGCCGCTGTGCGATGAACGCAACCCGAGCGGCGCCGACATGACGCTGGAAGAGTGCCGGTCGCTGAACCGCTCGACCCGGCTGGCCGTGTTCGCGCGCTGACCGTCGCTGCCACTCAGGTCGCGGATAGCATGACCACGGACTTCTGGAACCCGTACCGCGCGCTGCCCGCGACTCAGCAGCGCCTGATCGGCGTTGGCAGCGTGATCGCCGTGCTGCTGGTCTGGTCGCTGCTGTCGGCCTCCGGCCTGCTCAGCAAGAACCAGCTGCCCTCGCCGCTGGCCGTCGGCGAGGCCATGGCCTACCTCGGCTGGTACGAAGGCAAGAGCCCTCTGGCGGTGGCGACGATGTGGTCGGTCGGCCGCGTCGCCGCGGCCTCGCTGCTGGTGATGGTGATCGGCATCCCGCTGGGCGTGCTGATGGGCGCGTCGCCCAAGGTCAATGCGGTCTTCTCGCCGCTGATCGACCCGTTCCGCTCGGCCCCGGTCGCGGCCCTGCTGCCGATCATGGTGATGTGGTTCGGCATCGGCGAATTCATGAAGATCGCCTTCCTGTTCGTCGGCTCCATCGTCTACCTGACGCCGCTGGTGCGCGACGCGGTGCGCTCGGTGCCGGAGGAATACATGATCGCGGCCAAGGACATCGGCGCCACGCAATGGGAATGCATCACCAAGGTGCTGGTGCCGCTGGCGATGCCGCGCATCATGGACGCGGTGATCGTCGGCGTGTCGGTGAGCTGGACCTACATCACCGTGGCCGAGTACGTCAACGCCCAGGAAGGTCTGGGCCAGCTGATCGCCAATGCGCGCCGGCTCAGCGCCACCGACCAGGTGTTTGCCGGCATCATCGTGATCATCGGCGTGGCCTTGCTCACCTACCAGACGCTGATGTGGCTGAAGCGACGCTTCTTCAAGTGGGAGACCAAGGCATGACCGCGGCAGCGCTCGGAAAGACGGCCGCAGCGCCCGCCCAGACGGCGGCCAAACCGCTGGTGGCGGCCACTGACATCGTGCAGGAGTACGAGCAGCCGGACGGCAAGATGCTGCGCGTGCTCGACAGCGTCAATCTCACGTTCGAGCGACCCTCGATCAACATGCTGCTCGGGCCGTCCGGCTGCGGCAAGTCGACCTTGCTGCGCATGCTGGGCGGCGTGCGGCCGTGGAACGTGGCCACGCCGACCTCGGGCCGGGTCGAGATCGATGGCCAAGCCTGCGTCGGCCCGCACCCCGACACGGTGATGGTCTTCCAGCACTACGCCAACCGCCCGGACATGACGGTGCGCGAGAACGTCCTGTACCCCTTCGGCTTCAGTGAATGGAAGCGCCGCGTGCCGCCGAAGGAAGCCACCGAGCGGGTCGACCAGATGCTGCAGGAGGTGGGGCTCGCCGACAAGCGCGACCAGTACCCGTCGCAGCTGTCGGGCGGGCAGAACCAGCGCGTGGCGCTGGCGCGTGCGCTGGTGCTGCGGCCGCGCGTGCTGCTGATGGACGAGCCCTTCGGCGCACTGGACGCGCAGACCCGCTCGAACATGCAGGACCTGCTGTGCCGGCTGCACGCGGCCCACCCCTGCGTGGTGGTGTTCGTCACGCACGACGTGACCGAAGCGCTGCTGCTGGGCGACCGCGTGATCGTGTTGTCGACCCAGCCGGCGCGCATCATCGACGACTTCACGATCACCGAGCGCCAGCCGCGCAGCCAGCAGTGGCTGATGGGCGCCGACGTGCGCGTGATGTACGAGCGCGTCGTCGCCCACCTGCGCGCCTCCGGCGGACGGGGCAACATGCGGGTGACGGTGTGAACACCGACGGAACTCTCCGCAGGGGCACGGGGGCGGTGTGAGCAGCTCTCAGCGCACCCCCTACTGGCTGGCCGCGCTCAAGCATCCGGTCAACACCGCCCTGTCGCTGGGGTTGCTGACGGTGTCGCTCGGCCTGTCGCTGCCCTGGGGCGCCGACGGCCTGGGCCTCGGCCTGCTGGCGCTGGCGGCAGTCGAACTGGTCGGCCTGGTCATCGTGCCCAGCCTGCCGCCGTTCCGCGCCTGGGTGGACAAGCGCGACCGCGTGAACGCGCGCCATGCGCGGCACGAGCAGCTGTCGCAAGAGATCGCGTCGCACGGCGGCTCCCCGCATGTCGAACGTTATGCACAGATGTGCAGCAGGGTGACCTCGCTGTACCGCATGGCCGGCGACAGCAGCACCGCGCTCACCGAGCGCGAGGTCGAGCAGCTCGACGACCTGACGCTGGACTACCTGCGCATGTGCCTGAGCGACGCGGTGATGCGCGGCGGCGCGAAGGTCGATCTGACATCGGCGGTGTCCCACAAGCTGCGCGATGTGCAACGCCGGCTCGACGCTGGCGGCCTCGGTCGCGATGACGAACAGCAGCTGCGCCAGGCCAAGGCAGACTACGAAGAGGCCATCGCCCGGCAGTCGCGCATGGAAGCCCGGCGCAGTGCGCTCGAAGCCTCGCTGGTCTCGATGCCGGTGCGGCTGGAGGAGGTTTATCAGATGGTGATGTCCTCGCCGCGGGCCGGCAACCTGGGCCAGATGCTCGAAGAATCGGTGTCCAAGCTGCGCCTGGCCGAGGAGGCGGCGCTCGACGTCGAACATGCGCTCGGGCCGGCACGCCATGATGCGGTCCCGGCCCGGGCCCAGGAGGCTGCGGCCAGCGCGCAACGACGTGCCGTCGGTCAATCGAAGTGATCCGCCACCGGATCGTGTGTGAAGCAAGCACCACCCGCTGACCCAAGTTTGGGATCAAGCGCGGTGGAATCGAAGGTCAGCAAAGAAAGCGAGTAGCAAGATCATGGCGAACAACGCAATCATGGGCCGCCTGTGGAACCTCTGGACCGGGTTCGTCGCGCTGTGGGTGACCGACATCGAGAAGGAGCATCCGGAGATCGCGTACCAGAACTCGATCGCCTCGATGACCGAGAAGTACACCAAGCTCAAGCAGGCCTCGGGCCGCATCATCGCGCGCCGGCTGGAGCTGGAAGACCGGTTGAGCACCGCCAAGGCCGACCTGGCCAAGGTGACCACGCAGCTCAACGCCGCGCTGGCCACCAACCAGGACGACCTGGCGATGGTGCTGATCCAGAAGAAGAACGCGTTGGACGAAGGCAGCAAGGACCTGGAAGCCGATTTCACCGAGGCCGACAAGGACGCCGAGGAGGCCAAGGACCAGTTGCTGGAGATCAAGGGTGAGATCGACCGTCTGAAGGCCGAGAAGGACCGCATGATCGCCAAGTTCCAGAGCGCCGAAGCGCGCCTGCACATCCAGGAATCGCTCGACGGCCTGTCGATCGATGCCGAGGTCAAGGCGCTGTCCGGCGTGCGCGACCACATCAAGGGCCGCGTGGCCGAAGCCAAGCTCGGCGCGGAGCTGCGCCAGTCCGACCTGGACGTGCGGCTGAAGAGCCTGAACCGCAGCGCCGGTGCGGTCACCGCCCGCGCGCAGCTGGAGCAGATGAAGGCCGCCAAGGCCGCTGAAGCCAGCAGCGGCAAGAGCCTCTGAGGGCCGCGACATGAGCCTGAACGGCCGCCCGAAAGGCGAATTCCCCCTCGGGGGGACGGCGCGCAGCGCCAAGGGGGCGACATGAACCCCAAGGCGACACTGCCGCGCTGGGCTGCACTGGTGCGCGAGAAGTACCTCGCCGGCGAGGCGTCGACCTTCGTGCTGTACCGCAATGTGTTCGACATCTTCCTGGTCAACGGCCAGTTCCTCGACCTGAAGGAGTTCCTGACCGGCGTGTTCGTCGAGGAGACCAAGACCACCGTGGTCGAGGTCTCGGCCGAGTTCGGCGTGCAGTGCCTGAAGGGCAAGGTCACGCTGGACCAGGGCGGCGATCTGCTGTCGCAGCTGCACAGCCTGGAACGCCACTTGCGCAGCAGCCACGGCACCGCGGTGATCGTGCCCTATGCCGATACCTTGATGCCGGGCGAGGATGCCGGCTTCGTCTCGGCCGAAGACCGCAAGATCGGCACGCTGTTCCACCGCTGGTCGCTGGACCGCAAGCTCAACGCAACGGACAACATCAGCTTCATCATCGTCGAGACTTTGGGTTCGCTGAACCAGGGCCTGCTGTCGAACCCGAAGGTGGCGGCCATCGAGGTGCCGATGCCGGACCTGGCCACCCGCATCGACGTGGTGCGCAGCCTCGGTCCCAAGCTCGGCGACACGCAGGTGCGGCTGTATGCCGAACGCATGGCCGGGCTGCGCTCGGTGCAGATCGAGAGCCTGATGCGCGCGTCCGGCGACAACTCGATGTCGGAGCAGGAGCGCGAGAAGCTGATCCTGCAGCTGCTGGGCAGTGCACCCGACGCGGCCGAGCGTGCCAAGCGCTTTGCCGGCATCACCGCCGGCATGACGGCCGACGAAATCGTCAAGCTGGTGGAGCCGACGAAATCGCTGCCCTCGGCCGACCCGGACGACGACGTGCTGCGGCTGATCCAGGCCCGCAAGCGTGAGCTGATCGAGAAGGAATGTGCCGGGCTGATCGAGTTCGTCGAGCCCCGGCACGGCTTGTCGGCCGTGGGCGGTGCCAACCACATCACCGGCGAGCTGGCCGACATCGCCCGCAGCCTGCGCGAAGGCAACAGCAAGCTGACGCCGATGGGCCTGCTGGCCGTCGGCCCGATGGGCGCCGGCAAGACCTTCGTCATCAAGGCCTTCCTGAAAGAGGCCGGGCTGTCCGCGGTGGCGCTCAAGAATTTCCGCTCGAAGTGGGTCGGCTCGACCGAGAAGAACCTGGAGCGTGTGCTGGCCACCGTCAAGGCCATGGGGCCGATTGCGGTGCTGATCGACGAAGGCGACCGCAGCTTCGGCAACAGCGGCGGCGAAGGCGGCGACGAGGGCACCAGCTCGCGCATCATCGCGCGGCTGAAGGAGTTCATGTCGGACACCGAGAACCGCGGTCTGGTGCTGTTCATCATGCTGACGAATCGGCCGGACAAGCTCGACACCGATATCAAGCGGCCCGGCCGCATGGACCGCAAGATCCCGTTCTTCTACTGCGAGACGGCGCAAGAGCGCGCCGCCGTCGTGGCCGCGGTGATCAGGCGTTATGACCGGGCCGACGAATCCAGTGCCGAATGCAGCGCCGACGAGCTGGCCGAGCTGTGCGGCGATCTGACCGGCTACTCGAATGCCGACCTGGAAGCGCTGACCTTGCTGGGCCTGGAGTTCCGCGAGCGCCGGCAGGGCTTGTCGCTGTTGCAGGCCTTGCGCGAGGCCAAGGACGATTTCATGCCGCCGCAGGAGAGCGACATGATCCGCTTCATGGAACTGCTCGCCGTCTCGGAAACCTCCCGGCGTTCGCTGCTGCCCGAGCGCTTCAGGCGCCTGTCGATCGCCGACATCCAGACCCAGTTGCACCAGGCCCGCGCGCTTGCGCTCGGGCGTTGACCCTGCCCGGGCGCTGGCGCTCGGGCAGGACCCTTGTTCATGAAGGAGATGACAGTGAGTGATATTCAAGCTGACGCGATGCCCGAATCGCAGGTGCTCGCCCTGGTCGAATGCATGCTCTCGACCGCGCGCATCGACGGCCTGCACCCCAAGGAAGTGGCGCTGATCCAGACCTTCTACGACGAGCAGCGCAAGCCGGGCATGCCGGCCTTCTCGGCGGTGATGGCCGAAGCCGAGAACGCCAGCATCGCGCTGACCGGCCTGGGCGGCGACACCGAATTCGCCGAGCAACTGGTGCTGATGTGCCTGATGACCGGCTATGCCGACGGCCACCTGACCGAGGCCGAACGCCAGCATGTGCTCGGCCTGGCGCAGCAGCTCGGCGTGGCCGCGCCGCGGGTCGATGAACTGCTGGTCCAGGTCAAGGACACGCTGATCGCTTCGCTGGCGCACTTGCCCGACCCGGAGTCGGTGGCCGCGCTGGCGAAGACGCTCTGACCTTGCTGCGCGGAGCGGGTGATGTCGGTGCCGAGAACCGATGCGGCGGAATGGCTGAAGCGGCGCATCAACGCCGCCAAGGCCGAACGCGGCATGAGCTGGGCGCAGATCGCCGAAAAGGTGTCCGGGCGCGACCGCAAGGTCTCCGCCGGCAGCCTGATGTCCAAGCACTCGCGGGCCTCGTTCACCGCGCTGGAGTTGATCGAGATCCTGCAGGCACTGGACGTGCAGGCGCTGAACCTGCCGGCCGAGCGCGGCAGCTCGCGCGGCAACCCAGCCCGCTAGCTGGCTAGCGGGGACAACGGCGCAGGCCCCCGAGGGGGTCACGTTTTACGGGAGAAGGCAGGCATGGACACAACCCTGGACGAGGCATTCTTCCGGTCGCTGGTGGACTTCGAGGCGGTGGAGCTGCGGGTGCGCCAGCGCCTGGCCGTGTTGTCCAGCGGTGCCGACGTGCTGCGCTTCTTCGCGCACTACGCATCGTGGAACGGCTGCTTTGCCAACGGCGTGGCGGCGCTGACCAGCTTGGTCGGCAACAGCCGCGACCTGTTTCGCGAGCCCGGCTTCGCCCGCGCCACGGCGGACCGCAGCAATTACATCGCCAGCTTCTTCTTCGATGCCGCACGCGACGAATACGACGACCACATCAACCCGGCGCGCGACTCGCACCGCTGCATGGCGCAGGCCGCGCTGATCAGCATGCAGGGCTTCTTCGGCCTCGGGCCTGAGGTGCTGGACGAAGCCGAGCCGGCGGCGCTGCGCGAGGTCAACGAGGCCGTGCTCGCCGGTTACACGGGCCAACTCGCGGGCCAACTCGCGGGCCAACCGAGCGCCGCGCGTGGCCGCGTGGCGCAGACCTTTGCCGCGATGGGCTACCACCTGGGCTCCGAGCTGCTGGCGGACCGGGAGTTCTCGCTGATCGACGAACACCTGCGCCTGCATCGCAACGACCTCGTGCAGCACCTGCTGCGTTCGACCGTCGAGCTGGCCGGCGGCACGCACCGCTGCTATGCCTGGGTGGGCGTGCACAGCGGCCATGGCGGCGGTGTCGAGGCCGATCACTTCGATCATGCCGCGGAGGGCGCCCGCTTGGCGCTGCGCTTCCTGGCGGCCGGGTCGGCCAGCGAAGCGCTGGAGGGGCTGGTCGCCGGCTTTCGTGCATTCGACCAGGACCACGCCCGGTTCTTCGCGATCGCCGCGCCGTAGGCGGCCGCGGCGACCCAGCGGGACCGCGAAGCGCTGTACCGGCGGCCGCCGCGCCGCAGCCCTTCAAGCGATCAGCCAGGACACCAGCATGCCCGGCATGTCGGCGGCGGGAGCAGCGCCCACGATGCGACCGGCCGCGGGCGGCACGGCGACGGTACTGAGCTCGGAACGCAGCGCCAGCGCCAGGGTCCGCGCCCAGGCGGGTCGGCCGTGGGTCCTGGCCTCGCCACGTGTTTGTCGCAACGCATGGCTCAGCGCCGCCGGCAAGCTGCCGCGGGTGATGTGGTGGGTCAGCGCAGGGCCGCGCCCATCGTGCCAGGTCTCGAAGTGCAGGGTCAGGCCGGCTTCCTCGGCAAAGCCGGCCAGCAGCATGTGGTCCGATGGCAGCGTCAGTCCGGCGAGCTGCAGCCTGCAGGTGCGTGCATCTGCCTGCAGGCCGCCGTACCAGAGACGCGCCACGTCCTGCGCGCTGGCCACGGCCTGGTCGGCCTCGAAGGCCTGGGCGAAGGCGCAGCTGTCGGCATAGCGCTCGTCGAAGAAGACGATGCGGCGTGGCGGCACCCCGCCCACCGGCGCAGTCACCCGCCCCGGCGCCAAGGGAGCCGCCATCGGCCAAGAGGCTGGCCCGGCCAGCGCCACGGCGCCGGCCTGCAACAGATGCCGGCGCTGGATCACTTGGGCGCCTCCACCGGCCGTGCCGTGCGTTCGGATGCCGGGCGCTCCAGGTAGGCGGCGATGACCTCGAGTTCGGTGTCGGCCAGTTCGCCACGCGTCAGGCCGGGCATGCTGAGGATGCCATTGCGCACGATCGCCTTGACGTAGTCGGCCGAGAGATCGGACCGCTCGGCCAGCAGCGCCTTGTCCTGGCCCAGGCGCTTGGCCAGCATGAAGCTGCCGGTGCCGCCGCGGCCATGGCAGATGCCGCAGCGGGCGTCGAACAGGCGCTTGCCGGCTGTGGTGGGTGCCGGCTGGGCCAGCGCCGCCTGCGCAAAGCACGCCACCAGCACCAGGGGCACCAGGCCCGTGCGAACAGCGCTCATGTCGTTTCCTTGCTAGCGCGAAATCGGCGCGGCCAGATGCCCGACTTGCCCGGCGCGAGGATGCCGTTGGGGTCCAGCGCATCCTTCACCGTCTGGTTCAGGCGCCGCATCGCATGGTGGTTGAAGTCGTAGGTCTCGGCCACGCCATCCATGAAGCTCAGGTGGGCGCGGTACTCGCTGTAGCCGGCCTGTGCGGTGTCCTTCACCAACTGGTCGATCATGCGGTAGGCGCGATCGGTCATGTCGCGCTGGTCGCGGTCGTAGAGCACGATGTTGACGTTGGTGGCATAGCGCTCGGCCAGCGTGAAGCCGCCGTAGTAGTCGATGCCGAATTCGTCGAAGCGCTGCTTGGTGCGCAGGTACTGCGCGTAGGCACCCTCGCCGCCATGCGGCAGCATCGGCGAGAAGCCCATGTGCCCACCACGCCCGCCGTGCCAGTTCACGGCCTGCAGGAAGAAGGTGGTGGGCACCTGCACCGCCGCACGCGGCAGCGGCTCGCCGCGGCGCCAGGTGCTTTCCTTGAACTCGCGCGTGCTGTGTTTGCCGAAGGCCGCCTTGATGATGCGCGCGTTGGCCTGGTTGACCTCTTCATAGCCGAACAGGCGGATCGCGAAGGTCCACCAGCCGACGCCGTACTTCTTGGCCATCTCGCGCACCACGGCATCGGGTACGGCGCCGGGGCCGCTGTACCACTCGCTGCGCTGGGTGAACAGGCTGGCCGTGCGCAGCGGCGTGCCGATGGTGACGTGGCTGTCGATGACGCGGCGCATGCGCAGCTCGCCCAGCAGGTCCAGCGCCCAGACCAGGTCCTGCGGCTCGTCGAGCTCGAACTGCATCGTCAGCGTCGATTCGGGCTCGGGCATCAGCCACAGGCCCATCTTGGTGACCACGCCGAAATTGGACTGCACGAACATCTGGTCCCAGGCCGGGCCGAAGCCGTACTTGTAGCTGCGCCAGGCCTTGTTGCCGCTCATCGCGCCCATGCCGGTGCGCAGCAGCTCGCCGCTGGGCAAGGCCACCTCCAGGCCGCAAATGCGGTCGGTGTGCTCGCCATACGGCGTGTAGCCGATGCCGCGCTCCAGCGCATTGCCGACCACGCTGCCCCAGGAGTTGGCCGGCACCGACATCCACAGCGGCAGCTTGTTGTCCGTGAGGTGCTGGTAGAGGTCGAAGAAACTCACACCGGGCTCGAGCAGGCAGTAGTTGCTCTTGACGTCGACCTCGAGGATGCGCTTCATGCGGCTCAGGTCCAGCACCACGCTGCCGCTGAGCACCGGCGCGGTGCCGCCGTAGCCCAGGTTCTTGCCGCGCGAGATCGGCCACAGCGGCAGCTTGTGCTCATTGGCGATGCGCAGCAGGGCCTGCAGCTCCTCGGTCGATTGCGGCGCCACTGCCGCGGCCGGCTGGTGGTCGCTGCGGTGGCTGGGACCGTAGGCGTCGCGGTAGCTGCGGCGATCGTCCTCGGCGGCGAACACCTGGTCCCGGCCGACCACGCGGGCCATCGCGGCCAGCGCCCGGTCCAGCTGCGCGGCGCTCATCTTCAGCGGTACAAGGGGCATTCGCCTCTCCGGAAGCCTCTGGTACGCTCGTACCAATGCCGCATGCTAGGCTGGTGACCGGGCCACTGCCTGTCATCCCCAAGGAGTTCATGAAAACCCCTGGTTCCGCCACCCGGCCGACGGCCGAACGCTTTCTGGCCGCCGCGGAATCGGTGTTCATCCGTTGCGGCTACGAGGGTGCCGCGATCCGCCTGATCGCCGCCGAAGCCGGCGCGCACCTGAGCGCCTTCCACCACTACTGGGGCAGCAAGGAAGCGCTGTTCCGCCAGGTCTGCGAGCGCCGCTTCGGCCCGGTGCAACTGCGCCAGCTCGAACGCCTGCATGAATGCGAAGCAGCGCTCGCCGCCGGCCTGGCGCTGGACGTGCGCACGCTGGTGCTGGCGCTGATCGAGCCGGCCATCCTGGCCGGCGGCGGCGCGGCCGAACGCGAAACGACGCGCCTGTTCTACGGCCGTGCGCTGCTGGAGCCGGCGCCGGCCTTCATGCAGATCATGCGCCGCGTGGTCTACGACACCAGCGCGCTGTTCAATGCGCTGATGCGACACGCCTGCCCGGCGCTGGATGCCGAGACCTTCTACTGGCGCTTCAATTGCGCGTTAGGCGCGATCATCGTCTCGCACTCCTACGGCGAGCGCGTGGCGCAGTTCTTCGACCAGCGCCGCCGCCAGCCCGACTGGGCGCGTGTGATCGACGAGATCGCCGGATTCGTCGCCGCGGGCATGCAGCGGCCGGCTTGAACGGCAGCGCTTGTCCTTTCTGCGCACGACAGACCCGACGCGCCGACCCTCCTACCGTTCGCGGCACTACCGGCACTACCGACATGCCGCCGGCCCCAAGCGCAACGATGAGGCGACAAGATGGCAAGCAAGCGACATCACTACTGGCACGCCAACCTGGCCCGCTGCGCCGCGGGGGCCGCACTGTGCGCGAGTCTGATGGCCCAGGCCGCGCCGCAGCTCGACTATGTTCCGGGCCCCCGACTGCCCGAGGACCTGGTGATGCTGCCGGGGACCGGATGGGTCTTGGCCAGCTCGATGTCGCTGGACAAGTCCGTGGCCGGCGGGCTGTATGCCGTCAGCGGGCAAGGCGCTCCGCTGCGCGAGGTCTACCCGGCGAATGCCGGCAGCGCAGCCTGGGATCGCCAGACCTATGCCGACTGCCCTGGCCCACCCGACCCGCGGCAGGCTTCGCCGCACGGCATCTACTTGCACAGCCGCAGCCAGGTGCACACGCTGTATGCCGTCAACCACGGCGGACGCGAGTCGATCGAGGTCTTCAAGGTCGAACTCGCCGACGGCGCGCCACGCCTGAGCTGGCTGGGCTGCGTGCTGTTGCCGGCTGACGCCTATCCCAACGGTGTGGCCGCCTTGCCCAGCGGCGGCTTCGTGGTCACCAAGATGTACGACCGTAGCAGCCCGGACGGTGCGCTGGCCATGCTGCGCGGCGAGGCCACCGGCGCCCTGCTCAAGTGGACGCCGGCGGCCGGCTGGAGCACGCTGCCCGGGCCCGCGCTGGCGGCGCCCAACGGCATCGAACTCAGCCCCGACGGGCGCTCGGCCTATGTCGCCTCCTGGACCCGGCGCCAGCTGCTGCGCGTGCCGCTGGCCGGCCAGGCCGACAAGCCCGCAGCGCTCGACCTGGACTTCATGCCCGACAACCTGCGCGGTCTGCCGGACGGCAGCGTGCTCGTCACCGGCCAGGCCACCGACCCTGCCGGCCTGGTGGCCTGCGTGCACAAGGGCCAGAACTGCCCTGCTGGCTTCAAGGTGGTCGTGGTGAGCCCGCAGATGACAGCGCGCGAGCTCTATCGCAGCGACGACGCGCAATTCACCATGCCCACCGTGGCCCTGCCGGTGGGCGACGAACTCTGGATCGGCTCGGTGCGCGGCAGCCAGATCGCGCGTGTGCGCAGCGCGCTGCCCGCCAGTCGGCCCTGAAGGCGATGCGGCCCTCCGCGGACCCGGCCTCAATCGTGAGGCGGCTCGAACACCGCACACAAGGCCTTGGTAAACCGGCCCTGCGCATCGAGGTGGTAGTGGATGAACTGCGGCACCTCGATCACCTGCCCCAGCGGCAGGCAGAACAGCCGACCGAAGCCATGGGCTGCGGCCACTTCGGACGTTAGCGTCTGCACCGCTTCAAGCCGTACCGTGGCTTCGATGACCAGCAGCTTGTCGTCGCTGATGAAGGCGCTGGGGTGCACCGATTCGGCCACGTACTGGTGGAAGAAGCGGTAGAAGCCCAGCATCTGTTCGCGCCCGCGCAGGCGGTAGCCGGCAAAGACGATCTCGAAGTCGTCGGCCCAGAACGCCAGCACCGCTTCGTAGTCGCGGCGGTTGAAGCATTGCAGGTAGTCGTCGTAGCGGGCGCGGTCCATCAGGGCTCTCCTACAGCATGGCGGCAGGCAGTGGTGCCCGTCTCCAGCATCGGCGCATGCTCGGGCCGATGCGGGCGTGCGTCTGTCGTGCCGAATGAGGACCCGGTGTCAGTCCCAGGCAATCAGCCGCTCGGCCAGCCACTGCCGCATCGGCCCGGGTGGTGAATCGGCGCGGTGGATCAGCGTCCAGCCCACCTGGCCGCCGGGCAGCGTTGGCATGCGCAGCTTGACCAGGCGGCCCTGCGCCAGGTCGTCGGCGACCAGGTGCAGCGGCATGTGGCCCCAGCCCACGCCCGCGCGCAGCAACGCGAGCTTCAGCGCCAGGTCGGTCACACGCCAGGTGTGCAGGCCCATGATCGAATAGTCGGCTAGGCTCTTCGTGCGTTCGCCGGTGTCCAGCAGCACCAGCTGCACATGCTCGCGCACCTCTGTCTCGCTGGGCACGGTGCTGCGGCCGGCCAAGGGGTGCGTGGGCGCGGCCACCGGCAGGAAATCGACGCTGCCGAATTCGCGCGGCTCGATCGCATCGGGCCAGCTGAAACGCATGACGCTGATGCCCATCGTGCATTCGTTGGACAGCACCAGGTCCAGCACCGCACCCATCGGCGGGCTGCGCAAGGTCACCGGCACGGCAGGATGCCGCTGCGCAAACTCGGCCAGGATGCGGCCCAGGCGCTCGCAGGGGAACAGCGGGTCGACCGCCAGCGACAGCGCGCTCTCGGCGTCACGGCGCAGGTTCTCGGCGCTGGCCTCCATCACGTCGGACAGCTGGCAGATGCGGCGCGCATGCGGTACCAGCGCCGCACCGCGCTCGGTCAGCACCGGGCGGCGGCGGCCGCGTTCGAACAGGGAAAACCCGAGATGCGCCTCCAGGTTGGCCACCAGGTAGCTGACCACCGGCTGCGAGCGCTTCAGCTGCCGCGCCGCGGCCGAGAAGCCGCCGGCATCGACGACCGCGGCGAACGCGCGCAGTTGTTCCAGCGAGGCCGCCGGGGTACTCATGTCGAACCATCCATTTTCTGGATTCTATGAATAGCTTGACTGGCAGTTCTTGAATCAAGCGCGCAATCCTATGCTTGATCAAGGGCAACAAAGACCCTTGGCGGCGGTGCTACCCGCATCCCGCCCACATGGAGACTGGGCATGCATCACTGGACTATCGGGCCGAGCGATCGGGCGCTCTCGATCGACGTCGGCGGGGCCGCGCGCGTGGTCGGCGCCATCGGCAGCAAGGATCGCACCGCGCTGGCCTCGGCCGTGCTGGCCACGGTGCGCGCGCAGGTGGCCGCGCACCATTGTTCGATGCTGGTGTTCGAAGGCGATCGCAACCCGCGCCTGGTGTCCGGCGCCAGCCTGCAGCATCAATGGCATGTGTTCAACATCGCCTCGGTCTATGCGCGTGACTTCTACCGCAAGGATGCGCTGCAAGGCCTGATCGGCCGCTACCCGGCCAGCTTCGAAGCGCCACCGGTGATCGTGCACCGCCAAAGCCTGGCCGACATCGAGGACGCCGACTACCGCGCGCAGTGTTACGAATGCATCGGCATCGGCGACCGCATCTCGATCCTGGTGCGTGTCGGGCGTTCGCAATCACTGGCCGTCAACCTGTACCGCGACGAGGCGGCCGGCAACTTCAGCGACACCGATGTCGACTACCTCGTTGGCCTGGCGCCGCTGATCGCCAGCTGCGCGGCGCGGCACTATGCGCTGGACGTCGATGGCGAATCGAACTTCCGCGGCGCGGTGACCGACGAGCTGGCCGAGCTGTGCCCGCAGCTGACGCTGCGTGAACGCGAGGTGGTGCAGCGCATCCTCGACGGCGCCACCGCCGAGCGCATTGCCGACGACCTGCACATCCGCCCGACCACGGTGATCACCTACCGCGCCCGGGCCTACGAAAAACTCGGCGTCGCCACGCGGCGCGAGCTGTTCGCCGCGGTGATGCGGCGGCGCGGCGGCGAGCGCGCTGCCGCCTGAACGCGCCGCTGGGCGCCAGGCGCGCTGCCGCTGTCCTGCTTGCACACGACATCGGCCCGCCGACCGGGTTCGCACAATGGATTGACGCGATGCCGCTGGCGCATTCGCACCCATGACAGCGAACCCCACATGCCCTTCAAGCACCTGCTGATCGACCACCGCGGGCCGGTCTCCTGGCTCTACCTCAACCGCCCCCAGGCGCTGAACGCCATCTCCTTCGACTGCATGAAGGAGTTGCGCAGCGCTTGGCTGGACTTGCGTGAACGCAGCGAAACGCGCGTCATCGTGGTATCAGGCAAAGGACGCGGCTTCTGCGCCGGCGCCGACCTCACCGATGCACCGGCGCTGAACGCCGAGCCCGGCCCCGAGCCCGGCTTCCTGCAGGTGGCCGCCGGCATGGAAGAGGCGCTGCTGGGCTGCGCCAAGCCGGTGATTGCCGCGGTCAACGGCACCTGCTGCGGCGGCGGCCTGGAACTGGCGCTGATGTGCGACTTCATCATCGCCGCCGAGAGCGCGAAGATCGGCGACGCCCATGCCAATTTCGGCGCGCTGCCCGGCGGCGGCGCCACTGTGCGGCTGCCGCGCCTGGTGGGCCTGGCCATGGCCAAGCTACTGATGTACTCGGGTGAGCTGTTCCCCGCAGCACAGATGGTCGCGTGCGGCCTGGTCACGCGCGCCGTGCCGGCCGAGCAGCTGGAAGACCAGGTGCAGGCGCTGGCCGACAAGATCGCCGGCAAGAGCCCCATCGGCCTGGCGCGCATGAAGACGCTGCTCAACGACGGCTGGAGCCAGCCGGCCGAGCTGGCCGTGAAGACCGAGAAGCTGGTCGCCGGCGAGCACATGCGTTCGTGGGACGCGGCCGAAGGCGGGCGCGCGTTCGGCGAGAAGCGCAAGCCCGAATTCCGCGGCTACTAGACCGATGATTTAGGCCGCTGCGAATCACTGTTATCCAACGAAAGACTCTCCATGGACATCCGACACAAGGCCGCCGTGATCACCGGCGGCGCCTCCGGCCTCGGCGAAGGCACGGTGCGCAAGCTCATCGCCGCCGGCGGCAGGTGCGCGATCTTCGACATGAACGCGGCGCGCGGCCAGGCGCTGGCGGCCGAGTTTCCAGACCAGGCGATCTTCTGCCAGGTCGACGTGAGCGATGAAGCTTCGGCGCAGGCAGGCATCGCCGCCGCGCTGGCGGCCTTCGGTGCGATCCACATCTGCGTCAACTGCGCCGGCATCCCCGGTGCGCTGGGCCGCACCGTCAGCAAGAAGGGCCCCTACCCGCTGGCCGAGTTCCGCCGCGTGCTGGACATCAACCTGGTCGGCACCTTCAACGTGGCGCGCCTGGCCGCCGCCGAGATGATCAAGAACGAACCCGATGCCGACACCGGCGAGCGCGGCGTGATCGTCAACACCTCGTCGCTGGCCGGCATCGAAGGCCAGATGGGCCAGATCGCCTACGCCGCCAGCAAGGCCGGCGTGATCGGCCTGACCTTGCCGATGCTGCGCGACCTGTCGCAATTCAACGTGCGCGTGCTGGCCGTCGCGCCGGGCCTGTTCGAGACGCCGATGGGTGCCGGCGCACCGCCCGAGATCAAGGCCAAGCTGATCGAGACGCTGGAGTTTCCCAAGCGCATGGGCACGCCGGCCGAGTTCGGCGCGCTGGTGGCTTTCCTGGTCGAAAGTTCGTACATGAATGGCGAACTGATCCGCATCGACGCGGGCACGCGGCCGCCGCCGCGCTGAGCGCACCGGAAGGCACCACATGCAACGCCGCCACCTGCTCACCGCCGCCCTGCCCTTGTTCACCGGCCTTGGCCGCGCGCAGGCCGCGGCCTTTCCCGAACACGCCATTCGCGTGGTGCTGGGCTTTCCGCCCGGCACCGCGGCCGATCTGCTGGCGCGCGCGCTGACGCAGAAAGTGAGCGACAGCACCGGCTGGCGCTTCGTGGTCGACAACCGCCCCGGGGCTGGCGGCCAGATCGCCGCCCAGGCCGTCTGCAAGAGCCCGGCCGACGGCTACACGCTGCTGCTGGGCGAGCTGGGCGCCATTGCGATCGCGCCGGCGGCCTTCAGCAAGCTGCCCTACAACCCGCTGCGCGAGCTGAGCGGGCTGGCCACCATTGCCGGCTCGGACATGGTGTTCCTGATCCCGGCCAGCTTGCCGGCCCAGACCGTGGCCGAGTACGTAGCGCTGATGCGCACGCGCAAGCACCCGGTGCTGTACTCGACGCTGGGCGCGGGCTCGCCGGTGCACTTCGGCGGCGAGATGCTGGCCGCCGCGGCCGGCTTCGCGGCCGAGCCGGTGCACTTCCGCAGCGGGCCCGACGCCACGGCCGCCTTGGCCAGCGGCGACGTGCAAGGCGGCTTCGCCTCCACGGCGGTGGCCAAGCTGCTGGTGGCGACCGGCAAGATCCGCGCGCTGGCCACCACCGCAGCGCAGCGCACGCCGCTGTTCCCGCAGCTGCCGACCTTTGCCGAGAGCGGCTTCGCGCAGCTGAACTTCACCTCCTGGTTCGCACTCCTGGCGCCCAGCGGCACGCCCGATCCGGTGCGCCAGGCCATCGAGCAGGCGATGCTGGCCGCGCTGCGCACGCCGGACATTCGCGCCCGGCTCATCGACAACGGCTTCACCGAGATGGCTGCCGGCGCGGAAGCCACCCAGGCCCTGGTGCGCAGCGAGACCGAGCGTTGGGCGCAGGTGGTCAAGGCCAGCGGATTCAAGACGGACTGAGCACAAGAACCCGGCAGCGCGACGGCAGCAGCCCCGCCGGTGACCGCGTTACTTCGCTGCTGCTGCGCGATTGATCGTGGACGGTGTACTGGGGAGTTGCCGGGATTCCGCCCCGGCGGGCGGGGCGGAATCCCGGCCACTCCCCAGTGCGCCGCCTTCAGCCCAAAGCACCAACCCCGTCTGGTGCTACCACCAATTCAGCATCAACAACCGCCAGATGCGCCCGCAGCCGCGGCAGCCCATGGCGCATCCAGTGCCCGGCCGTTTCGCGCTTGGCCCGATAAAAGCCGGGCTCGGTACTGCCTGCAGCGAGCGCACGCACAGCCAGCGCATCGGCCCGCGCAAACCCGTGCGCAAACAGCCCAATGCCCAGCGCCTGCAGCCAATCGTCCGCCAC
>NZ_DATILJ010000198.1:0-11414 GCF_035476535.1 Aquabacterium sp.
GAAGCCCAGCTTGGCCAGGCGGTGCATCACCTTCGGCCGCGTGAAGGCTTCGGACAAGAAGACCAGCCCGGGCTGCGTGGAACGCAGCCGGGCGATGGCCCATTCCCAGAACGGAAAGGCCTTGGTGTGCGGGTTGTCGACTCGGAAGATGCGCACGCCCTGGGCCACCCAGTACTCCATCACGCCGGCCAGTGCCAGCCACAGTTCCTGCCATTGCGCCGATTCGAAATCGAAGGGGTAGATGTCCTGGTATTTCTTCGGCGGGTTCTCGGCGTACTGCACGCTGCCGTCGGCACGGCGCTTGAACCAGCTTGGGTGCTCGTGCACCCAGGGATGGTCCGGTGAGCACTGGAAGGCGATGTCCAGCGCGATCTCGATACCGTGATCGGCGGCCCGCCGCAGCAGGCGCTGAAAGTCGGCCAGCGTGCCGAGATCGCCGAGGATGGCCTCGTGCCCGCCCTCGGCGGCGCCAATGGCCCAGGGGCTGCCGACATCGTCCGCCATGGCCTCGAGCGTGTTGTTGCGGCCCTTGCGGCGCGAACGACCGATCGGGTGGATCGGCGGGAAGTAGATCACGTCGAAGCCCATGCGCTGCACATAGGGCAGCCAGGTTTCGCAGTCGGCAAAGCTGCCGTGGCGCCCCGGCTCGGCGGAGGCCGAGCGCGGAAAGAATTCGTACCAGCTGGAGAAACGCGCGCGCAGGCGCTCGACCGTCACCGCCAGGAACTGCGGATGGGTGAAGGCGTGGCGCAGGTCGGGATGGCGCTGCGCGATCTCGCCGTTGGCGGCGTCCAGGCCGATGTGCTGCAGCTGCGCCACATCGGCGTTATTTTCGGCGGCCGCGCCCAGCTCGGCGCTCCAGGCGCGCAGCCTGTCGCGCTCGGCGCCCGGCGGCGCACGCAGGGCGGCCTCGGCGATCAGCACGGCGCCGCCGAGTGCGGCGATGCGCACGTCGTCAGCGTCGACGCGGCGCGCAAAATCGCTGCGCCACGACAGGAGCGGGTCGACCCAGGCCGAGACCGTGTACTCCCAGCTGCCGACACTGTCCACCGTGAAGGCGGCCTGCCAGCGGTCGTTGCCCAGCGGCCGCATCGGCGTGCGCTGCCAGTCTGCCGCGCCGCCAATCCGCCACAACAGCGCGCAGGCCACGAGATCGTGGCCATCGGCCAGGCAATCGGCCTCGACCTCGACCGTGTCGCCGGCCACGCGCTTGATCGGGAAGCGGCCGCTGTCGACCATTGGCGTGATGTGTTCGATGACGACGCGCACGCGCCCGTCGTCCAGGCCCGGCGGAAGCTTGTCCAGGCTCATTCCGCGCCTCCGTCGCGCTTGAGCACCAGCAGGCCCAGCGGTGGCAATCGCAGGTTCAGCGCATGGAAGCGGCCATGCGCCGACACCGGCACGCTGTGCACGCCGCCCTGGTTGCCGACGCCGCTGCCACCGTAGAGCGTGGCATCGCTGTTCAGCCGTTCGGCCCAGTAGCCGGCCCGCGGCACGCCGACCAGGTGGTTGTCGCGCGGCACCGGGGTGAAGTTGGCCACCACCAGCACGGCAGTGCCGTCGCGGGCCTTGCGCAGGTAGCTCAGCACGCTGGTTTCGTTGTCCTTGGCGTCGATCCACTCGAAGCCGGCGCCGTCGAAATCCAGCTCGTACAGCGCCGGCTCGCCGCGGTAGAAGCGGTTGAGGTCCTCGACCCAGCGCTGCAGCCCGCTGTGGCGATCACCGGCCAGCGCGCCCCAGTCCAGCGCATCGTCGTGGTTCCATTCGTGGCGCTGGCCGAATTCGCCGCCCATGAACAGCAGCTTCTTGCCCGGATGCGCCCACATGTGGCCGAACAGCAACCGCAGGTTGGCGAACTTCTGCCAGTCGTCGCCCGGCATTTTCTCGAGCAGCGACTGCTTGCCGTGCACCACCTCGTCGTGCGACAGCGGCAGCATGAAGTTTTCGGTGAACGCGTAGGCCAGCGAGAAGATCAGCTCGTTGTGATGCCAGCGCCGGTGGATCGGGTCTTCGTGCAGGTACTTCAGCGTGTCGTGCATCCAGCCCATGTTCCACTTCATGCCGAAGCCCAGGCCGCCGACATGCACCGGGCGCGACACCATCGGCCAGGCGGTGGACTCCTCGGCAATGATCTGCACGCCGGGATGGTCGCGGTAGGCGGCGGTGGTGAGCTGCTGCAGGAAGCCGATGGCTTCCAGGTTCTCGTGGCCGCCGTAGCGGTTGGGAATCCATTCGCCGGGCTGGCGCGCGTAGTCCAGGTACAGCATCGAGGCGACGGCATCGACCCGCAACCCGTCGATGTGGTATTCGTCGAGCCAGAACAGGCCGCTCGACAACAGGAAGGCGCGCACCTCGTTGCGGCCGTAGTTGAAGATCGACGAGTTCCATTCGGGATGGAAACCCTGGCGTGGATCGGCGTGTTCGTAGAGCGCAGTGCCGTCGAAGCCGGCCAGGCCGTGCGCATCGGCCGGGAAATGCGAGGGCACCCAATCGAGGATCACGCCGACGCCGGCCTGGTGCAGCGTGTCGACCAGGAACTTGAAGTCCTGCGGCGTGCCGTAGCGGGCCGTCGGCGCGAAGTAACCGGTGGTCTGGTAGCCCCACGAGCCATAGAAGGGGTGCTCGGTGACCGGCATCAGTTCGACATGCGTGAAGCCCATGCGCCGGAGGTAGTCGGCCAGCAGCAGTGCGGCGCTGCGGTAGTCGATCAGCGCGTCGCCTTCACCGTGCCGCCACGACCCCAGATGCACTTCGTAGACCGACATCGGCAAGGCCAGCGCATTGCTGGCCGCGCGTGCCTGCATCCAAGCGCCATCGGACCAGACGTAGTCTTCGGTGCGCCAGGCCACCGACGCCGTGGCCGGCGGTGCTTCTGCATAGCGCGCAAAAGGATCGGCCTTGTCGAGCAGATCGCCATTGGCGGTGCGGATCGCATACTTGTAGCGTTGGCCCTGCGTCACGCCGGGGATCTGTGCTTCCCACAGGCCGCTGCCGTCGGCGCGCGGCGCGGCGGCATGTCGGCCGGCCTGCCAGCCATTGAAATCGCCGACCACGCTGACCGACTGCGCATTGGGCGCCCACACCGTGAAGCGGGCGGAATCGCCGTCGAGCCGGCAGCCGAGTTTTTCGTACAAGCGGCTGTGGCTGCCTTCGCGGAACAGGTGGATGTCCTGTTCACCGAGCAGGTTGGCCGCGGGAACACCGGCCAACAGCTTGTTGGCATGACGCACGTCTGTACGACCCATTGCCCAGTCTATGCGGGTGCCAAACGCACTGTCCAGTGCCAACATGCAAGCGGAAGGGCCAAGCTGTTCTTGCGGGTAAACAGCGCCGGCGTGGCGCGGGAGCGTGCCGGCCGCTCAGCGGCCGCTGGCCGGCACTGCCGCCGCGCGACCCGGCTGTTGGGCGATCCAGGCCCCGATGTCGCGTTCCAGCATGTCCAGCGGCAGCGCACCGTTGGCCAGCACCGCGTCGTGAAAGGCGCGCACATCGAAGCGTTCACCCAGCGTGCTTTCAGCCTGCGCGCGCAGCGCCAGGATCTTGCGCTGGCCGATCTTGTAGGCCAGGGCCTGGCCGGGATCGGCGATGTAGCGGTCGATCTCGTTGACGATGTCGGTCTCGGTCTTTGGCGCGTTGGCGCTGAAGTAGTCGATGGCCTGCTGGCGCGTCCAGCCGCGGCTGTGCAGGCCGGTGTCCACCACCAGGCGCACGGCGCGCCACATCTCGTAGGTCAGCTGGCCGAAGCGGGAGTACGGGTCGCGGTACAGGCCGAGTTCGTAGCCCAGGCGCTCGGCATACAGCGCCCAGCCTTCGACGAAGGCGGTCTGGTCGGCGAAGCGGCGGAACTTCGGCAGTTCGGCCTGCTCCTGCGCCAGCGCGATCTGGAGGTGGTGGCCGGGCACCGATTCATGCGCGCTGAGCACCTCGATCTCCCAGATCGGCCGCATCTCGGGCCGGTACAGGTTGACGTAGAAGTAGCCGGCGCGCCGCCCATCGTCCGAGGGCCCGGAGTAGTAGGCGGCGGTGGTGCCGGGCGCGGAGATGTCGGGGATGGCCCGCAGCCCGAAGGGCGTGCGGTAGAGCTTGCCGAACAGCCGCGGCAGTTCGGGCTCGATCTGCTTTGCGGCCACCACGTAGGCGCGGAACAGCGCGTCACTCGTCGGGTGATAGAAGCGCGGGTCGCTGCGCAGGAAGCGGAAGAACTCGGCCAGGCTGCCCTTGAAGCCGACCTGCGTCATCACCTGCTGCATCTGCTGGCGGATCTGTGCCACTTCTTCCAGCCCCATCGCGTGGATCTGGTCCGCCGTCAGGCTGGTGCTGGTGTGGAAGCGGATGCGCTCGGCGTAGAACGCCTCGCCGTCGGGCAGGTCGCGCAGGCCCACGCTGTCGCGGCAGGCCGGCAGGTAGTCCTGACGCAGGAAGGCATCGAGTTGGCGGTAGGCCGGGATCAGCTGCCGGGCGATCAGCTGCCGCGCGGCTTCACCCAGGCGTGACCGGTCAGCTTCCGGTACGGCATCTTGATAACGTGCAAAGCGCGCGTAGAACGGGCTGGCCTCGGGTTTATCGACCAGTTGCTGCGCCAGTTGCGGCAACACGCGTTCGATCAGCAGCTTGGGCGGCACGCGGCGCTGCGCCATGCCTTCGCGCAGCAAGGCGATGGTCTGGTCGATGTGGGCCGGCAGTGCGGCGATGCGGGCCAGCCAGGTTTCGACATCGGCGGTGGTCTCGAAGCGCATCAGCTCGGCCACTTCATTGGCCGTGTGCACGCCGCCGCGCGGACTCAGGGCATAGAACTCCGGGTGGAAGGCGGCGGCGGCCAGGCGCTGTTCGCGATCGGCCTTGAACAGATCGTGGTGGCGCTGGTCGGCCGCGCTCAGGCGTTCGCGCGGGATGCGCGCCAGCGCCGCCAGGTCGGCGCGCAGTGCGGCCTCGGTCTGCTCGAAGCGCGCGCGGCGCAGGTCGGGCCACAGCGCATCGAAGCGGCGGTCGCCGATGTAGGTGGCGGCCAGCGGGTCGTCGTGCAGGCCACGTTCCCAGGCGGCGTCGAACAGCGCATGCAGGACCTGGCGCTCGGTGGCGGCCGGGCTTGGCGTGGCGGTGGGAGCGGGGGCGGGGCTGGGTGGGGCGGTGGCCATCGTGGCAGCCAGGCCGGGGCTCGCGGCCACGGCCTGGCCCAGTTCGATCACCGCCAGCGCGTAGTAGCTCGACCAGTTGTAGCGGGTTACCGCATAGAAGTTCCGCGTGCCGGCCACGTAGCTCGGCGCGGCGTCGCCGTTCTGCAACTCCACCAGCGCCAGCGGGCCCTCATGCTGGCGGCCGGCGGCGGACAGCTCGGCACCCCGGTCGGCCAGCTGCTGCGCGCTGAAGCTGGGCAGGATGTCCGGTGCCAGCAGCAGCGCGCGCGCTGCGGTGTCCACCGGCGGCTTGATCGGATAGTGCGTGGGCAGGCCGCGTTGCCAGCCATGCGCGGCCAGGTAGTGCGCGATGCTGCCGATCACGTCGGCGGGGCTGTTGGCCATGTCGATGTGGCCGTCGCCGTCGAAGTCCACCGCATGGCGCAGGATGCTGCCGGGCATGAACTGGCCCAGGCCGATGGCGCCAGCGTAAGAGCCCTTGATCGCTTCGGGCCTGAAACCTTCGCGCTGGGCGAGCTTGAGGAACTGGCCGAGTTCGTCGCGGAAGAACGGGCTGCGGTCCTTGCGGCCGGACGGGAAGTCGAAAGCCAGCGTGGCCAGCGCATCCAGCACGCGGAAGCTGCCGGTGAGCCGCCCGTAGTAGGTCTCGACGCCGAGGATGCCGATGACGATCTCGGGCGGTACGCCATAGCGCTGTTCGGCAGCGGCCAGCCAGCGCTGCTGGGCCTGCCAGAACGCGGCGCCGGCGCGGATGCGCTCGGGCTCGACGAAGCGCGCGCGGTAGGCGGCCCAGCTCTTGGCGGTGCCGGCCGGCGGCGGCATGATCAGCCTGGCCACCACCGGCAGGTAGCGGGCCTGCGCCAGCGCGGCTTCGACGGCGGCGCGGTCCAGGCTCTGCGTCTCGGCCAGTTCGGTGGCGAAGCGCATCACGTCGTCGCGGCGGCCGTAGGTCACCCGGTCGGGCTCGCGATCGTGCTGGACGGCGGCGGGCTTGGGCTTGGGCTTGCGCGGCGAGGCAGTGGCGGGCGGTGCGGCCAGGGCCAGAAGTGCTAACAGTCCAAGGGCGTGGCCGGTGATGCGGGGAAGGCGAGCATGCATGCGGCCGATTATCCGGGCTGCAGCGCCGGCACCCGCCGGCGGCGCAGCCGGCTGGCCTCACGCTCGAAGTGGCGCCACCAGCCGGGGCCGGGCAGGCGGCGGTTGGCCGGGCCGTAGCGGCTGCGGTCCAGCGTTTCGAGCGCGGTGGCCAGCGTCTCGCCGGCCGCGCCGAGCCGTGCACGAACCAGCTGCGCCAGCGTGTTCGGCGCGTGGTGCGGCAGCGCGTCGATGCCCAGCGCCACCAGCGCCTCGCGGATGTGGCGATGCAGGCGCTGCCAGGGGTCCTGCCGATGGCGGTCCCACCAGGCCCAGCCGGCAGCCGCCAGCGACACCGCGCTGAGCAGGCTGATCAGCGTGACCGCCAGGTCCTGCCAGCTCGGGGCGCTGACACCCAGCGATTCCAGCAGATCGAACTGGCGGCTGCGCGAGTAGTTCATCACCCACTGGTTCCAGCGGTTGTCCAGCAGTTCCCAGGTGCGGCGCAGCTGTTCGGCCAGCGCCGGGCTCATCGTCGTCAGCGCGCCAGCCACCAGGCCGGCGCGGGGGGCCAGCGAGCGGCCGGCGTTCACGCGGTCGGGCGCCACGGCGGCGGTGGGGTCGGCGCGGCGCCAGCCGCTGCCGGCTTGCCAGTATTCGGCCCAGGCGTGGGCGTTGCTCTGGCGCACCACCATCCAACCGTCCGCATCGGCCGGCTCGGCACCCTGGTAGCCGGTGACGATGCGGGCGGGCACCCCCATGGCGCGCATCATCACCACGAAGCTGGCGGCGAAGTGTTCGCAGAAGCCTTGCTTGCGGTCGAACCAGAACTCGTCGATGGACTGGCGGCCGTAGGTGCCGGGGGCCAGCGTGTAGCTGAAGCCGGCGCTGCGGATGTGCTGCATCACGGCCTGCGCCAGCGCACGGGCATCCGCGTTCGCATGGTGGGGCTCGGCTCGCAAGGCACGGGCCCAGGCCACGGAGCGCGGGTTGCTGTCCGCGGGCAGGCGCGTCAGTTCGAAGCCGCTGGGCAGCATCTCCCGCGGCCCGAGTTCGAAGCGGGTCCAGGCTTCGACCTGGAGGCGCAGGCGATCGGTGATCAGCCGGTCGGTCTGCCACTGCAGATCTTCGTTCAGCCGCAGCGGCCAGCCGGCGATCCGGGGCGCGCTACCAGGCTGGTCGGGTGTGGCTTCCAGCAGGGGCAGCAGCGGCAGGCGGATCGGCTCCAGCAGCAGCTCGTAGGGCAGGCCTGCGCCGATCAGGCGCAATTCGGCGGGCTGCCGCGGCATGCCGGCGGGATGCGGCGTCTGACGCCATTCCAGGCCATCGAACTGCGACAGCACCGGGCCGCGGAAGTACAGCGTGTCCGGTGGCGGCGGCAGGCCAGTGAAGCGCACGCGGAACGCGATCGCATCGTCGTTGGCCACGTCGGCCACGCCGCCCAGGCGCAAGGTGCCGGACAGGCCGGTGCGCCCCAGCCCGTCCTGCGGCAAGCCCCACAGCGGGCCGAAACGCGGGAACAGCAGGAACAGCAGCACCATCAGCGGCACGCCCAGCAGCGCCGCGCGCGCGGCGATGCCGCCGGCCCGCCGCAGCGTGGGCCGACCCACCGGCATGCTGGCCAGTACCTGACCGGTCAACAGCCCCCAGGTGGAGATGCCCATGGCCAGCGCGGTCAGCAGCGACTGCGAATACAGGCAATGCGTCAGCACCAGGAAGAAGCCGAGGAAGAACACCACCAGCGCATCGCGTCGGCCGCGTAGCTCCAGCGTCTTCAGTCCCATCAGCACCACCAGCAGCGTGACGCCGGCATCCTTGCCGAACAGGGTGCGCTCGGTCCACAGCGTCAATCCGGTGGCGATGACCAGCAGGCCGATCACCGTCCAGCGGCTTGGCAGCGCGCCATTGATGACCGCGAGGTAGCCGCGCCAGAACAGCACCACCGCGGTCAAGGTGCCGCACCACCAAGGCAGGTGGTTCAGGTGCGGCAGGATGATCCAGCCGATCACGGCCAGCTGGAACAGCGTGTCTCGGGCTTCACGGGGCAGCTTGGCCCATTGGCTGCGAACCGAGCCGGTGGGCATCGACGGGACCGGCGTCGGCGTCGTCACGCCGATCATGCCACCGGCCCCTGCCACAGCGCCAGCGCCTCGAGCGCGGCCCGGCGCTGGGCCTCGCCGCTGCCGCATTCCAGCACCAGCCCGGGCAGGCGCAGGCCGAAGCCGGCGCCCAGGCGCTCTGCCGCCAAAACCCAGGCCGCCAGCCGCGACAGGCGCGCTTCGGCATCGGGTAGCGCCACCTGGTGGTACTCCAGCCACAGTTCGCGGCTGGCGCTGGAACTGGTGTCGCGGCTGACCATCTCGCCGCTCTTGGCAACCTTCTTCCAGACCACCTGGCGCATCGGATCGCCACGCCGGTAGGCGCGCACGCCATCGAACTCACCGCCCGAGCGCAGCTGCGCCACCTGCGCACCGCCTGGCACCGGTTGCGCCGCGGGCAGGGCCTGCGCCGGTTGCTCCGGGCGCGGGTAGGCCAGCACCTGACCGGCCGGGCGCCACACCGTCCAGGCACGGAACAGGCCGAGCGGGAAGTTGGTCTCGGCCAGCAGCGTCGGCAAGGCATGCAGGCCCCGCTGCGGCGGCACGAAGGCCAGCCGGGCATGGGCACTGCCTTGCAGCGGCACGTCGACCCAGGCGATGCCCTTGTTGCCGCTGCGGTAGACCCCCACGCCGATGCCATTGCGTTCCTTCGACGGGTTGCTCAGCACCACCTCCAGCAAGGCCGGCTCGCCGGCGAACACCGGATGCGGGCTTTTCACGCGCAGCGTCAGCCGGCGCAGGTTGCCGTGGGTCTGCTGCATCGCGACCAGGCCGGCGCCGCCGAGCAGGAAGGTCAGCGCATAACCCAGGTTCAGCTGGTAGTTGATCGAGGCCAGCAGCATCACCAGCAGCGTCACCGCATAGGCCCAGCCCGCGCGCGTTGGCAGGATGTAGATGTTGCCCTGGCCCAGCGTCCAGCTGTCGCTGCGCGGCAGACGGTTCTCGAAGTAGCTCTGTATGCGCTCAGCGAGCATCGCGGCGTCCCGTGCGTGCTGGGTCAGGGCAAGCCCACGGCCTCCACCATCGCGCGCACTTGCTCGACGCGGCCGCGGCCGGCGCTGGCCACCGGCACCAGCCTGTGCGCCGCGGTCTGCGGCAGGATGGCCTGGATGTCGTCCGGCGCCACGTAGTCGCGCTGCGCCAGCAGGGCGCGGGCCCGTGCGGCGCGCAGGATCGCGATACCGGCGCGCGGGCTCAGGCCCTCGACGAACCAGCTGCCCGAGCGGGTGGCGGCGATCAGCGCCTGCAGGTAGTCCAGCAGCGCATCGGAGACGTTCACGGTCTGCACCACGGCCTGGGCTTCGAGCAGTTCCGCGGGGTTCATCACCGCGCCCAGCCGCTCGATCACATGGCGCCGGTCTTCGCCGGACAGCAGCGAGCGTTCGGACAGCCGGTCCGGGTAGCCCAGCGTGATGCACATCAGAAAGCGGTCGAGCTGGCTCTCGGGCAAAGGGTAGGTGCCGAGCTGGTCGGTCGGGTTCTGCGTCGCGATCACGAAGAAGGGCTTGGGCAGCGGCCGCGTCTCGCCTTCGACGCTGACCTGGTGCTCTTCCATCGCCTCGAGCAGCGCGCTCTGCGTCTTCGGTCCGGCGCGGTTGATCTCGTCGGCCAGCAGCACCTGGGCGAACACCGGGCCTGGGTGGAAGACGAAGGTTTCCTTGGAACGTTCGAAGACGCTGACGCCGACCAGGTCCGAGGGCATCAGGTCGGCCGTGAACTGCACGCGTGAAAAGCGCAGCCCCAGCGACACCGCCAGCGCATGCGCCAGCGTGGTCTTGCCGACACCGGGCACGTCTTCGATCAACAGGTGGCCGCCGGCCAGCAGGCAGGCGATGCAGTCTTCGATCTGCGGCCTTTTGCCAACGATGATCGTGCTAATCTGGTCCGTCAGTCGAGACAAGCGCTGCGCAAGGGTGAGTTCAGCCATGCGCGGCACCATAGCCCAAAATTTGCACGCTGCCGATGCCCACCGCGTTCTACACACATGCCGAGTGCCGTTTGCACGATATGGGCGAGGGCCACCCGGAGTGCCCGCAACGCCTGGATGCGATCTCCGACCAGTTGCTGAGCTCGGGCCTGGATGTGGCCTTGCAGCACCGCGACGCACCGCTGGCCACGCTGGACCAGTTGCAGCGCGCGCACACCTCCCGCCATGTCGCGGAGCTGAAAGACCTGCTGGAAGAGGTGCAGCGCAGCGGCCAACCTCGCGCGCTGGACCCCGACACCTTTGCCTGCCCGGCCACGCTGCGCGCTGCCTTGCGCGCGGCGGGCGCGGCCGTCGCGGCCACCGAGGCGGTGGTCAAGGGCGAGGTGGCGAATGCCTTCTGCGCCATCCGCCCGCCCGGCCACCACGCAACGCGCGATGCCGCGATGGGTTTCTGCTTCTTCAACAACGTGGCGGTGGCCGCGCGCCACGCACTCGATGTGCTCGGCCTGCAGCGCGTGGCGATCATCGACTTCGACGTGCACCACGGCAACGGCACCGAAGACATCATCGCCGGTGACGAGCGCGTGCTGATGGCCAGCTTCTTCCAGCATCCGCTGTACCCCAACAGCGGCGGGGTGCCGATGGGCACCAACATGATCAACGTGCCGATCCCGCCGTACACCCGCGGCATGGAAGTGCGCGGCATCATCGATGCCATGTGGATGCCGCGGCTCGAGGAGTTCCGCCCGCAGATGCTGTTCATCTCGGCCGGCTTCGACGCGCATCGTGAGGACGAGCTCGGCCAGCTCGGCCTGGTCGAGGCCGACTACGCATGGATCACGCGGCGCATGAAGGACCTGGCCGATCGCCATTGCCAGGGTCGTATCGTCTCCTGTCTGGAAGGCGGTTATGCCTTGAGCGCGCTGGCGCGCAGCGTCGTGGCTCACCTGAGGGTGCTGGCCGACGTGTGAGGCTGGGCCTGCGGCGTGGGGGCGTGCAGGTCCATGCTGCCTTGCGTGGCCCGGGCGTTTTCGTAAGCCACCGCGTAACGCTGGCGATAGAACATCAGGCGGGCGTCGATCTCGTCGTTTGAGACGAGGAAGTCCTCGCAGGCATAGCGGTGGCGGCCGTGGCGGTTTTCGCTGGCGCTGCGGGCCATCCAGCGCGCCATGGCCTGTT